>JAGTRL010000187.1 GCA_018261815.1 Pseudomonadota bacterium
GAGAGCCAGGGACAGAAGGCACTGGACTATTCGCAGCACCGCAAGGACCTGCAGGCGCTGGTAAAGGAGGTCCAGGCCAAGGCCATCCAGGTCGAACGTGTGCTGCGCGTGGCCTGCCCGTCGCGCGGCACGCTGCTGGCCGGCAGGCGGCTCGACGCCTACCTGTCGGTGCTGAAGTGGGGACTGGAGCTGGCCAGCCTGCCGGTGGCGCCGGAGCTGGTGAGCTTCCTGAGCGAAGTCGCGCAACGCCGCACCGACCCGGCCGAACTGCCGGGGCTGGAGGCGATGACGCCGGACAGCCCGGTGGTCAAGTGGCTCAACGGCGGCGGCGAGCCGCTGCCCGGCCAGCTGCGCGTTCTGGCCGGCGACATCGAAGGCGATTCGCTGATGTCGTGGGTGAAGACGTTGCTGGCCGATGCCTTCTACTGGACCGACAACGACCTGGTGGTGCAGACGCGTTCGATGTACGGCGGCACGCCGCGCGCGAGGTCCGGCGCCAGCTTCGTGCTCGAGCGGGGCGCCAAGGTCTCGCACTTCAACTACTTCGCCAACGAGCGCAGCGTCGCCGCCGTGGCCAGCGGGCTGATGGACGAGCAGCCCGCCGACTTCCGCCTCATCGGCCCGCTGTCCTGGGCCGGGCAGGACGCCAGCGGCACGCGCGCGGCGAACGCCATCGCTCGCTCGCGCGGGCCCGACCGCGCCGGCGTGCCGGCCGAGCAGCGGCCGGCGGTGGTGGTGCTGCCCGGCATCCTGGGGTCGAACCTGGCACTGGACGGCAAGCGCATCTGGCTGGGCCTGCGCCTCATCGGCGGGCTGAAGAAGCTGGCCTGGGATCCGAACACCGCCGACCGCGTCACGCCCGATGGCGCCATCGGCCTGAGCTACGACGACCTGATCGAGCACCTGGCGTCGACGCACGAGGTCATCGAGTTCGCCTACGACTGGCGCCGGCCGGTCGAGCAGGAAGCGCGCCGCCTGGGCCAGGTGGTGGCCGAGGCCCTGTCGCGGCGCGAGGCCAGCCAGCAGCCGGTGCAGCTGCTCGCGCATTCGATGGGCGGGCTGGTGGCGCGCACGATGCAGCTCGAGTGCCCCGACGTCTGGGACCGGCTGATGGCCCGCGACGGCGCGCGGCTGCTGATGCTGGGCACGCCCAACGGCGGCTCCTGGGCCCCCATGCAGGTGTTGTCCGGCGACGATACCTTCGGCAACACGCTCGTGGCCTTCGGCGGACTCTTCGACGATGCCGGTACCCGCGCGGTGATGGCGGCCATGCCCGGCTTCTTGCAGCTGCAGGCTGGGCTCACCGACCCCGCACTGGCGCTGGACCAGTCGGCCACCTGGCAGAAGCTGGCCGATGAGGACCTGCGCCTGCTGCGCGAGCGCAGCCGCTGGCACAGCGACGAGCGCCAGCTCAGCGTGTACCGCTGGAGCGCGCCGCCGCAGGCCGTGCTCGACCAGGCCGTGGCCTTGCGGCGCCGGCTCGACGCGCAGGCCGCAAACCTGGGCGCGATGGCGCAGAAGTTGCTGCTCGTCGTCGGACACGAGAAGTTCACCCCTGCCGGCTTCCGACTCGGCCAGGAGGGCCTGGAGTACCTGGATACACCCGATGGCGGCGACGGCCGCGTCACCCTCGGCAGCGCGCTGCTTCCCGGCGTGCGCACCTGGCGATGCGATGTCGCGCACGGCAAGCTGTCCGACGCGTCCCACGCCTTCGCCGCCTACGTGGAGTTGCTGGCCGGCGGCGACACGCAGAGCCTGCCGCGCCTGGAAGCCAACGCCGCGGGCACGCGCGGCGGCCCGGCCGAAGCCACCGAAGCCTCGGCGCTGGTGCCGAACCGTCCTTCTCGCGGCAAGCACAACTCGCAGCCGCCGTCGCTGACCACCGACCTGTTCGCACGCGAGGCCCGGGCCTCGGATGTCTCGGCGGCCACGCCGACCCTGAGGCTGTCGGTGTCCGTGGTCAATGGCAACCTCAAGTTCATCAACCAGCCGCTGCTGCTCGGCCACTACATCTCGACGCGCCTGAGTGGTACCGAAGCGGTGGTCAACGCGCTCATCGGCGATGCCATGGGCGAGGCCCTGGGCGCTGGCCTGTACCCATCGATTCCCGGCACGCACCAGGTCTTCGTCAACACCCGCATCGACCCCGAGCGGCCGCTGGCGCTGCCGCAGCCTGCGGCGGCGGTGGTGGTCGGCCTGGGTGAGGAGGGTCGACTGCGCCCGAACGACCTGAGCGACACCGTGCGCCAAGGCGTGATGGCCTACGCGCAGCGCGCCAGCGAACAGCCCGGCGGTGGCGCCACCGGCTTCGAGCTGGCGGCCACGCTGGTCGGCAGCGGCGGCATGGGCGTGCACGTGGGCAGCGCCGCGCAGGCCATTGCCCAGGGCGTGGCCGACGCCAACCAGCGACTGCGGCGCAGCGGCTGGCCGCTGGTGTCGAGACTGCTGCTGGTGGAGCTGTACCTCGACCGCGCCACCGAGGCGCACAACGCGCTCGCCGTGCTGGCCGAAGCGCGGCCCAAGGACTTCACGCTGCAGCCGACGCTGGTGCCGGGTGTCGGACCGCTGCGCCGCCCTTCGGATTCGGGTTACCGCGGCGCCGGCTACGACTTCATCACTGCGGTGCAGCGTTGCGACGGGCCGAAGCAGCAACCGGTCATCGAGTACACGCTGGACACGCAACGGGCGCGCAACGAGGTGCGCGGCCAGGCCACGCAGGCGCAGTTGGTGGATGAGCTGGTGCGCGTCGGCGCCGACAGCGACAACACCGACACCCAGATCGGGCGCAGCCTGTTCCAGCTGCTGGTGCCGGTGGAGATCGAGCCCTTTCTCGCAGGCTCACGGTCCATCGTGCTGCAGCTCGACAAGGACACCGCGCGCTTTCCGTGGGAATTGCTGGACACCGGCGATGCGTCGCACGGCGGCGCCCCGGGCGAGCGGCTGCCCTGGGCAGTGCGCACGCAGGTGTTGCGCAAGCTGCGCACCGAGGATTTCCGCGCCCAGCCGGTGGGGGCCGGGCGCGAAGGCGGCGTGCTGGTGATCGGCGAGCCGCAGTGCGACAAGAGCAGATTCGCCGAACTGCCTGGCGCCCGCGCAGAAGCGCAGGCAGTGGCCAAGGCGCTGGGGGTGCCGGCGCTGATCGAGCCCGATGCGCTGCAGGCGGTGAATGCGCTGCTGGCGCAGCCGCTGCGCGTCGTGCACATCAGCGGCCACGGCGAGCATCGCGACGACGGCACGGGCGGCGTGATCCTGTCCAACGACACCGTGCTCGGCCCAAGCGAGATCGGCGCCATGCGCAGTGTGCCCGAGCTGGTGTTCCTGAACTGCTGCTTCATCGGCCAGATCCACGCCGATCCGAATGTGCAGCGCAATGCGCTGGGATCGAAGCGCGCACGCTTTGCTGCCAGCATCGCCGAGCAACTGATTCGGGATGGCGTGCGTTGCGTCGTCGCGGCCGGCTGGGCCGTGGAAGACGGCCCGGCGATGCTGTTCGCCGTGTGCTTCTACCAACGGTTGCTGGCCGGCGACCGATTCATCGACGCCGTCGGCGCAGCGCGACTGGCCGCGTGGGAAGCGCGACCGGCCGGCAACACCTGGGCCGCGTACCAGTGCTACGGCGATCCGGACTGGCGCTATGTGCCGCCCGACGAGCACCAGGCCGCTCAGGCGGCCGTGCTGCCCGATGTGGCCTCCGCACCGGCGCTGGCCCTGGTGTTGGAGAACGAGGCGCTCGACGCGCGTTATGCCAATGTGCGTTCGAAGGACATCACGCGGCGCCGGCTCACCAAGCTGCGCCAGCTGCAGGCCCGCTACCAACCGCTGTGGGGCGGTATCGGCGCGGTGGCCGAGGCCTTCGGCCTGGCCTATTCGGAATGTGGCGATGTCGACGCGGCCATCGACTGGTACCGGTGCGCCGTGGGCGCGGCCGACGGCAGCGCGTCGATGAAGGCCGCCGAGCAGCTGGGCAACCTGCTGGCGCGGCGCGGTGCCCAGCGCGACGATGCGGTGCAGGCGCGCGACGAGATCCGCTACGCCATTCGGCAGCTGCAGCAACTGGCCGACCTGCAGAGCACCGTGGAGCGAGAGAACCTGCTCGGTTCGGCCTGGAAGCGACTGGCCTTGGTGGAGGAAGCCGGTGCAGCCGAGCTGGCGGCGCTGCAGCGGTCGCAGCAGCACTATGCACGTGCCGAAGCCATGGCGCTGGCCAGTGGTGCGGACGACCTGTTCTATCCGATCATGAACGGGGTGGCGCTGCAGCTGCGCATAGCCGCGCTGCAGCGCCAGCCGAAAATCGAGCTCGATGCGGTACGCGTGGCGGCGGCGCTTCAGTCCTTGCAGGCCAAGAGCGTCAGCGCGCCGGATTTCTGGTCGGTGGTCGCGCTGGTGGAGATTCAGATGCTCGAAGCCATGGCCGCGGGACGGTTGGCGGCCGCGGGTGCCGGCATCGAGCTCGGCTTCGCCGCTCTGGCGCAGCGCGCGCCGGCCAAACGCATGTGGGCCTCCGTGCATGACCAGTCACGCTTCGTATTGCAGCCCTATGCACAGCAGGCCTCGGCCAGCGAGGCCAAGGCAGCGACCGCCATACTGAAGCAGCTGAGTGCGCTGGCCAGCTGATGCGCCGAGAATGACAGCATCCGAGGAAATGATGTCGACGTGGCAGACCGACGGGCGCACGCGGGCTCGGCCCGGGCCGAGCCCGCGTGGCGCCGGACCCTACCGACACCCCCATCGCCTTGCCGCTGCCTTCGAGCTGACCGCACGCGCATGAAGTCCTGCTTCGTGATCCAGGGCTACGGCCGCAAGACCGACTACCGCGACGGCCGCGTGCTCGACCTGGACGCGTCCTACGCGATCATCAAGGACGCGGTCGAGGCGGCGGGGCTGGAATGCATCCGCGCCGACGAGATCCAGCATTCCGGCACCATCGACCTGCCGATGTACCAGTGGCTGCTGAATGCCGACCTGGTGGTGGCCGACCTGTCCACCAACAACTCCAACGCGGTGTTCGAGCTGGGCGTGCGTTATGCGCTGCGGCCGCACGCCACGATCATCGTCGCCGAGGAACAGTTCCAGAACCCCTTCGACTTCAGCCACATCGCCATCCGCCGCTACAAGCACCTGGGCGAGGACATCGGCGCCAAGGAGGCGCGGCGCTTCCGCGACGAGCTGAAGGCCGCGATCCAGGCCATCGCCGCCGAACGGCGCATCGACAGCCCGATCTACACCTTCCTGCCTACGCTGCGCCCGCCGGTGGACCAGAAGGCGCTTGACGAGGAGGCGCTGGCGCCCTTTGCCCCAGTGCCCACGGCCATGCCCGCCGCCACCGAGCAGGTGCCACCGCTGTCCACCCTGCTCACCAGGGACGGCAGTGCCGACACCGAGGCGGTGGACCTGAATACCAAGCAGCTGCTCGAGCAGGCGCAAAAGCGCATCAACGACAGCGACTTCGCCAGCGCCCGCGTGCTGCTGGACGAAGCGCGCAAGCGCCGGCCCACCGACAGCTTCGTCATCCAGCGCCTGGCGCTGGCGATCTACAAGAGCAAGCAGCCCGACCCGATGACGGCGCTGAACGACGCGCTGGAGGTGCTGCGCGTGCTCAAGCCGGAGACCTGCAACAACCCCGAGACGCTGGGCCTGTATGGCGCCATCCACAAGCGGTTGTGGGAGATCAACCCCAAGCCGCAGCTGCTCGACATCGGCATCACCGCCTATGCCCGCGGCTTCGCGCTGAAGCAGGACCACTACACCGGCATCAACTTCGCCTTTCTGCTCGACCTGCGCGCGCGTGAGCACCTCAAGGCCGGAATGCGCGACGACGCCATCACCGACCACACGCTGGCCCTGCGCATGCGCAAGGACGTGGCGCAGCTCGCGCGCGCCCACCTGCAGCGCTTGCCCGAGGAGATCGGCAACGAGCATTTCTGGGTGCTGGCGTCGCTGTGGGAGGCCGCGCTGGGCACCGGCGACACGGTGGCGATGGCCGGCTACGAGGCCGCCTTGCGCTCAATGAAGGTGGCCGACTGGATGCAGGACACCTGGCAGTGGCAGGGCAAGAAGCTGCGCGCGCTGCTCGAGGAGTATGCGGCGCTGTCGCAGCAGGCCTGAGCGGCCCGGCTCAGCGTCCGCCCGTGACGTCGATCACCGCGCCTGTGGTGTAGCTGGAGTCGTCCGACAGCAACCAGACGATGGCCTGCGCCACCTCCTCGGCGCTGCCGGCGCGCTGCATCGGCACCATCGGCGCGGTCTGCTTGACCCGGTCGGGCAGGCCGCCGCTGGCATGGATCTCGGTGTCGATGATGCCGGGGCGCACTGCGTTGACACGGATGCCTTCGGTGGCCACCTCGCGCGCCAGGCCCAGCGTGAAGGTGTCGATGCCGGCCTTGGCCGCCGCGTAGTCCACGTACTGGCCCGGCGAGCCCAGCCGGGCCGCGGCCGATGACAGGTTGACGATGACGCCGCCGGTGCCGCCGTGCCGGGTGCTCATGCGCTTGACGGCCTCGCGCGCGCACAGGAACGAGCCGGTCAGGTTGATGGCGAACATGCGCATCAGCCGCTGCAGGCTCATCTGATCGACGCGCGCCGGCATATCGACCACGCCGGCGTTGTTGACCAGGCCGCCGAGCGCGCCGAACTCCTTGTCGACGGTAGCGTACATGGCCAGGACCTGGGTCTCGTCGGCCACGTCGGCCTGAACGACCAGCGCGCGCCGGCCTGCCGCGCGCACCTGCTCGGCCACGCGCTGCGCGGCCGCGGCATCGCGGGTGTAGTTGACGGCCACGTCCCAGCCGCGCTGCGCGGCCAGGAGGGCGGCGGCAGCGCCGATACCGCGGCTGCCGCCGGTGATCAGGAGGGTCTTGCTCATGTGGTCTCCGTGAGATGGGTGGCCGGCATTGTCACGGCCGGCCGGCCAGGTCGAACGCAAACGTGAGTGTCAGGTCGACCACCGGGCTGCTGAGCTCGCCGTCGACCGCCTTGATCCAGCCCGCGCCCAGGCGCAGCGACAGCGGCTTGCCCAGTTGCGCGCCGACATAGGCCATCGGCTTGACGATGGCGCCGCCGCCGGTATCGACGCCGCCACCGCCAGCGGCGCCGGCCAGCATTTCGGCCCCGGCCAGCAGGTCCGGCTCGAAGCGCCATTGCCCGCCAACGCCGAACAGCCCAACGGTGTAGGCGCCGGCACCGCCCTGGTAGGCGCTCTGTACCTGGCCGGTGAGGTACAGCGCCGGGCCTATGAAGCGGGTGTACTTGAAACTGACGTTTTGCATGCTGCGCGAGCCGCCGTCCTTGCGCGCGGCGTCGGTGTACATCTCCACGCCGGCGGACCATTCCTGGCGCACTGGCACCGGCGCCACACCGGGCAGCGGGTCGAGCGCCCAGCGCAGCGCCAGCGAGGCGAAGGGCGCGCTGAAGTCGCCCTGCGGCGCGCTGGCCCAGCCAGCTTCCACGCCGAGGCTGAAGTCGCGCGACAGCGGCACGCTCAAGTCGACCGCCGCCTTGCCGAGCAGGCCGCCACCCATCGGCATGTCGCCGCCGCCGCCCATGCCGAAGGCCAGCCGGCCGCCGAGCGTGATGCTGCCGTCGCCGAGCGGGAACTCCGCCCCCACCGACCCCAGGATCTCGGCATAGCCGTCGACGCCACCGCTGGCGGCGCCGTTGGCTTCCAGTCCGACGTAGACGTCGGGCCACAGGAAGGTCTCGGCGCGCGCGCCGATATAGCCGATGTTCGACGGCAGCGGCGCGCCGCTCGTGCCCAGGGTGCCGCTGCGCGGCCGGTACACGCCGCCGACAGCGAGCATGCGGTCGAAGCCCATGCCGCTGCGGGTGGGGCCAGGTCGCGCCGGCATGGCGGTGCCCACCGGCAAGTAGGCGAAGCTCATGGGCATGTCAAACACCACGCCGACCTGGCTGCTGTCGATGTCGCCGTTGGGGAAACTGACGCTCGACACCGACACGCCGGCGCGGAAAGGGCCGAAGTCCCACAGCAGATTGGCATAGGGCCGCAGCATCAACCCGCCGCCCACTGGTGCGGCCGCACCGCCACCACCGCCCACGTACAGCCCGGCCTGCAGGTTCAGCGGCCCGACCAGCTGGGTGCACAACGCGGCTTCGGCGCCGATGGTAAAGAAGCCGCCGCGCTGGCCGCTGGCCGCGCCGTAGACCGCCGGCCCCAGGCACAGCCCGGGCCGCGCCTCGACCAGGTAGGCCAGGCCGACCAGGCCCAAACGCTCGTCGCCGGGCAGGGTGATGGTCTCGTAGCCGATGCGT
>JAGTRL010000188.1 GCA_018261815.1 Pseudomonadota bacterium
CCACACCTTCTCGACCTTGACCACGCCGGTGTCCTCGTCGACGCTGACCTCGACCACCTGCGCCGCGTAGGAGAAGCCGGCGGTCGAGCCGACGGCCGCGCCGCGGAACTTGCCGCCTTGCGTTTCCTTCGGCGTCGACCACACGCCCTTGACGGTGAGCGTGCCGCTGTCCACCAGCGCGGCCTCGACCACCTGGGCGAAGTTCAGCGACTTGTCGGTGCCGATCACGGCGCAGCATTCGCCGGCCCAGTCGATCTCGCCGGGGCTGACCTCGAGCTTGCGTGCCGCGGCGGCGACCAGCACGCGCTTCAGTTCCTCGGCCGCACGCAGCGCCGCGTTGCCGACCATGAAGGACACACGCGACGAATAAGAACCGTTGTCCTTGGGCGTGAGCGCGCTGTCGGTGGCGACGACGCGGATGCGAGCCAGCGGCAGCATCAGCACCTCGGCCACCACCTGCGTCAGCAGCGTCGACGAACCCTGGCCGATGTCGGACGCGCCGGTGAGGATGGTGATGCCGCCGTCGAAATCGAGCTTCAGGTTGATGACTGCGTGCGGTTCGCCGCTCCAGTGCACCGGCTTGGCCGAGCCCGACACGTAATGCGAGCAGGCCACGCCCAGCCCGCGCCGCAGGCCACCGGCTGGCGGCAGCTTGCCGCGCCGCGCGGCCCAGCCCGAGGCCTGTTCGACCCAGTCCAGACAGGCCGGGATGCCGTAGGAGTTGACCTGCAGGTCGTTCAACGTACGGTAGGGCGCGTCGATCAGGTTGGCGCGGCGCACCGCGAAGGGGTCCAGCCCGAGCCGGCCGGCCATCTCGTCGAGCAGCGACTCGAAGGCATGGCGCACGTCGACCGCGCCATGGCCGCGCATCGCGCCGCAGGGCGGCAGGTTGGTGTAGACGCGAAAGCCCTGGTAACGCACGGCGCCGACGCGGTACAGCGCGTGCAGCAGCGCCCCGGCGTAGAGGATCGTCACCAGCCCGTAGCCGCCGTAGGCGCCGCCGCGCTGCACCACCTCGGCATCGACGGCCGTGATCTCGCCGCGGCGCGTCATGCCGATCTTCAGCCGAATGTCGGTGGCCGGCCGGCCACGGTGCGTGAGGAAGGCTTCCTCGCGCGTCTGCTGCATCGCCACCGTGCCGCCGGCGGCGCGGGCCAGCGCGGCGGTGACCATCTCGAAGTTCAACGGCTCGACGCGGTGGCCGAAGCCGCCGCCGACGAAGGGCTTGACGACGCGGATGCGCGAGGCGTCCAGGCCCAGCACCTGCGCCAGCGTCAGGTGCAGGTAGTACGGCACCTGGGTCACCGAATGGGTGGTCAGGCGCTCGGCCTCGGGCTCCCAGCTGGCGACTGCGGCATTCAACTCGATCTGGCCGTGGGCCACCTCGGCATAGGTGGTGCGGCGTTCGAGCACCAGGTCGGCCGCGGCCATGCCGGCGTACACATCGCCAAATTCCTGGTCGACGCGGCGTTCGATGTTGCCGGCCTTGTAGTCGTGCAGCAGCACGGCATCTTCGGCGCGCGCCTCGTCGGCCGTGAAGTAGGCGGGTAACGGCTCGATGTCGAGCTGAACAGCGCGCAGCGCGGCTTCGGCCGTGGCCTCGTCGATGGCCGCCACCGCCAGCAGCGGCTCGCCGCGGTAGCGCACCTTGTCGCGGGCCAGCGGCCATTCGTTCTGCGCGATCGGGATCACCCCATAGGGCGCGGTGAAGTCCTCGCCGGTGATCACCGCGCGCACACCGGGCAGGGCCCGGGCCGCGGTGGTGTCGATGGCGCGGATCAGGCCGTGCGCCACCGGGCTGCGCAGGATGCGGCCGACCAGCGCCGGCCCCAGTGGCAGATCGGCGGTGTAGCGGGCGCGGCCGGTGACCTTGTCGACGCCGTCGATCAGAGGCGTGCGCACGCCGACGCCGGCAGCCTTGTCGGCCCCTCGTCCGGCGCAGACGTCGGCCGATCCCTCGTGTCTCATGCGCTGGCCCCCGCGGCGGCCTGCACCGATTCGACGATCTTCACATAGCCGGTGCAGCGGCACAGGTTGCCGGCCAGCGCCTCGCGGATCTGCGCCTCGCTGGGCTGCGGCACGCGGCGCAGCAGCGCCTCGCTGGCCATGACCATGCCGGGGGTGCAGAAGCCGCATTGCGTGCCCAGGGACTCGTGGAACGCGCGCTGCAGCCGGCTCATGCGGCCGTGCGCGGCCAGGTGTTCGATGGTCTCGATGCGCCGCCCTTCGCAGGTGGCCGCCAGCGTCAGGCAGGCCAGCCGCGGCTGGTCGTCGACCAGCACCGTGCAGGCGCCGCATTCGCCACCGTCACAGCCCTGCTTGGTGCCGGTCAGGCCAAGCGTGTCGCGCAGCACGTCGAGCAGCAGCGCGTTGTCAGCCACCGCGTACTGCTCGGTGCGGTGATTGACGTTCAGCCTCAGCAGGCCTTTGCTCACGGTGTCGCACTCCCCGGGCCGCGGCCCAATAGAAATATTCTGGTACCGGAATGCGAGAAAAGAATTGATCTGGTTCAACCGCTGCGGGCGGCGCCCGCCCGACTCAGGCGGCCACGCGTCGCTGCAGCCGCGCCCAGCCTTCGTCGACCTCGGCCTGCAGCGCCTGGGTCTGTTCGGCCGACAGGTGCCGGTAGCGCCGCTGCAGCGCCAGGTAGTCGGCCACCGGACGGGTGCGCTGCGGGTGGTTGAGCGTGTAGCGCACGCCGTCCTCGATCTCGACCAGCGGGTAGGCCCCGCACTCGACCGCCGCCCGCGCGGTGCCCAGCGCGCCGTCGTCGGCCAGGCCCCAGCCGTCGAGGCAGGGGATGAGCAGCGTGATCAATCGCAGGCCGCGCATCGCCTTGGCCTTCTGGACCTTGCGCCTCAGATCATCGAGGTGGCCGATGCTGGCGCTGGCCGCGTAGGGGATGCCATGGGCGGCCATGATCTCGAGCAGGTTCTTCTTGCGCGAGGTCTTGCCCGCCGGTGTGGAGCCGGTGCTGGCGTAGTGCGGCGTCGACGAGGACTTCTGCGCCCCGGTGTTCATGTAGCCCTCGTTGTCGAGGCAGAAGTACAGGATGTTCTCGTTGCGCTCGGCCGCCGACGACAGGCATTGGAAGCCGATGTCGTAGGTGCCGCCGTCGCCGGCGAGCACGATGACCTGGGTGTCGTGCTGCCCCTTGGCGTCGAGCGCGCGGCGCAGTCCCGAGGCCGCGGCCGCGCTGGCTTCCAGCGTCGGCTGGTACACCGGGATGCGCAGCGAGCTGTAGGGCTGCGGCCCGGCGATGATGGCCATGCACGACGGCGGGATCACCGCCATCGTGTCGGGGCCGAGCACGTCGAGGATGTGGCGCAGCGTCAGCGGTTCGGCGCAGCCCGGGCAGGCGGCGTGGCCCGGGCACAGCAGCGGCGCGTCGCTGCGCGGCGGGGATGTCGTGAGGCTTGGCATGGTGTTCACCGGACCCATTCGGAATGCGGCTGCGGCGCTTCGGCCTGCGCCCGCTGCACGAAGGCGGCGATGCGTTCGGGCGCGACGTTGATGCCGCCCACCCCCGCCAGGTAGCCGTGGATGCGCGGCGCCGCGGGCATGCCGTAGAGCGCAGCGCGCAGCTCCTGGTGCAGCACGCCGCCGCAGCCGGGCGAGTGGTTGCGGTCGAGCACGACCACGTTGTCCACCCCGGCCAGCGCCGCGCGCAGCGCTGCCGCGGGCAGCGGGCGGAACAGCCGCAGCTTGAGCAGGCCGACGGCCTGGCCGGCGTCGCGCAGCGCATCCACCGCCTCGCGCGCCGTGCCGCACAGGCTGCCCATGGCGACGATCACCGTGGCCGCGCTGTCGCAGCGGTAGCGCTCGATCACGCCCCAGCTGCGGCCGGTGCGTTCGGCCCAGTCGCGGTCGGCCTCGGCCGCCAGCACGGGCACGCGGCCCATCGCGGCCTCGAGCTCCTGGCGGTGGCGGTTGTACATGTCGGGCGTGACCACGTTGCCCCAGCCCGACGGTGACGCCGTGTCCAGCCGTTGCGGCGGGTCGAAGGGCGGCAGGTAGGCATCGACGCGCGCCTGCGCCGGCACGCTCACCGGCTCGAGCGCGTGCGAGACGTAGAACGCGTCGAGGTTGACCATCACCGGCAGCAGCACCTGTTCGGCGATGCGGAAGGCCTGGATCACCGTGTCCAGCGCCTCCTGCGCGCTTTCGACATAGAACTGGATCCAGCCGGTATCGCGTTGCGCCACGCTGTCGGTCTGGTCGGGCCAGAAGGCCCATGGTGAGGCCACGGTGCGGTTGACATTGGCCATGACGATCGGCGCGCGCGCGCCGGCCGCGTAGTGCAGCAACTCGTGCATCAACAGCAGGCCCTGCGAGGCGGTGGCGGTGAAGACACGCACCCCCGCCAGCGACGCCGGGATGCAGGCCGACATCACCGAATGCTCGGATTCGGGCGTGATGATCTCGGCGTCGAAGTGGCCCTCGGCCTGGAAGTCGGTCAGCAGTTCCAGCACCGGGGTCTGCGGCGTGATCGGGTACACCGGCACCACCTGCGGCCGTGCCAGCCGCGCGGCCCAGGCCACGGCGTGGTTGCCGGTCAGCAGCACCGGCCTCTCGTCATGGCTCATCGCAACTCCTCGAGCATCGTCATCGAACCGGTCGGGCATTCCTTGACGCACACGCCGCAGCCCTTGCAGTAGTCGGTGAGCACGGTGTAGCCGTCACCCGCAGGTTGCACCGCCAGATCGGGGCAGTAGGTGACGCAGTTGTCGCAGTGCGTGCAGGTGCCGCAGGAAAAGCAGCGCGCGGCTTCGGCCAGCGCCTGCTCGATGGCCAGGCCGAGCTGCACCTCGCCGCCATGGGCCAGGCGCTGCGCCACGGCCAGCCGTTGATCCGCGGCACGCGGCTGTGTCGGGTGGTAGTGCAGGTTGATCGCTGCCAGCTCGACCAGCGCTCGTGGCTCGGGCAACGCGGCGCTGCCATCGGCACCGGCGCGCGCGTTCAGCTCGCGCTCGATGGCCAGCGCGGCGCGTTCACCCATGCCGATGGCTTCGGACACGAAGCGCGCCGTGCTCGTCAGGTCGCCGCCGGCCCACACACCCGCGGCGCTGGTGCGGCCGGCCACATCGGTGCGCAGCAGGGTGTCGGTGCAGTCGACGGCGCCGGCCAGCGGCGACAGATCCGGGTCCTGGCCGATGGCCGTGACGATGGCGTCGGCGTCGAGCGTGAAGGCCGTGCCGTCCAGCGGCGTCACGCTGAACTGCCCCTTGCGCGCACCGGCCTCGAAGCGCACGTGCACGCAGTCGAGGCGCAAGCCGGTGGCCGACTCGTTGACGCCGCGCAGCAGGGCCGCATCGGCCAGCACGATGCCTTCCTCGCGCGCCTCGATGACTTCTTCGCGCTGCGCCGGCATGTCGGCCTCGGCTTCGAGCGCCAGGATCGTCACCTCGTGCCCCGCACGGCGTGCGCTGCGCGCGACATCGAGCGCCGCGCTACCGCCGCCGATCACCACCAGGCGCGTGCCGAGCGCCGGTGGCGCGCCGCGGCTGGCGCAAGCCAGGTAGTCGGCGCCATCCACCACCCAGGGCCGGCTGTAGTCGAGCTGGGGCAGGCGCTTCTGACGCCGCGCGCCGTAGGCCAGGTAGACCGCGTCGAAGGCGGCACGCAGCTCGGCCAGGGCCTCGGGCGAGTCCATGGCCTGGCCGCAGCGCACATCGATGCCCAGCGCCACGACGCGTGCGATCTCGGCGTCGAGCACCGTGCGCGACAGGCGGTAGGCGGGGATGCCGTAGCGCATCAGTCCGCCCAGTTCGGGCTGCGCCTCGAACAGCGTGACGGCGAAGCCGCGCCGGCGCAACTGGTAGGCGGCAGACAGGCCCGACGGCCCGCCGCCGACCACGGCGACGCATTCGGCGCGCGCCGTCGCGGCGGCGGCATGGGCCCAGCCGCGTTCGAGCGCCATGTCGCCGACGCAGCGTTCGAGCTTGCAGATCGACAGCGGCTCGTCGTAGCCGGCGCGGTTACAGGCGCTTTCGCAGGGGTGGTGGCAGATGCGACCGATGACGGCGGGAAAGGGGTTGTGGCGCGACAGCGTCTGCCAGGCGGCGTGGAAGTCGCGCGCGCGCGCCTGGCCGATCCATTCGGCGATGTCGCCGTGCACCGGGCAGGCGACATGGCAGGGCGATGGCGCCTGCACATGCTTGGCCAGCGCCGCACGCCAGGTGCCGGTCTTGATGGCCGCGGTGCTGCCGGTGGTCCAGGTCGGGGGGATCGGCAGCGGCGCATTCATGCCGCCACCCCGCGCAGCTGTTCGTCGGCACGGCCAAAGCCGTCCTCGCAGGCGGCGATGTTCTGATCGTGCAGCTTGGGTGAGTTCTGCACCAGCGTGCGCTCCATCGCCTCGAGCGGCGGCGCTGCCAGCGCGCGTGCCAGTGCCCCCAGCAAGGCCGAGTTGACGATGCGCCCGAGGCCGTGGCGGCGTGCGACGGCCAGGCCGTCGATCGGGATCACGCGGTAGCCGGGAAGCACCTGTGCGTAGTGCTCGATGGGTTGGGCCGAATTGACGACGATCAGCGTGCGCGCATCGGCCGTGGCCAGCAGCCGGCCTTCGAGCAGGCTGGCGTCGAAGCACAGGATGGCGTCGGCACGCTCGATGTCGCAGCGCAGCCGCACCGGCCGCTCGTCGACGCGCAGCGTCGAACTCACCGGCGTGCCGCGGCGCGCGCCGCCGTAGCTGGCGAAGCACTGCACCTGCTTGCCCTGCGCGAAGAAGGCCATCGCCAGCAGGTTGCCCGCCGTCTGTGCCCCCTGGCCGCCGCGGCCCTGGATGATGATCTGCAGCACGCCTGGGTCCCCCGTTCGCACCCGGCCATGCGGGTGATGAAGCGGCAATCTAGCCGTCGCACTCGACTTCGTCGAATTGATCGTCAGAATCCGGCCCATTCACCAAACCGATGTCGATGAACTTCCGCCAACTCGACCTGAACCTGTTGCGCGTGCTGTGTGCGGTGCAGCGCACGGGCTCGGTGACCGAGGCCGGACGCCAGCTGGCGATGTCGCAGCCGACGGTCAGCAACGCGCTGGCGCGGCTGCGCAACAGCTTCGGCGACGCGCTGTTCGTGCGCTCGCCCTCGGGCCTGCACCCGACGCGGCTGGCCCAGCGCATCATTCCCGAGGTGGCCGCGCATCTGCGTGACCTGGAGACGCTGCTGTGCCGCGGCGAAAGCTTCGACCCCGCCAGCGCCGACGTGCATTGGCGGCTGTCGCTGTCGGACCTGGGCGAAATGATGTTCCTGCCGCCGCTGGCCGGCGTGTTGCGCGCCGAGTGCCCGCACAGCCGGCTGTCCAACGTGGCGGTCGACGCGGCGCGCGTGAGTGCGGCGCTGGAGGCGCGCGACATCGACCTGGCGATCGGCATCCTGTTGCCCGAACACGTGGGCATCGCCAGCGAGTCGCTGTTCCACGAGCACTTCGTGGCCCTGACCGGCAGCCATTGGCGCCCTGCCGTCGGCCGCGCCGGCAAGGGCCTGAGCACGCAGCAGCTGACGCAGGCCTCGCTGGCGGTGGCGGCGCCGACGGCTACCTTTCATGGCAGCGTCGAAGCGATGTTGACGCGGCTCAAATTGAGCGATCGCGCCGTCGTGCGCGCCCGCCACTACGGCGCCTTGCCGGAACTGGTGACCTGCACCGACCTGATGGCCATCGTGCCGCAGATGTTCGCGCGCTCGCTGGCTTCGCGCTACGCCGTGCGCGTGTGGGAACTGCCGGGCCACGGGCCGCACTACACCGTGCGCATGGTCTGGCACCAGAGCGCCAGCGGCGACGCAGCCCATGCTTGGCTGCGCGAGCGCGTGCGGCGCTTGTTCGCGCGCTGAGAACGGGCTTCGCATGGTTTTCCGGTGCCCGCTGCCACGCACCGCGGCTGCCCCTGCGCCTGCTGCGGCATCACCGTCCTTGGGTGGTCGAACCCGGCGTCATTACACTTGTTGACTGAACAGGTCAATCCGTGTAATGCTGCGAATTGCATGCCGGCCAATCCTCGCCACCTGATCCTGAACCTGCTGCTGGGCGCGGGTGGTGATGCGCTGACCGCCGGGCAGGCGGTGGCGTCTTGCGCCCTGTTCGGCGTGAGCGAGAACAGCACCCGCGTGGCGCTGGCCAGGCTGGCTGCCGCCGGGCTGATCGAGGGCGCCGGGCTTGGCAGTTACTCGCTTGGGCCGAAGGCCGCGGAGCTGGCCGCCGAGGTGGCCGGCTGGCGCGAGGTCGAACAACGCATTGGCGACTGGCAGGGCGGCTGGATCG
>JAGTRL010000189.1 GCA_018261815.1 Pseudomonadota bacterium
CTGGCCGCCCCGCCGGGGGTGGAGTTCACGCTGCCCGAGGACCTGTTGGCGGTGCTGGGCCTGCCGTGGTCGAGGCTGAGCCGAGCGGCCGGGCAGTGGCGTGCCAGCATCACGCTGCGCGGCGACGAGCAGAAACGCACCCGCGATGCCGAGCACAAATTCGCGCGCAGCATCGAGCATCTGGCGCAGACACTGGCTGACACGCCAGCGCAGTTCCACCAGCGCTTCGTGCGCCAGCGCTGGCTGGTGACGCTGCGCCGCGCCACGCCGCTGGGGGTCGCCGTCGGCCTGATCATCGCCGCGCTGCTGGTGCCGCGCCTGGACCTGGGCAGCGATTCGGTGCTGCGCATGCTGATCTTCAATTCGCCGCCGCTGCTGCTGGTGTGGATCTTCTCGATGCGCGAGATGCCGCGCCTGGAGATCCCGCCGCTGCCACGCCGCCCCGCCCTGCCCGGCTGGCAGTCCCAGGCGGTGCCGGGGCCGCCCGATACCCCAACCCCGACCTCACGCTGACATGCTCGCCAACCCGATGAACATCCCGCCGGTGTCGATTGCCACCGCCAAGGCGGCGCTGATCGAGCAGTACGCTGAAGCAGTGCTGCGCCGCCGCGCCACCATGCTGTGGGGTCCGCGCGGCGTGGGCAAGTCCTCGGTGGTGCGTCAGGTGGCCGAGCACTTCGGCGTGCCGCTGGTCGACCTGCGGCTGACGACCATCGAGCCGGTGGACATCCGCGGCGCCATCTATGCCGACGAGGTGCAGGCCAAGACGGTGTGGTTTCCGCCGGAGTTCCTGCCCACGGCAGAACAGCCGGCCGGCATCCTGTTCCTCGACGAGCTGACCGCGGCCGACCAGCGGCTGCAGATCTCGGCCTATTCGCTGATCCTGGACCGCAAGGTCGGCCACTACCGGCTGCCCGACGGCTGGATGGTGGTGGCCGCCGGCAATGCCAGCTTCCACGGCGCCGTCAGCCACGACATGGGCACCGCGCTGGCCGACCGCATGTTCCATTTCAACGTGCAGTCGCTCATCGATGCCTTCCTGTCGCATGCGGTGGCGATGGGCTTCGCGCCCGAGGTCATGGCCTACCTGAAGGTGCGGCCCGACAAGCTGGACGACACCCAGGCACAGCTGGCCGCCGACCACCTGGTCGGCGCCAGCCCGCGCGGCTGGGAGGACATCTCCAACGTGCTCAAGTCCGGGCTGAGCGAGAGCGCGCAACGGGTCTTCGTGCAGGGGCGCATCGGCGCGGCCAACGCGGCCGAGTTCTTCGGCGTGCTGCGCGAGTTGAAGTCCGGCACCGACGTGGTGCGGCTGTTGGCCGCCCGCCCCGGCGAAGAGACGGCCGCGCTGCTGCCGGCCACGCTGGACGGGCTGTACGGGCTGGTCTATGGCCTGCTGGCCGCCAGCACCGATGCCGAGCGCATGGCGCGCGCGCTGCAGATCATCGAACAGCTGCCCGACACCCGCGGCAGCGTGCCACTGCCGATCCGAGAGGCCCAGACCCTGGCCATGGAACTGCTGCTGCAGCGCGCGTTGGAACAGGGCCTGGAAACGGCCGTGCTGGACAGCCCGGCCTACCAGCGCTATGCGGCCCAGCGGCATGGCTGACCACGGCCTGGCGCTGTACCGCCACCGAGGCACGCCGGCGATCCAGCGGCTGGTGGAGTTTGCACCGTCCACTGGCGGGCTGTCGCTGTGGGTCGAGCACCAGGACGTGGACGGCGACGAGGTGCCGCTGGTGCAGACCGACGGCCGCCGCATCCGCTATGGCGCCGCCTTCGACCACCAGCCGCTGCCGGTGCAGGCCGCGCTGGTGGCCCATGAGGTGCTGCACATCGCGCTGCGCCACCCCCAACGCTACCTGGAGCTGCAGCAGCTGCTGGGCGACGTCGACCTGCAGCTCTACAACATCTGCGCCGATGCCATCGTCAACAGCGCGCTCGGCCACCTGGGCTGGCTGCAGCTGCCGCCGCGCTCGGTGCGGCTGGAAGAGCTGCTGGCCGGCGCGCTGCGCATGACCACGCCGGTGGATAGCGCGCTGCTGCAGTGGGACGTGGAACGCCTGTACCGCGCCATCGACGACCGCGGCGCGCGCGGCAGCGGCAAGGCGCAGCAACGTGGCCAGGGCAGTGGCCAGGCCGAAGCGTCGAGCGGCGACCAGGCCTCGGCCGCGCGACAGGCGCCGCAGCGCGCCGATGGCCCGGTCGCCGCGCGCGTGCGCGAACTCGGCCGGCACAGCCCGTGCGACCTGCAGCCCGGCCCGCAGGACAACCTGCGCCCCGAGGACGAGACCGAGGCCACGCGCGAATGGTGCGAGCGGCTGCAACGTGCCCACGCCGGCGACGGCGAGCATTCGCTGCTGCGCACGCTGCTGGCCGACCTGCCGCGCAGCCGCACGCCCTGGGAGCAGATGCTGCGCACGCAGCTGGCCCGCGCACTGTCGACACAGCGCAGTCTGTCGTGGTCGCGGCCGTCGCGCTCGTACCTGGCCAACCAGGGCCGCCAGGGCGCTCACCGGCGCATGCCCTTCGAGCCGGGCTTCAGCCCCAACCGGCGCGTGCCGCGGCTGGCGCTGGTGGTCGACGTCTCGGGTTCGATCGCCGACGAACTGATGGAACGCTTCGCGCGCGAGATCGAGGCCATCACCCGGCGCAGCGAAGCCGGCCTGGTGCTGGTGATCGGCGACGAACGGGTGCGCACGGTCACGCAGTTCGAGCCCGGCCGCTCCAGCCTGCGCGAGGTCGAGTTCCAGGGCGGTGGCGGCACCGACTTCACGCCGCTGCTGGAAGAGGCCGCGCGCCATGCGCCGGACACCGTGGTGGTGCTTACCGATCTGGAAGGCCCGGCGCGCTTTCGCCCGCGCTGCCCGGTGATCTGGGCCGTGCCCGAGGCCCATGCCCAGGCGGTCGAGCCCTTCGGCCGCAAGCTGGTGCTGTGCTGATCGCGGGTCGTGCAGGTGCGCTCGGGCCTGCGATATCGTTCTTCCATGCACAGACTGCAACCCGTCGGACTCCAGTTGCGCGAATGGCGCCAGCGACGCCGCATGAGCCAGCTCGACCTGGCCGGCCATGCCGAGGTCTCGACACGGCACCTGAGCTTCATGGAGACCGGTCGTTCGCTGCCCAGCCGCGACATGCTGCTGCGTCTGGCCGACCGGCTGGAGGTGCCGCTGCGCGAGCGCAACCGGCTGCTCACCGCGGCTGGCTATGCGCCGATGTATGTCGAGCATGCGCTCGACGACCCGCTGCTGCAGGTGCCGCGCCAGGCGATCGAACGGGTGCTGCAGGCGCACGAACCCTGCCCCGCCCTGGCGGTGGACCGGCACTGGACCATGGTGGCCCACAACCGCATCGTGCCGCTGCTGCTGGCCGGCCTGCCGGACGAACTGATGGCGGCGCCGCTGAACGTGTTGCGCCTGAGCCTGCATCCGCAGGGACTGGCGCCGCGCATCGTCAACCTGGCGCAGTGGCGTGCGCACCTGCTGCACCGGCTGCAGCTGCAGGCCCGGCGCCAGGCCGATCCGGTGCTGGAGGCGCTGGCCGACGAGCTGCGCCAGTATCCGGCCCCGCAGCTGGAGGCAGGCGACGCGCTGCACCCCGACGCCGCCGTGTACGTGCCGCTGCAGCTGCAGTCCCCGGCCGGGGTGCTGAGCTTCATCAGCACCATCACCGTGTTCGGCACGCCCAACGACATCACCCTGTCGGAGCTGGCGCTGGAGACCTTCTTCCCCGCCGACGAGGCCACCGCGTTGGCGCTGCGCCAGCTGACCGACACGCTGCGTTAGCATGCATGTCGAATGCGGCCGACCTCGGCCGCGCTGTCTTCTGGAGCTATCGATGCAGGTGCTGTGCCTGGACATGGAAGGCGTGCTGGTCCCGGAAATCTGGATCGAGTTCGCCAAGCGCACCGGCATTGCCGAGTTCTCGCGCACGACGCGCGACGAGCCCGACTACGACAAGCTGATGCGCTACCGCATCGCCCTGCTCGACCAGCACAAGCTGCGGTTGAACGACATCCAGCAGGTGATCGACGGCATGGGCCCACTGGCCGGCGCGCGCGAGTTCCTCGACGACATGCGCACGCGCTTCCAGGTGATCATCCTGTCGGACACCTTCTACGAATTTGCCGACCCGCTGATGCGCCAGCTGGGCCGGCCCACGCTGTTCTGCCACCGCCTGCTGGTGGACGAAGCCGGCCGCGTGCGTGACTACAAGCTGCGCCAGCCCGACCAGAAGCGCGCCGCGGTGAACGCGCTGAAGAGCCTGAACTACCGCGTCATCGCGGCGGGTGATTCCTACAACGACACCGGCATGCTGCTGGCGGCCGATGCCGGATTCTTCATCCATGCGCCGCCGGCCATCGCCGCGCAGTTTCCGCAGTTTGCGGTGACGAACAGCTATGGCGAGCTGAAGGCTGCGGTCGAAGGCGCCGCGGCGGCCTGGGCTCAGTAGACCTGCGCGCCAGGCAGGCACTCGGGCCTGCGCCAGCCGTTCCAGCTCAGGTCAGCGCGCGCCGCGCGTTGTGGAACATGCGCATCCACGGGCTCGGCTCGTCGACTGCGCCGTTCGTCCAGCTCATCTGCAGGTTGCGGAACACGCGTTCCGGGTGCGGCATCAGCGCGGTAAAGCGGCCGTCGACGGTGGTCACCGCCGTCAGACCCTCGGGGCTGCCGTTCGGGTTGGCTGGATAGGCCTCGGTCGGCCGGCCGGCGGAATCGACGAAGCGCATCGCGCGCTGCACCGTCGCGGCATCGCCGCGCTGCGAGAAGTCGGCAAAGCCCTCGCCATGCGCCACGGCGATGGGCAGCCGGCTGCCGGCCATGCCGGTGAAGAACAGGCTCGGGCTGGCCAGCACCTCCACCTGCGACAGCCGGGCCTCGAACTGCTCGCTGCGGTTGCGCGTGAACTTCGGCCAGGCCGATGCGCCGGGAATGATCGGCGCCAGCGCCGCCATCATCTGGCAGCCGTTGCACACGCCCAAGGCCAGCGTGTCGCTGCGATTGAAGAAGGCGGCGAACTGCTCCGCCAGGGCCGGGTTGAACAAGATCGAACGCGCCCAGCCCTCGCCCGCGCCCAGCGTGTCACCGTAGCTGAAGCCACCGCAGGCGACGAAGGCCTGGAACATGTCGAGCCGCGCGCGGCCGGACTGCAGGTCGCTCATGTGCACGTCAAAGGTGTCGAAGCCGGCCAGCGCCATGGCATAGCTCATCTCGACATGGCTGTTGACGCCCTGCTCACGCAGGATCGCCACCTTCGGCCGGGTCTGCAACAGCGCCGGCACCTCGGCCGGGTCGAAGCCGAGCTTCACCTGCAGCCCGGTGTCGCCGTCGGCGCCGGCGGCGGCATGTTCGGCATCGGCGCAATCCGGGTGGTCGCGCAGCCGGGCGATGCGCCAGGACACCTCGTCCCAGACCTGCTGCAGCTCGCGCAGCGGCGCGCTGAACACCGCCTTGGCATCGCGCCAGACCTCGATCACCCGTTTGTCGTTGGTCTTGCCGATGGCATGGCTGCAGCGGCCCAGCCCGTGCTTGCGCAGCGTCGCCATGACCGCGTCGCGCTGCGCGCGCGGCACCTGCAGCAGCACGCCCAGCTCTTCGTTGAACAGCGCCTTCAACGTCAGCTCGCTGCGGCGTTCGCCGACCTGCGTAGCCCAGTTCTTCGAGTCACCGTATTCGGCTCGGCTGTCGCCGATGCCGTCGCTTTCGGTGACCAGCAGGTCCACGTTCAGGCTCAGGCCCAGCTGGCCGGCAAAGGCCATCTCGCAGGCCGCCGCCCACAGGCCGCCGTCGCTGCGGTCGTGGTAGGCCAGCAGCTGGCCGGCCGCGCGCAGCTCATTGATGGCCGCGACCAGCGACTTCAGCAGTTGCGCATCGTCCAGGTCGGGCACCGCATCGCCGAAGCGGCTTAAGCACTGCGCGAGCATCGAGCCGCCCATGCGCATGCGCCCTTGCCCCAAGTCGACCAGGATCAACGTGCTGTCCACCGACTGCAACTGCGGCGTGAGCGTGCCGCGCACGTCGTCCAGCGTGGTGAAGGCGGTGACGATCAGCGACACCGGCGCGGTGACCTGCTTGTCCTCCCAGCGCGTGCGCATCGACAACGAATCCTTGCCCACCGGCACGCCGATGCCCAGTGCCGGGCACAGTTCCATGGCCACGGCCTTGACGCTGTCGTACAGCGCGGCGTCCTCGCCGGGCTCGCCACAGGCCGCCATCCAGTTGCAGCTGAGCTTGATCCGGTCCAGCGCCATCGGCGCGGCCAGCAGGTTGGTGAGGGCCTCGCCCACCGCCATGCGGCCCGCGGCTGGCGCGTCCAGGCTGGCCAGCGGCGTGCGCTCGCCCATGGCCATGGCCTCGCCTCGGAACCCGGCAAAGTCGGCCAGCGTCACCGCGCAGTCGGCCACCGGCACCTGCCACGGACCGACCATCGGGTCGCGGTGGCTCAGGCCGCCGACGGTACGGTCGCCGATGGTGACCAGGAAGCGCTTGGAGGCCACGGTCGGGTGGCGCAGCACGTCGAACGCCACCTGCTCCAGGCTGACGCCGGTCAGGTCCAGCGGCGGCTCGCTGCGGGCAATGCGCGTCACGTCGCGCTGCATCTTCGGCACCTTGCCCAGCAGCACGTCCATCGGCATGTCGATGAAGCGCTCGCCGCCAGGGCCGTCTTCCAGCACCAGCTCGCGCTCATCGCGGACCACGCCGACGACGGCAAAGGGACAGCGCTCACGCTGCGCCATGGCTTCGAACAGCGGCAGGCTCTCGGGCCCGATCGCCAGCACGTAGCGCTCCTGGCTTTCGTTGCACCACACTTCCTTCGGTGCCAGGCCGCTTTCCTCCAGCGGCACCTTGCGCAGATCGAAGGTGGCGCCGCGCCCGGCGCCGTCCACCAGCTCTGGAAAGGCATTGCTGATGCCCCCGGCACCGACGTCATGGATCGCCAGGATCGGGTTCACCTCGCCGAGCGCCCAGCTGTGGTTGATGACTTCCTGCGCGCGGCGCTGCATCTCCGGGTTGCCGCGCTGCACGCTGTCGAAATCCAGCGCGGCGGTGTTGCTGCCCGCGGCCATCGAACTGGCGGCGCCGCCGCCCATGCCGATGCGCATGCCCGGCCCGCCCAGCTGGATCAGCAGCGTGCCGGCGCCGAAGGGCAGCTTGTGCGTCTGCTCGGCGCTGATGGCGCCCAGCCCGCCGGCGATCATGATCGGCTTGTGATATCCGCGCCGCACCCCCGCCACCGATTGTTCGAAGACGCGGAAGTAGCCGCCCAGGTTGGGCCGGCCGAACTCGTTGTTGAAGGCCGCACCGCCGAGCGGGCCTTCGATCATGATCTGCAGCGCGCTGGCGATGTGCGCCGGCTTGCCGATGGACTGGCGCTCCCAGGGTTCGTCGGTGTCCGGCAGGTGCAGATTCGACACCGAGAAGCCGGTCAGGCCTGCCTTGGGCCGCGCGCCGCGGCCGGTGGCACCTTCGTCGCGGATCTCGCCGCCGGCACCGGTGGACGCGCCCGGAAAGGGTGAGATCGCCGTCGGGTGGTTGTGCGTCTCCACCTTCATCAGCACGTGCGCCACTTCCTCGCGCACGCCGTACTGCGGCGCATTGGTGTAGCCCTGCGGCAGCCAGCGCTGCACCGGCCCGCCTCCCATCACGGCGGCGTTGTCGTGGTAGGCCACCACCGTGCGCTGCGGTGACACGGCTTCGGTGTGGCGGATCATGCCGAACATCGACAGCGGCTGGTCCTGGCCGTCGATGCGGAAGGCCGCATTGAAGATCTTGTGCCGGCAATGCTCGCTGTTGGCCTGCGCGAACATCATCAGCTCGACATCGCTGGGGTTGCGCTGCAGCTGCGTGAAGGCCTGCACCAGATAGTCGATCTCGTCCTCGCTGAGCGCCAGGCCGAAGCGCCCATTGGCCTCGCGCAGCGCCGCGGCGCCCTGCCCCAGCACATCCACATGCTCCAGCGGCGGCGCGGGCTGCTCGTCGAACAGGTGGGCGGCAGCCTCGCGCTCGAAGGCCACGCTCTCGGTCATGCGGTCGTGCAGCAACGCCGCGCAGGCTTGCAGTTCCTCGGCCGACAGCCGCTTGCCTGCACCGAGCAGGCCACGTTTCAGGCTCAATGTGTACTCGGTGACGCGCTCGATGCGCTGTACCGCGATGGCGCAGTTGTGCGCAATGTCGGTGGCCTTGCTGGCCCAGGGCGAGACCGT
>JAGTRL010000190.1 GCA_018261815.1 Pseudomonadota bacterium
TGCGCGTGCTTGAGGCGCAGCCGGGCCACCAGGCCACCGTCTGGCGCGTTGTTCAGCTCGAGCGAGCCTCCCATGCGCTGCAATGACTTCTCGACGATGGCCAGACCCAGGCCCGCGCCGGTGGCCGCCGTGCGCGCGGCATCGCCACGGAAGAAGGGTGTGGTCAGCTGCCCCAGTCTTTCGGACGCGACGCCCGGCCCCTGGTCACGCACCGTGACGATGACCCACGGGCCGGTGCGCGCGCACGTGACCGTGACGACGGCGATGCCGGTGTCGTTGCTGCGGCCGTAGCGCCGCGCGTTCTCGAAAAGATTGGAAAAGACACGGCCCAGCTCGGTGTCGTCGGCCATCACAGCCACGTCGATGGCCACGCGCGAGGTGATGCGAATCTGCGCCGGGTCGCGAAACGGACCGGCCTCGCGGTCGATCAGCTGCGACAGGTGCACTGCGCGCATCTCGGTCTCGCCGGGCCGGGCGTAGTCCATGAACTTGTCGATGATGGCGTCGAGCTGCTCGATGTCCATCGCCATGTTGCGCTTGGCCTCGTCGTTGTTGACGCTCATCTCGGTTTCCAGGCGCAGGCGCGCCAGCGGCGTACGCAGGTCGTGCGAGATGCCGGCCAGCATGACCGCGCGGTCTTCCTCGACCTTGGCCAGCTCACGCGCCATGCGGTTGAAGCCACGGTTGACCTCGCGAATCTCGCTGGTCAGCGTGTTCTCGTCCAGGCGCGAATCCAAGTCGCCTTCGCGGATGCGGCTGGCGGCAAAAGACAGCTCCCGCAGCGGCCGGTTGATCAAACTCGCAATGACCACCGAGCCGACCAGCGTGGCCAGCAATGCAATGCCCATCCATACGAACCAGGTGCTGCTGGTCAGCGGGCCGGCATGGGCGGTGTCGGACTGCAGCCAGTAGCGGTCCTTGTCGATGGAAAACCCCACCCACATGCCGGGCTTGCCGTTGACGCTGCGTGCCACCACTGCGTCCGCTCCCAGTCGCGACATCAGCTGGTCGGTGACGTTCTGACTGAAGCGGTCGGTGGCATAGGTCTCCCAGGTGTCGCCTGGTTCGCGGGGAACGACACGCACGGAGTTCTGGCCGCTCATGGTCTTCACCAGCGCCACGCGGTTGATGGCGTCCGCCGTGCCAAGAGCCGTGCGCGAGAGGTTGACCAGCTCGGCGGTCTGCTGCGCGGCCTGCACCGCCCGCGGCTCGAACTCCAGTGCGCGCAGCGTCTGCACCCAGGCGAAGATGCCTCCTGCCAGCAGCAAGGCCAGCAGAAAGAAGGTGCGCCAGAAGAGGCTCAGTTCAACGGGGTGGCGTGCCACTTTGAAGTGTCGAAGAATCGACCGGGAATCCAGCCGCGTCAGCAAGGGCCACGGCGCCCTGCGAGTGGACACGAACTGCTGCGGCACGATGGCGCGTGTGGCGCGCGATCCGGCTTTGCAGAGGTTCGGAATTTAGTTGTGTGCGCCGTCCGGCACGAACACGTAGCCCACGCCCCACACCGTCTGTATGTAGCGCGGCTGCGCCGGGTCGGGCTCGAGCATCTTGCGCAGGCGGGAGATCTGCACGTCCAGGCTGCGGTCGAAGGGCTCGAACTCGCGGCCGCGCGCCAGCTGCGCCAGCTTGTCACGCGACAGCGGCTGCCGCGGGTGCCGTACCAGGGCCTTGAGCATCGAGAACTCGCCTGTGGTCAGGGAGATCTGCTGGCCTTCCTTGGACAATCGGCGCAGCGAAAGATCGAACTCGAAGGGGCCGAAAGTCACTGTCTGCGCCTCCTTCGACGGCGCGCCCGGCGCCTCCAGCGCAGGCCGGCGGCGCAGTACCGCATGGATGCGCGCCAGCAGCTCGCGCGGGTTGAAGGGCTTGGGCAGGTAGTCGTCGGCGCCGACTTCCAGGCCGACGATGCGGTCCACGTCCTCGACCTTGGCGGTGAGCATGATGATCGGCGTGGTGTCCTTGGCCGAGCGCAGACGGCGGCAGATGGACAGGCCGTCTTCGCCGGGCAGCATCAAATCGAGCACGATCAGATCGACGGTCTCGCGGGTGAGCACGCGGTTCAGCGCCTTGGCGTCTTCGGCCAGCAGCACGTCGAAGCCTTCCTGCGTGAGGTAGCGGCGCAGCAGATCGCGGATACGGGCGTCGTCGTCGACAATCACCACGCGGTTGGGCCGCGAGTTCGGTGCCTGGGTCATTGCGGACTCCAAATTTGTAACAACGGCATTGTGCAAGCCTTTTTGAGGGCTGTTTCGTCCCTATTGACCATCTGTTACAGGTCTATTTGCTGGCGCTTGGCTTTGGCGCGTCAACCCGTGATCCATGCCACACGCTGTGGTCGTATTGACTCCAACCAGGTCCTGCCATGAACACCGTTCGAGCCCGACATCCGATCGCAGTGAGTGCGCTTTGCCTGGTCCTGGCGACGCCGCTGGCGCTCGCTGACGCGCAGGGGCCGTTGGCCAACCAGTTGTCGCTGTCAGCCTCGGCCAGCGCCGAGGTGACCAACGATGTTCTGGTGATCACCTTCTCCACGCAACGCGAGGCGCACGAGGCCTCGACGGTGCAGACGCAGTTGACACAGGCGCTGAATGCCGCGCTGACCGAGGCCCGCAAGGCGGCGCAGCCGGGGCAGGTGGACATCAGCACCGGCAGTTTCTCGGTACAGCCACGTTACGCGCCCAAGGGCGAGACAATGAAGTGGCAGGGCACGGCCGAGTTGCGCGCCGAGGGCAAGGACTTCGACGCGCTGACTCGGCTGGTCGGCCGTATTCAGACCCTCAGCGTGGCCCATGTCGGCTACAGGCTGTCGCGCGAGGCGCGCGACAAGGTGCAAGCCGAGGTGAGCGCGCAGGCCATCGCGCGTTTTCGCGGCCAGGCCGAGACCTATGCCAAGGCCTTCGGTTTCAGCGGTGTCACGCTGCGCGCGGTGGAGGTCAGCACTGGCGAAGCCTTCGTCCCGCCAATGCCGCGCTTTCGCGTTGCCTCTGCCGAGATGGCGGCTGCGGCGCAGCCGCTGCCTGTGGAAGCGGGCAAGTCCAGCGTCACTGCCACCGTCAGCGGTTCGGTGCAGATGAAGTAGCGCTGCCTACCGCAGCGCTGACGCGTTGATAGGATGGTCTCCCTGACATAGGACGAACCATCATGACCGAGCCGGTGTTGCGCGATGTGCAGTGTCTCGACAGCCGCGGCCTGCATCGCATGGCCTACTGGCAGTGGGGCGATGCCGCCAACCCGAAGGTGCTGGTATGCGTGCATGGCCTGACCCGCCAGGGCCGTGACTTCGACGCGCTGGCCCGCGCGATGGCCGATGAGTACAGCGTGGTCTGCCCCGACGTGGTTGGCCGAGGCCGCTCCGACTGGCTGGCCGACCCGATGGGTTATTCCATCCCCGGCTACGTGGCGGACATGGTGTGCCTGCTGGCGCGGCTGGACGCGCAGGAAGTCGACTGGGTGGGCACCTCGATGGGAGGGTTGATCGGCCTGGGCTTGGCCAGCCTGAGCGGCTCGCCGGTGCGCAAGCTGGCGCTCAACGATGTCGGGCCGGTGATCGAAGCGGCCGCACTGCAGCGCATTGGCAGTTATGTCGGACAGAGCAGTTTTTGGGCCACGCTCGACGAGGCGGCCGATGCGTCGTGGGCGCTGTCACAGGGCTTCGGCCCACACAGCCGCCAGGAGTGGCTGGCCCTCACCGCGCCGCAGCTCAAGCCGGCTACGCAGGACGGCCGCGACGGCTTCACCGCGCGCTGCGATCCTGCCATTGCCGTGCCGCTCCGCGCGGTGACGCCCGAAGTGGCCAAGGCCGGCGAGGCACTGCTGTGGCAGAGCTACGACAGGCTGCAATGCCGCACGCTGCTGTTGCGCGGGGCCGATTCCGACCTGCTGTCGCAGGCCACGGCGCAGGCCATGACACAGCGCGGCCCGCGCGCGCAACTGCATCAGTTTCCCGGCGTGGGCCATGCGCCGACACTCGTGCATGGCGACCAGATCGAGGTGTTGCGCCGGTTCTTGCTTTTGCCATGAAGACCCTGGCCGGCAGCGCATCGACGCGGCCCGATGCGCAGACTTCGCCGATCGTGCGCCTGGCCGACGCCGGCGACGATGCCGACGCGCTGCGGCGCGCGCGCGCCTTCGCCGAGCCGCTGCTCACCGGGCAGATGCTCGACACCGGCGAGGACGCGATGGCCCATGCCGACGGCGTGGCCGGCATCCTGCAGGGCATTGGTGCCGCACCGTCGATGCGTGCCGCGGCTTACCTGGTGTATGCCGGCGACTACCTGCAGCGGCCCGAGGAGGTGGTGAGCAAGGCCTTCGGCGAGTCCTACGCCGGGCTGGTGAGCCACACCCGCAAGCTGGTGCAGATCCAGCGCTCGGCGCGCGAAGCGCAGGTGGAGGCGCAGCGCCGCGCGCTGCAGACCGAGCGCGTGCGCAAGATGCTGCTGGCCTTTGCCAGCGACCTGCGCGTGGTGCTGTTGCGCCTGGCCTCGCGCCTGCAGACGCTGCGCTGGTACGCCATCAGCCGGCACGACTGTCCCGAGGCGCTGGCGCGCGAATCGCAGGACGTGTTCGCGCCGCTGGCCAACCGCCTGGGCATCTGGCAGATCAAGTGGGAGCTGGAGGACCTGGCCTTCCGCTTCCTGCAGGGCGACGAATACCACCGCCTGGCCGCGCTGATGGACGGCAAGCGGCTGCAGCGCGAGGCGGCGGTGGAGCAGGCGCGCCGGGAACTGGCGGCCGAGCTGGCGGCTGCCGGGCTGCAGTGCGAGGTGCAGGGCCGGCCGAAGCACCTGTACAGCGTGTGGAAGAAGATGCAGGGCAAGGGCATCGACTTCGCCCATGTCTTCGACCTGCGCGCGCTGCGTGTCATCGTCGACGACGTGGCGGGCTGCTATGCCGCGCTGGCGCGCGTGCACGACCTGTATGTGCCGATGCCGGGCGAGTTCGACGACTACATCGCCAAGCCCAAATCCAACGGCTACCAGTCGTTGCACACCGTCGTGCGTGGGCATGACGGCGCGGCGCTGGAAGTGCAGATCCGCACCCGCGCCATGCACGAACATGCCGAGCACGGCGTGGCTGCACATTGGGCCTACAAGGAGGCGGGCGCGCGCGGCTATGCCGGCGTCAGCGCAGCGGGCGACTTCGAGGAGCGCGTGGCCGAAGCCCGGCGCGTGGTGCTGCGCCAACTTCTGGCCTGGGAACGCGAGGTCTCCGAAAGAGACGCCGCCCAGGCCGAAGGCGGCATGTTCGACGACCGCATCTATGTGTTCACACCGCAGGCCGCGGTGATCGAGCTGCCGGCCGGCGCCACGCCGGTGGACTTTGCCTACAGCCTGCACACCAATGTCGGCCACCGCTGCCGCGGCGCGCGCGTCGACGGCGCGCTGGTGCCGTTGCACACGCCGCTGCGCAACGGCCAGACCGTGGAGATCATTGCCGCCAAGGACGGCGGACCGTCGCGCGACTGGTTGAATGCCGAGCCCGGCTACCTCAAGAGCCCGCGCGCGCGGGCCAAGGTGCGCGCCTGGTTCAACGCGCAGCAGCAGGAATCCACCATCGCCCGCGGCCGCGAACTGGTGGAAAAGCTTCTGCAGCGCGAAGGGCGCACCGCGCTGAAGCTGGAGCACCTGGCCGAGCAGCTGGGCTTCAAGCAGGCCGAGGCGTTGTTCGAGGCGGTGGGCAAGGACGAGTATTCGCTGCACCAGATCGAGAACATGCTGCGCCCGCCGACGCCGGCGCCCACGGCCGACGAACTGGTGGCGCTGCGCAAGCCACGCGCCCCGGCCGTGGGGGGCGACAAGGGCGGTGTGCTGGTGGTCGGCGTCGAATCGCTGCTGACCACGCTGGCGCGCTGCTGCCGGCCGGCCCCGCCCGATGCCATCGGCGGCTTCGTCACGCGCGGCAAGGGCGTGGCCATCCACCGCACCGACTGCAGCAACCTGCGCCACATGGTCAGCCGCGCGCCCGAGCGGCTGATTGCCGTAGCCTGGGGAGCGCGGCCAGCCGACACAACGGCTGCCTACGCCGTGGACCTGCTGGTCGAGGCCGAGGACCGGCAGGGCCTGCTGCGCGACATCTCCGAACTGCTGGCCAAGGAGAAGATGAACGTCGTCGGTGTGCACACCCAATCGGTGAAGGACACGCGCGGCAGCACCGCCTGGATGACCTTTACCGTCGAGGTCAGCGACACCACGCGCCTGGCTGCGGTGCTGGCGCAGGTGGGGCGCGTGGCCGGCGTGCGCCGCGCACGGCGCAAGTGAGCCACGGCAGCGCTGGTAGAATTCTTTTTGACCCAGGCGCGTAGCTCAGCTGGTTAGAGCACCACCTTGACATGGTGGGGGTCGTTGGTTCGAGTCCAATCGCGCCTACCAACATCTAAGGCCGGTAAGTCGTTGTCACGCAATGATTTTCCGGCTTTTTCACGATCGCCAGCGAGGCCCTGAAGGGGTCTAATGGGAAGAATCTGGGAAGAATTCGCCCCCATTGCCATGACCAGACGGCGTTTTTCGGCACCGCCGTCGGCACCCGGGATCCAGCGCGTGTAGACCTCCAGCAGCATCTTTGGGCTGTGTCCGGCCTGGGCGGCGATGTAGGCCGGATTCACGCCACCCATCAGGGCAACCGTGCAATAAGTGTGGCGCGTACAGTAGGAGCGCCTTTGCCGGATCCCAAGCCGTTTCAGACAGGGATGCCAGTAGTTCTCGCGCTGGCTGCGTTCGTCATGCCAGGCGCAACCGGTCACGGGATTCTCGAAGACATCGGCCTCCCGACCATCGGCGTCGCGCTTGAGGCTGGTGTAGGGTCTCATTGCCGACAGCGCGTCGATTGCGCTCGAGACCAGATCGACGTCGCGTTCGGCATGCGTCTTTGAGCCATCGCGCTCGGAGCCTCGGAAGGTGCGCACGCGTTGCACGCGCGCCGTGCCACAGCGCAGGTCGATATCCGACCAGCGCAGCGCAATCGCCTCCTCGGGGCGCATGCCGGTGAAGAACATGAACTGGAAATACGCCACGACGCGAGGGTCGTAGTGGCGCGCCATGTCGGCCAAGATCGTATCGCGCTCGGCGCCGGACAGCGGGTCTGGCAGCTTCTTGACGACGGGCATGTTCTCAATGCCGACCATCGGCGAATCGAGGGCCTGGCGGCCTCGGTACTCGAGTGCAAAGATGCCGCGCAAAGCGATCAAATAGTTGTTGTGGTTCTTCGCCGACTTCCAGGCGTGCGCGCCAAGCCTGGCGGCAACGACCCCGTGGGTAAGCGCGACCACGGGCGTATCAGCACCGAACATCGAAGTCCAGAATCGAACCGCCGTAGCGTACTGGTCGCGCGTGGCCGCTTCGAGCTTTCCTTTGGAGGCCAACCACAACTTGGCGAGCGCGCCGAATGTGCTCGCTTGAACCTCCAAATGCGTCGAAACCTGCGCCTTTCGGGCCGCTTCCTCCCTCGCAAGCGCCACTTGCGAATCGGGGAAGTACTCCGCGTAGCTGGCGTCGTCGAACAGGCCCTGCGCGATTCGCCAGCGGATCTCGGCCGCGACGCGGTGCGCGTATTTCAACTTGGCCGCCGTCGTGGCGATAGATGCGGCACCAAGTCGCAGCGTCTCGCGGCGCGGCAGACCCTGATATACCAACGAAAGGCGAATGCTTTCGCCGCGAAGCTCTACACCCGACCCCTTTCGACCCACTTCTCGTACCCCTTGATGCTGATCAGCACATGACCATCCGGCGCCTTGCGGAACTCTCGGCCCTCGAGCCACACCCCGCACTCGATTTTGCGTCGTATGGCTTTCGCAGAGTAGCCAGTGAGGGTGGCGGCAGCGGGATCGTCACGTACAGCGCCATAGCACTTGGACTGGCTGGCACCACTACGCCTCGCTTGCCTGGTCGTTGCGCGGTCGCGGCGAGCGGCTGGCGGTGTCCGTCTGACGTATGGGCTTGTCGCTGGGCTATCGGGGGAAGTGCCATTGGCGAAGACATCGGCTGCGAGATAGACATTCGAAGCTCTTCAGTTGATTGACACGGCTGCAGGAACGCGTCGGGGCCATGCCGGCCTTGTCGGCTGACTCTAATCCTGACTCAAGTGGGAACAGGTCTTACTTTCCGCACGTCGGCGGAGGCATTTGCGCGCAATTTCGGGAATGACGTACTCGAGGGTGAGGCGGGTTAGAACACGTTGTCTGGGACGCCAAGA
>JAGTRL010000191.1 GCA_018261815.1 Pseudomonadota bacterium
CGCGCTGGTTGCGGTCGAGCCGGCCAGCACGGCGCTCGGCCTGGAACCTACGCCCGCGGTGGCGGCCGCGATCCCACAGCTGTGCAGCGCGGTCAACGAGCTCCTGGCGCGATGGACACGCTGAACGCACCGCCGCCGCGCTGCGACCCGCCCGATGCCGGCCTGGTCGAGGCCGTGCTGCAGGAGCTGGCCGTGATGCTCGAGGCCCTGGCCGGCGACGAACAGTTCAACGATGCCATCGACTTGCACAGCCTGCCGCTGGACGACGGCGCACGCGAGCAGTTGCGCCAGCGACTGGGCCGCGGCGAGATCGAGGCGCGCCTTGAACTGGCGGGGCTGACCTACATCGTCGAGACGGCCTATGCCGGCCTGTGGTGGGTGCGCCATGCCGATGCCGACGAGCACACCGTCTTCGAACAGATCGTGGTGGCGCGTGTGCCGCCGCTGCTGCCGGCCCATGGCGCCGACATCGCCGCGGCGGCGCGGCGGCTTGGCGCCGAACTGAGCGGCTGACCGGAGAGCGCCGATGACTGACAGCCAACCCCTGGGCGAGATGCTGCGCGAGCGCGGCGTGTCTCGCCGCGCCTTCCTGAAGTACGCCAGCTACATGGCCTCGCTGATGGCGCTGCCGCCGGCGGCTGCCGCCACGATGGCGCAGAGCCTCGCCCAGGCGCGACGCCAGTCGGTGATCTGGCTGTCGTTCCAGGAATGCACCGGCTGCACCGAGTCGCTGGCGCGCTCCTTCAGCCCGAGCCTGGAGGAGATGATCTTCGATCTCATCTCGCTGGACTACCACCACACGCTGCAGGCAGTGTCGGGCGAGGCCGCCGAGCAGGCCCGACGTCAGGCAATGCGCGACCACAAGGGGAAATACATCGTCATCGTCGACGGCTCGGTGCCCACGGCCGGCGGCGGCGTCTATTCGGCCATTGCCGGCCAGAGCAACGTGGCGATGCTGGCCGAGACCGTCGAGCATGCGGCCGCGGTCATTGCGGTGGGCACCTGCGCCGCGTTCGGCGGGCTGCCCGAGGCCGACCCCAACCCGACCGGCGCCGTGCCGGTGTCGAAGCTGGTGATGGGCAAGCCGCTGATCAACATCCCCGGCTGCCCACCGATGCCGCAGGCCATGGCCGGCACGCTGGTCCACTTGCTGTCGTTCGGCAAGCCGCCGGAACTGGATGCGCTGCTGCGGCCGCTGGCCTTCTTCGGCGAAACCATCCACGACCGCTGCTACCGCCGGCAGTTCTACAAGCGCGGTCTGTTCGCGAAGAGCTTCGACGACGCCGGTGCACGCAAGGGCTGGTGCCTGTACGAACTGGGCTGCAAGGGGCCGGTCACCTACAACGCCTGCGCCTCGCTGAAATGGAACGGCGGCGTGTCCTTCCCGATCCAGTCCGGTCACGGCTGCATCGGTTGTTCGGAGCCACGCTTCTGGGACCGCGGCGGTCTGTACAAGGCGCTGCCGACCGGCACCGGCGAGCGGCGTCGGGTCGTGCCGATCGCCGCCGCCGGCGGGGCCGCGCTTGGCGTGGCCGCTGCCGCGCTGGCGCGAGGGCGGCTGGCCGCAGCCGCATCGAAGGAGGCCAAGTGATGGAACTGCTCGACTTCGCGCGCGGACCGGCGCTTGACTTTGCCATGCTCGTATTCGTGCTGGGCGTGACCTGGCGCCTGGTCGGGGTGCTGCTGCTGCCGCGTCTGCGTGACCGCTCGGCGCCCCGCGAGGGGGCTCCGCCCAGGCTGGTGGGCGCGCTGCGCGCCATCGTGCGTCGCATGTGGCCGCGCAAGGAGTTCATCCAGGTCACGCTGTTCTCCACGATCAACAGCTATGTCTTTCACCTCGGTCTGGCGATCGTCGTCTTCGGCCTGGCCGCGCACATCGTCTTCATCCACGACCTGTTCGGCCTGTCGTGGCCCTCGCTGCCCAGCGACCTGGTCTTCGGCGTCGGCGTGATCACGCTGGCTGCGCTGGTCGCCGCGTTGGTGCGGCGCCTGACGCATCCGGTGCTGCGCCTGCTGTCCGGCCCCAGCGACTACTTGAGCTGGCTGCTGACCACGCTGCCGGTGCTCACCGGGCTGCTGGCCACGGCGCAGATCGGCGCGCGCTACGAAACGCTGCTGGCCGCGCACATTCTCAGCATCGCGGCCTTCCTGATCTGGTTTCCGTTCGGCAAGCTGATGCATGCCTTCCTGTTCGCGTTCTCGCGCGGTGCCACTGGCATGCGCTTCAGCCACCGCGGGGTCAAGGTATGAGCCCGGCGGTCACCCCATCCACAACGGCCGGCTTCGACCGGCAAGGCGAGCGAACGGACGACGACCGCGTCGACGCCGCGATGCGCAGCTTCGTGCGCGAGTTCGGCGTCACCGCCGCGCTGCACATGGAGTCCTGCGTGCACTGCGGCATGTGTGCCGAGGCCTGCCACTTCCATGTGGCCACCGGCCAGGCCAAGTACACGCCGGCCTACAAGCTCGAACCCTTCCGCCGCGCCTACCTGCGCGAGGTCGGGCCCTTCGCACCGCTGGTGCGTGCCTTTGGCCTGGTGAAGAAGCTGCGCGTGGACGAACTGCAGCAGTGGCAGGAGCTGATCTATGACTCCTGCACGATGTGCGGCCGCTGCACCATGGTCTGCCCGATGGGCATCGACATCGCCGAACTGGTGAAGGAGGCACGCCACGGCATGTTCAAGGCCGGGCTGATCCCGGAGCGGCTGGCGCTGATGGACCGGGCCGCGCAGGAGTGGGGCAGCCCGGCGACGCCGGCCGAAGACCTGCCCGACATCCTGGCCGAGGTGTCCGAGGAACATGGCGTGCCCATCCCCTGCGACCTGCCGCAGGCCGACATCCTGGTCACGGCCGCGCCCGCGGAGCTGGGCGACCACACCAAGGCGCTGGCCGACGCGGCCAAGATCCTGAACCGCATCGGCGTGAAGTGGACCATGCACCAGGGCGGTTTCGACGCATCCAACATCGGTTTCAACAACGGCGACCTGCAACTGCAGGAGCGGCTGACACGGGCGATCATCGACACGGCCGTGAAGATCGGCGCCAAGACCATCCTGCTGCCGGAATGCGGCCATGCCTACGGCGCAGCGCGCTGGGAGGCGGCCAAGTGGTACGGCCAGGCGCTGCCGGTGCGCATCATCCACATGACCGAGTTCCTCGACGAACTGATCGCCGAGCAGCGCATCCGCGTCAAGCCGATCGCCGACACCGCCACCTTCCACGACCCCTGCCAGATCGTGCGCCGCGGCGGCCTCGAGGCGGCGGCGCGGCGCGTGCTGGCGGCGCTGGGCTTCGAGCTGATCGAACTGCAGGACCATGGCCTCACCGGCTACTGCTGCGGTGGTGGCGGCGGCGTGGTGTCGAACCAGCGTGCCACGCCGCTGCGGCACAAGGTCTTCGAAATGAAGAAGGCGCAGGTCGAGGCCACCGGTGCCCAGCGATTCGTCACCAGTTGCGGCCAGTGCCGCATCACCCTGGAGATGGGCGCCAAGCATGCGCACTGGGACAAGAAGACCGAGAGCCTGCTCGAACTGGTGGCCGACAACCTCGCCGACTGAGGGACGAAAATGAACCAACGCGTCGTCGTCGACCCGATCACCCGCATCGAGGGCCACCTGCGCATCGAGGCCGAGGTCGCCGCGGACGGTGCGATCAGCAGCGCCTGGAGCTCGGGCACGATGGTTCGCGGCATCGAGCTGATCCTGAAGGGCCGCGATCCGCGCGAAGCCTGGGCCTTCGCACAGCGCATCTGCGGCGTGTGCACGGTGGTGCACGGCATCGCCTCGGTTCGCTCGGTGGAAAGTGCGCTCGGCTGGGCCCTGCCGGCCAACGCGCAACTGGTCCGCAACCTGATGATCGCCGCGCAGCATGTGCACGACCACGTCATGCACTTCTATCACCTGCATGCGCTCGACTGGGTCGACGTGGTCTCGGCCTTGAAGGCCGACCCGAAGGCCACCTCGGCGCTGGCGCAGTCGATCTCCAGCTACGCCAAGTCCAGCCCCGGCTACTTTGCCGATACGCAAAAGCGCATCAAGCAGTTCGTCGAGAGCGGCCAGCTCGGCATCTTTGCCAACGGCTTCTGGGGCCACCCCGAATACAAGCTGCCGCCCGAGGCCAACCTGATGGCGCTGGCGCACTACCTGGAGGCGCTCGCCTGGCAGCGCGAGGTGGTCAAGCTGCACGCCATCTTCGGTGGCAAGAACCCGCACCCGAACTTCCTGGTCGGCGGCTCTCCCAGCCCGATCAGCGCCGGTCCGGGCTCCAGCGGCGCCGCGTCCACCACCGTCAACATGGTCACGCTGGACGAGGTGCGCCACATCATCAAAACGATGCAGGCCTTCGTCGACCAGGTCTACCTGCCCGACACGCTGGCCATCGCCGGCTACTACAAGGACTGGTTCGCGCGCGGCGAAGGCGTGGGCAACTTCCTCACCGTCGGCGACTTCCCGTCCAAGGGCATCGACGACCCGTCGTCCTGGCTCATTCCCTCGGGCGTGATCCTCGGCCGCGACCTGTCGCACATCGAGCCCATCGACCTGCGCGACCCGGCCCAGGTGCAGGAGTTCGTGGCCCACTCGTGGTACGACTATGCGGGCGGCAAGCAGACGGGCCTGCACCCGCACCAGGGCGAAACGAAGCTCAACTACAGCGGGCCGAAGCCGCCCTACGAACACCTCGACGTGCAGGCCAGCTATTCCTGGCTGAAGTCGCCGCGTTGGCGCGGCAAGCCGATGGAGGTAGGGCCGCTGGCGCGGCTGGCGATGCTCTATGCCAAGGGCCACGAGCCGACGAAGGCGCTGGCCGACCAGGTGCTGCGCGCACTCGACCTGCCGCTGACGGCCCTCTTCTCCACGCTCGGCCGCACCGCGGCGCGCACCATCGAATCGAAGGTCTTCGCCGATCAGATGATGGGCTGGCTCGACCAGCTCGTCGGCAACATCAAGCGTGGCGACCTGTCCATGCAGAACACCCGGCTGTGGGAGCCGTCGACCTGGCCGCGCGAGGCCAAGGGCGTGGGCTTCCTGGAAGCGCCGCGCGGTGCGCTGTGCCACTACGTCGTCATCAAGGACGGCAAGATCGACAACTACCAGGCGGTGGTGCCCAGCACCTGGAACGCCGGCCCGCGCGATGCGGCCGGGCAGCCGGGGCCCTACGAAGCGGCATTGATGGACCGCCACCACCTGCACGACCCGAAGCAACCGCTGGAGATCCAGCGCACGGTGCACAGCTTCGACCCCTGCATCGCCTGCGCCGTGCACGTGGTCGATCCGCAAGGCGCGGAGCTGACGCGCATCCAGGTGCGGTAGCGGGCCAGGCGCGGCGTTGGACCTGCCGGCCTCGGCGGTGGCGCTTTCTGCCTGCACGGATCAGGGATTCCACCGATACGGTGCGCCTGCAGCTCATTTATATTCGTACTTGCTTATATCCGGATTGACATTCGATCCACCACCACTTTCTTTGCAGGAACCGACTTGAGCGACGCCTGTCCCCCGCCTGGCCGACTGGTCAAGGCCCCAGAAGGCTTCCTGTCCAAGGATGGCATCCGCAAGGTCTTTGCCGAAGGCCGCCATGGCCGACGTGACTTCATCCGCTCGGCCTTTGCCGCCGCCGTCGCCGGCGCGGCGGCGCCGGTGGCGCTGGGCCAGTCGAACCCGGTGCCGGCCGACGGCGGCGACCCGAACATCCTGAACCTGCCGGCGCACAGCACCGGTCTCGGCCAGGGCGTGGCCACCGACGGCTACGGCAAGCCCTCCAAGTTCGAGGCCAACGTGCAACGCCGCCAGAGCCCGGGGCTGACGCAGACCACGCAGTCTTCGGTGTCCTTCGCGCCGCTGCAGTCGCTGTTCGGCATCGTCACGCCCAGCGGCCTGCACTTCGAGCGGCATCACCAGGGCTGGTGGGACGTCGACCCGTCCAAGCACCGGCTGATGGTCAACGGCTCGGACCCATCGCTGCTGAAGACGCCGATGGTCTTCACCATGGACGAGCTGATGCGCCTGCCGATGGTCAGCCGCTTCCACTTCATCGAATGCGGCGCCAACACCGGCATGGAATGGGGCAACGTGGCGGTGCCGACGGCGCAGTACAGCCACGGCATGATCAGCTGCAGCGAATTCACCGGCGTGCCGCTGCGCGTGGTGCTCGACCTGTGCGGCGTGGACTACAGGAAGGCCCGCTACGTGCTCGGCGAAGGCGCCGACGGCTCGTCGATGACGCGCACCCTGCCAATGGAGTTGGTCGAGAGCGGCGAGGTGCTGCTCGCCTACGGCCAGAACGGCGAGATGCTGCGCCCCGAGAACGGCTACCCGCTGCGCCTGGTGGTGCCGGGCGCGCAGGGCGTCAGCTGGGTCAAGTACCTGCGCCGCATCGAGGTCGGCGACAAGCCCTGGGCCACCAAGGACGAGGCCATCCACTACATCGACCTGATGCCCGATGGCAAGCACCGGCAGTACAGCAGCATCCAGGAATGCAAGAGCGTGGTGACCACGCCGTCGGGCGGACAGGTGCTGCTGGACAAGGGCTTCTACAACATCAGCGGGCTGGCCTGGTCGGGCCGCGGCAAGATCAGAAAAGTCGACGTCTCGGTCGACGGCGGCCGCAACTGGCGCACCGCCCGCCTCGAGAACCCGGTGCTGAGCAAGTGCCTGACGCGCTTCAATCTCGACTGGGTCTGGGACGGCAAGCCGGCCCTGGTGCAAAGCCGCGCGACGGACGAGACAGGTTACGTGCAGCCCACCTTCCGGCAGCTGCGCGCAGTGCGCGGCTCACGCTCGATCTATCACAACAACGCGGTGCAGACCTGGCTCGTGCAGGACAGCGGCGAGGTGAAGAATGTCCAGCTCTCGTAGCCTGTCGCTGGCCCTGACGGCACTGGTCATCGCCGCGTCGGCGGCTGCGCAGGGCGTGGCCATCCAGGGCATCGGCCGGCCGGCCACGGCCAAGGAACTCGCCGCGTGGGACATCGACGTGCGCCCCGATTTCAAGGGCCTGCCCAAGGGCTCCGGATCCGTGGCCCAGGGCATGGACCTGTGGGAGGCGAAGTGCGCCTCCTGCCACGGCGTGTTCGGCGAAAGCAACGAGGTCTTCTCGCCACTGGTCGGCGGCACCACCCATGACGACGTCAAGACCGGCCGCGTCGCTCGCCTGACCGATGCCGCCTATCCGGGCCGCACCACGCTGATGAAGGTGGCGACGGTGTCCACGTTGTGGGACTACATCTACCGGGCCATGCCGTGGAACACGCCGAAGTCGCTGAAGCCCGACGAGGTCTATGCCCTGACGGCCTTCCTGCTCAACCTGGGCGGGGTGGTCGCGGACGACCTCACGCTCAGCGACAGCAACATCGGCCAGGTGCAGCAGCAATTGCCCAACCGCCTGGGAATGACCACCGATCACGGCATGTGGCCCGGCAAGGGCATGGGCAATGGCGGCAAGCCCGACGTCAAGGCCGTGGCCTGCATGAGCAACTGCGCCACCGAGGCCACCGTCGCGTCCTACCTGCCGGACCACGCACGCGGCGCCCACGGCAACCTGGCCGAGCAGAACCGCCTGGTCGGCGCCCAGCGCGGTGCCGACACCGCGGTGACGACGCCCGCCAAGCCGAGCGTCCCCGCCGCGCCCGCCGATGGCCCGGCCTCGGCGCAAGCGCTGGCGCGCAAGCTCAATTGCCTGACTTGCCACGGCATCGACAACAAGGTCGTCGGCCCCGGCCTGCGCGAGGTGTCGAAGAAATACGCCGCCCGCAGCGACGCCGCCGAGTACCTGGCGCAGAAGATCGTGTCCGGCGGCAGCGGGGTCTGGGGCAGCGTGCCCATGCCGCCACAATCCGTACCGGCGGCCGACGCCAAGGCACTGGCGCAGTGGATCGCCGCCGGGGCCAGGCCATGACACCCATGCTTCAGGCCGTCTCCTGGCGCGGCTTGGGGAAGCCCCTCGTTGCAAGCCGGAATCGTTCGAACATCATTGCCCGACCCAAAGGAGTAGTACCCATGCAAACCAGACGTGAAATGCTGGCGCGCAGCGCCACCGTCGCCGGCCTGCTGGCCGCGGCGGGCTTCCTGCCCACCTCCGCCCTGGCCGCCTGGCCGCAGGCGGCCTTCGATGCCAAGACGCTGGCCGATGCCGTCAAGGCCTTGGGCGGCAGCGCCCCGGTCGAAAGCAAGGA
>JAGTRL010000192.1 GCA_018261815.1 Pseudomonadota bacterium
GCGCTGCGGGACCGACTTACTTGCGCGCAGGCGGCAGGTCGGTGCAGCTGCCGTGGGCGACCTCGGCCGCCATGCCGATGCTTTCGCCCAGCGTCGGGTGCGGGTGGATGGTCTTGCCGATGTCGATCTCGTCGGCGCCCATCTCGATGGCCAACGCCACCTCGCCGATCATGTCGCCGGCATGCGTGCCGACGATGCCGCCGCCGAGGATGCGGTGTGTCTCGGCATCGAACAGCAGCTTGGTGAAGCCCTCGTCGCGGCCGTTGGCGATGGCCCGGCCCGACGCCGTCCACGGGAACAGGCCTTTCTTCAGCTTGATGCCCTTGGCCTTGGCTTCGTCCTCGGTCAGGCCGACCCAGGCGACCTCGGGGTCGGTGTAGGCCACGCTCGGGATGACACGCGCGTCGAACAGCGCCTTGCTGTCGCCAGCCGCCACTTCGGCCGCCACATGCGCCTCGTGCACCGCCTTGTGAGCCAGCATCGGCTGGCCGACGATGTCGCCGATGGCGAAGATGTGCGGCACGTTGGTGCGCATCTGCTGGTCTACCGGGATGAAGCCGCGGTCCGTGACGGTCACGCCGGCCTTGTCGGCGCCGATCTTCTTGCCGTTGGGGCTGCGACCCACGGCCTGCAGCACCACGTCGTAGAGCTGCGGCTCCTTGGGCGCGCCCTCGCCTTCGAAGCGCACCAGGATGCCGTCCGCCGTGGCCTCGGCGCCCACGGTCTTGGTTTTCAGCATGATGTGGTCGAAGCGCGGCGCGTTCATCTTCTGCCACACCTTGACCAGGTCGCGGTCTGCACCCTGCATCAGGCCGTCGAGCATCTCGACCACGTCCAGCCGCGCGCCGAGCGTGGAGTACACCGTGCCCATCTCCAAGCCGATGATGCCGCCGCCGACGATCAGCATGCGCCTGGGGCTGGCGCGCAGTTCCAGCGCGCCGGTGGAATCGACGATGCGCGGGTCGTCCGGCAGGAAGGGCAGGCGCATGGCCTGCGAGCCGGCGGCGATGATGCATTGCTTGAAGCGGATGGTCTGCGCCTTGCCGGTCTTGTCCTGCGCCGCGCCGGTGGTTTCCTCCACCTGCACATGGTGCGGATCGATGAAGCTGCCGTAGCCGCGCACCACCGTCACCTTGCGCATCTTGGCCATCGCGGACAGACCGCCGGTGAGCTTGCCCACCACCTTGGTCTTGTGGGCCAGCAGCTTGGCAGGGTCGACCACCGGCGCGGCGAAGCTGACGCCCAGGTCGGCAAAGTGCTTGACCTCGTCCATCACCGCGGCCACGTGCAGCAGCGCCTTGCTGGGGATGCAGCCGACGTTCAGGCACACCCCGCCCAGCGAGGCATAACGTTCGACCAGCACCACCTTCAGGCCCAGGTCGGCGGCACGGAAGGCGGCCGAATAGCCGCCCGGCCCGGCGCCGAGCACGAGCATGTCGCATTCCAGGTCAGCGCCGCCGGCATGGCTGGCTGCCGGTGCCGCGGCCACGGCGGGTGCAGCAGCCGGTGGTGCCGCGGGGGCCGCCGCCGGAGCGGCGGCAGCGGCTGCGCCCTCACCTTCCAGCAGCAACAGCAGCGAACCTTCGTTGACCGTGTCGCCGATCTTGACCTTCAGCTCCTTGACCACGCCGGCCGCCGAGGACGGGATCTCCATCGAGGCCTTGTCGCTTTCGACGGTGACCAGGCTCTGCTCCAGCTGCACGCGGTCGCCCGGCTTGACCAGCAGCTCGATGACCGCGACGTCCTTGAAGTCGCCGATGTCCGGAACCTTCACTTCGATGAGTGCCATGTTCCGTTCTCCTTAGAGCAGCACGCGGCGGAAGTCCGCCAGGACCGAGCCCAGGTAGGCGTTGAAGCGCGCCGCAGAGGCGCCGTCGATGACGCGGTGGTCATAGGACAGCGACAGCGGCAAGGTCAGCCGCGGCTGGAAGGTCTTGCCGTCCCACACCGGCTTCTGGTAGCCCTTGGACAGGCCCAGGATCGCGACCTCCGGCGCGTTGATGATCGGTGTGAAATGCGTGCCGCCGATGCCGCCCAGGCTGCTGATGCTGATGCAGCCGCCGCTCATGTCGGCCGGGCCCATCTTGCCGTCGCGTGCCTTCTTCGACAGCTCGCCCATCTCGGTGGCGATCTGCAGCAGCCCCTTCTTGTCGGCGTCCTTGAGCACCGGCACGACCAGGCCGTTCGGCGTGTCCGCCGCAAAGCCGATGTGGAAGTACTGCTTGTAGACCAGCGCGTCACCGTCCAGGCTGGCATTGAAGTCGGGGAACTTCTTCAGCGCCGCGACCACGGCCTTGATGACGAAGGCCAGCATCGTCAGCTTGACGCCGGACTTCTCGTTTTCCTTGTTCAGCTGCACGCGCAGGGCTTCGAGCTCGGTGATGTCGGCCTCGTCGTTGTTGGTGACGTGCGGGATCAACACCCAGTTGCGGTGCAGGTTGGCGCCGCTGATCTTCTTGATGCGGCTGAGGTCCTTGCGCTCGACCGGGCCGAACTTGGCGAAGTCCACCTGCGGCCAGGGCAGCAGGCCCGGGATGCCCCCGCCGGCCGCTGCCGGTGCGGCGGCCTTGGGTGCCGAGGCCTGGGCGATGACCGACTTGACGAAGCCCTGCACGTCCTGCTGCGTGATGCGGCCCTTGGGCCCGCTGCCCTTGACCTGCGCCAGTGGCACGCCCAGTTCGCGCGCAAAGCGGCGGATCGACGGCGAGGCATGCGGCAGCGACGCGTTGGGCGCCGTCGGCTGGTGCGCTGCCACCGCGGCGGGCGCCGCCGCGGCCTCGCGCGGCGACGGCGCGGCCACCGCTTCGGTGTTGGCCGGTGCGGCAGCACCCGCTGCCGCAGTCGGCGCAGCCGCCTCCGCACCCGAGGCTTGCAGCACGGCGATGAGCGTGCCCTTGGACACCTTGTCGCCGATCTTGACCTTCAGCTCCTTCAGCACGCCGGCATGCGACGAGGGAATCTCCATCGAGGCCTTGTCCGATTCGACCGTGATCAGGCTCTGCTCGACCTTGATGGCGTCGCCCGGCCGGGCGAGCAGCTCAATCACCGCGACCTCGTCGAAGTCGCCGATGTCGGGCACGACGATGTCCACCAGCCCGCCGGCAGCGGCCGGTGCGACGGCTGCCGGCGGGGCAGGCGCCGCGGCGGCGGGCGCGGCGGGCGCTGGTGCTGCTGCAGCGGGGACCGCGGCTGCCGCATCGGCCTCCAGCACCAGCAACAGACTGCCTTCACCGACCTTGTCGCCGAGCTTGATCTTCATCTCCTTGACCACGCCAGCATGCGACGACGGAATCTCCATCGATGCCTTGTCGCTCTCGACGGTGATCAGCGACTGCTCCACCTTCACCGCGTCGCCGGGTTTGACCAGCAGCTCGATGACCTCGACATCCTTGAAGTCGCCGATGTCCGGTACCTTGACTTCCACCAGGGCCATGTTCGTCTCCTTTGTTGTTGTGGGTCAGGCGACCAGCGGATTCACGCACTCGGCGTCGATGCGGTACTTCTTGATGGCTTCGGCCACCTTGGCGGCCGGCAGCTGGCCGTCATCGGCCAGCGCCTTCAGTGCGGCGACGACGATGTAGTGGCGGTTGACCTCGAAGTGCTCGCGCAGCTTGCTGCGGAAGTCGCTGCGGCCGAAGCCGTCGGTACCCAGCACTCGGTAGGCGCGACCCTTGGGGACGAAGGCGCGGATCTGCTCGGCATAGTTCTTCATGTAGTCGGTGGAGGCCACCACCGGGCCGGCATGCGGCTCGAGCTGTTGCGTGACGTAGGGCACGCGCGGCTTGTCGGTCGGGTGCAGCAGGTTCCAGCGCTCGCAGTCCTGGCCGTCGCGGCCCAGTTCGTTGAAGCTCGGGCAGCTGAAGACATTGGCCGACACGCCCCAGTCGCTGGCCAGCAGCTGGCGCGCGGCGATCGATTCGCGCAGGATGGTGCCGCTGCCCAGCAGGTTGACGCTCAGCGCCTTGGCGCCCTTGCCCGCCGGTTCGGCACCCTTTTCCAGCAGGTACATGCCTTTGATGATCTGCTCTTCGGTACCGGCCACCAGCCCCGGCATCGGGTAGTTCTCGTTGAGCAGCGTCAGGTAGTAGAAGACGTTGTCCTGCTTCTCGACCATGCGCTTCAGGCCATGGTGCAGGATCACCGCCACCTCGTGCGCAAAGGTCGGGTCGTAGGTCACGCAGTTGGGGATGGTGCCGGCCAGGATGTGGCTGTGGCCGTCCTCGTGCTGCAGGCCTTCGCCGTTGAGCGTGGTGCGCCCGCTGGTGCCGCCGAGCAGGAAGCCACGCGCCTGCATGTCGCCGGCAGCCCAGGCCAGGTCGCCGATGCGCTGGAAGCCGAACATCGAGTAGTAGACGAAGAACGGCACCATGATGCGGTTGTTGGTGCTGTAGCTCGTCGCCGCGGCAATCCAGCTGCACATGCCGCCGGCCTCGTTGATGCCTTCCTGCAGGATCTGGCCGGCCTTGTCCTCGCGGTAATACATCACCTGGTCTTTGTCGACCGGCGTGTACTTCTGGCCTTCGGGGTTGTAGATGCCGATCTGCCGAAACATGCCTTCCATGCCGAAGGTGCGCGCCTCGTCCACCAGGATCGGCACAACGCGCGGGCCCAGCGCCTTGTCGCGCAGCAGCAGGCTCAAGAAACGCACATAGGCCTGGGTGGTGCTGATCTCGCGGCCCTCGGCGGTGGCCTCAAGCACCGGCTTGAAGGTCTCGAACGATGGCACGGTGAAGTTCTCGTCGGCCTTGGTGCGGCGCTTGGGCAGGTAGCCGCCCAGCGCCTGGCGGCGCTCGTGCAGGTACTTCATCTCCGGCGTGTCGTCTGCCGGCTTGTAGAACGGGATCTTCGGCAGGTCGGCGTCGCTGATCGGGATGTTGAAGCGGTCGCGGATGTAGCGGATGTCGTCGTCGCCGAGCTTCTTCGTCTGGTGTGCGGTGTTCTTGCCTTCGCCGGCGCCGCCCATGCCCCAGCCCTTGACGGTCTTGACCAGCAACACGGTGGGCTGTCCCTGGTGGCTGTTGGCGGCGTGGAAAGCGGCATAGACCTTGCCCGCGTCATGACCGCCGCGGCGCAGCGCCCAGATGTCGGCATCGCTCATCTTCGCCACCAGCTCCAGCGTGCGCGGGTCGCGGCCGAAGAAGTTCTTGCGAACGAACGCGCCGTCGTTGGCCTTGAAGGCCTGGTAGTCGCCGTCCAGCGTGTCCATCATGATCTTGCGCAGCGCGCCGTCCTTGTCGCGCGCCAGCAGAGGGTCCCAGTTGCTGCCCCACAGCAGCTTGATGACGTTCCAGCCGGAACCGCGGAACTCGCCCTCGAGCTCCTGCACGATCTTGCCGTTGCCGCGCACCGGCCCGTCCAGGCGCTGCAGGTTGCAGTTGATGACGAAGATCAGGTTGTCCAGCTTTTCGCGCGCGGCCAGACCGATGGCGCCCAGCGATTCGGGCTCGTCCATTTCGCCGTCGCCACAGAACACCCAGACCTTGCGGTTGGCGGTGTCGGCAATGCCGCGGGCGTGCAGGTACTTGAGGAAGCGCGCCTGGTAGATGGCCATCAACGGCCCCAGGCCCATCGACACCGTCGGGAACTGCCAGAACTCGGGCATCAGCTTCGGGTGCGGATAGCTCGACAGGCCCTTGCCGTCGACTTCCTGGCGGAAGTTGAGCAGCTGCTCCTCGCTCAGCCGGCCTTCCATGTAGGCGCGGGCATAGATGCCCGGTGCGCTGTGGCCCTGGATGTACAGCAGGTCACCGCCGTGGCCCTCGCTCTCGGCATGCCAGAAATGGTTGAAGCCGGCTGCGAACATGTGCGCCACCGACGCGAAGGAGCTGATGTGGCCGCCCAGGTCGCCGCCGTCGGCCGGCTCCAGCCGGTTGGCCTTGACCACCAGCGCCATCGCGTTCCAGCGCATGTAGGCGCGCAGCCGTCCTTCGAGCTCGAGGTTGCCGGGGCTGCGTTCCTCGTCCTCCGGTTCGATGGTGTTGACGTAGCCGGTATTGGCCGAGAAGGGCATGTCGATGCCGGTCTGGCGTGCTTCCTCGATCAGGCGCTCAAGCAGGAAGTGCGCCCGGCCGGGACCCTCGGACTGGATGACCGCGGTCAACGCGTCCAGCCACTCCCGGGTTTCGAGGGCGTCGGAGTCGTCGGCGGCGGTGTCGCGAACGGATTCGGGCAAAGCGGACATGGTGTCTCCTTCTCTTGTCTGTTGAATGGACATTCTTGCAGTTGAGTTCAGTGTCGCATATCTCGTTCTAAATTTCAAATAGTGTTATTTAGTTTCATTATGTGGAATCCAAGAATGCGATGAAGGCACCAGCAGCCCAGCGCGACGGCCTCCGATAATCCACCTCATGGCATCGACGCCCGTGAAGACCCCTGCGCTGTCCACGGTATGGGTGCGCCTGCGCCGTCTGCTGGGCCGCTGGTGGGTGCACCAGCCGGCGGCCCGCCAGGACCGCTTCGTCACGTTGGCGCCACTGATATCGGTGCTGCTGTTCCTGGCGGCGATCATTTCCGCCTTCTGGTACCTGCGCAACGAGGAAGTCGAGCGTGAGACCGAATCGCTGAAGCGCGACACCGAAATCGTCCAGCAGCAACTGCGTCTGCACCTGATCGAGAACCAGGAGCAACTGGTGCGCATGGCCAGCGAACTGGTCCGGCGCGAGACCGACATCGATGACTTCGTCGGCCAGGCGCAGGGTTTCGTGCGCGAACGCCCCGCGGTCACCCAACTGGCCTGGCTGGACGACAACCGCAAACGCAAGGCTGGGCGCTGGGCCACGATGTACCGGGAGGAGAGCTGGCCGGGCAACGACGCCACCGACCCCTCGCTGCCCAACACCCGAGTACAGAACCCGCCCGAACTGGCCTTCACGCAGGCGCGCGACATGCGCCAGCCGGTGTATTCGCGCGCCTTCGCCGACAACATGGGAGTGGCAGTGTTTCAGATGCACGTGCCGCTGGTGGCACGCAACACCTCGGCCGGCGTGCTGATGGTCGAGTATTCGGTGGAGGCCCTGCTGAGGCACTTCGTGCCGCCCGATCTTGCCAATCGACACACCTTGAGTGTGGTCGACGACGGGCAGCGTGTCCTGGCAAGCACCGTCACACCGATGCCTGGCCAGCAGCTGAACCAGCACACGCCAATCGTCTACGACCTGCCGCTGGCGCCCACCGTCAACGGGCTGCTGCTGCGTGGTCAAGGCTACCGCACCTCGATCGGCTTGATCAGCAACACGCTGTTCTGGATGGTGGTGGCACTGTCGGTGCTGACGGTATGGATGCTGTTGGGCAGCTGGCGCCACCTGCGCCGGCGCGCGCAGATCCAGTCCGCGCTGGTACAGGAGACCAACTTCCGGCGCGCGATGGAGAACTCCATGCTGACCGGAATGCGCGCCATGGATCGGGAAGGCCGCATCACCTACGTCAATGCAGCCTTTTGCGCGATGACCGGCTTTTCCGAGGCGGCACTGGTCGGCCGCGCCCCGCCCTTCCCCTACTGGCCGCAGGACCGCATTGACGAGATGAGCCGCCTGCTGCAGCAGGAGCTCAGCGGCCGCAGCCCGGCCGGCGGCATCGAGGTGCGCGTGATGCGCAAGGACGGCTCGCTGTTCGACGCGCGCATGTACGTGTCCCCGCTGATCGACCCCCGCGGCCAGCAGACCGGCTGGATGACCTCGATGACCAACATCACCGAGGCCAAGCGCATCCGCGATCAGCTGTCGGCCTCGCACGAGCGCTTCACCACCGTGCTGGAAGGCCTGGACGCGTCGGTGTCCGTGCTGTCGGTGCCGCAGGGTGAGCTGCTGTTCGCCAACCGCTCCTACCGGCTGTGGTTCGGCGCCGATTCCGGTGGCCATGCTTTGCTCACCGGCAACTTGGACAGCTCGGCCTTCGTCGCCGATGCCGAGGACATGACCGACGCCCTGTCCGGGCTGCCGACGCAGGAGCTCACCGAATCCGGTTCGGACCCGCGGGAGGTCTTCGTCGCGCCGCTGCAGAAATGGTTCGACGTGCGCGCGCGCTACCTGCAGTGGACCGACGGCCGGCTGGCGCAGATGTTGATCGCCACCGACATCACCGCGCGACTGCGCGCCGAGGAACAAGCCGCGCAGCAGGCCGACCGCGCTCAGGTCACCAGCCGGCTGGTGACGATGGGCGAGATGGCC
>JAGTRL010000193.1 GCA_018261815.1 Pseudomonadota bacterium
TCCATTTCCACCGTCATGTTGGCGGCGTAGAACTCGGCCGTGCAATGCACCTTCAGCCAGGCGGTGTGATAGGCCAGCAGCGAGTACGCGGCGGCATGGCTCTTGTTGAAACCATAGCCGGCGAACTTCTCCATCAGGTCGAAGACCTCGTCGGCCTTGGCCGCCGGGATGCCCTTCGCGGCCGCGCCGGCGCGGAAGATCTCGCGCTGCTGGGCCATCTCCTCCGGCTTCTTCTTGCCCATCGCGCGGCGCAGCATGTCGGCGCTGCCCAGCGAATAGCCGGCCAGCAGCTGCGCGGCCTGCATCACCTGCTCCTGGTAGACCATCACGCCACAGGTCTCGCCGAGCACGGTCTCCAGCAGCGGGTGCGGATAGGCCACCGGCTCCTTGCCGTTCTTTCGCGCCAGGTAGGTCGGAATCAGGTCCATGGGCCCTGGCCGGTACAGTGCATTCAGCGCGATCAGGTCTTCGATGCGCCCGGGCCGCGCCTCGCGCAGCATGCCCTGCATGCCGCGGCTTTCGAACTGGAACACCGCTTCGGTCTGGCCTTCGGCGAACAGTCGGTAGACCTTCGGATCGTCCAGCGGCAGCGTGTCGTAGTCGAAGTCCTTCAGCGCAGGGCGGCGCGCGCGGATGAAGTCCTTGGCCAACTCCAGGATGGTCAGCGTGGCCAGGCCGAGGAAGTCGAACTTCACCAGGCCGATGGCCTCGACATCGTCCTTGGCGAACTGGCTTACCGCGCTGGCGCTGCCGGGCTGCTGGTAGAGCGGGCAGAAGTCGGTGATCTTGCCCGGCGCGATCAGCACGCCACCGGCATGCATGCCGACGTTGCGCACCAGGCCCTCGACACGCATCGCCAGCGACAGCAGTTCGGCCACCTCTTCCTCGGCGGCCTCGCGCTGCTCGAGTTCGGGTGCTTCCTTGCGCGCGTAGATCAGGCCCGGGTCGGGCCTCTCGGGCACGCGCGCCAAGGTCACCTGCTTGCCCGGCGGCGCCGGGATCAGCTTGGCGATGCCGTCCACATGGCCGTAGCCCATACCGAGCACGCGGCCGACGTCGCGCAGCGCGGCCTTGGCGGCCATGGTGCCGAAGGTGGCGATCTGGCTCACCGCGTCGCGGCCGTACTTGGCCTTGACGTAGTCGATGACGCGCTCGCGGTTGGCCTGGCAGAAGTCGATGTCGAAGTCGGGCATCGACACGCGCTCGGGGTTCAGGAAGCGCTCGAACAGCAGGTTGTATTGCAGCGGGTCCAATCCGGTGATGAACAGCGAATAGGCCACCAGCGAGCCGGCACCCGAGCCGCGCCCCGGGCCCACCGGACAACCGTGGGCCAGCGCCCACTTGATGAAGTCGCTGACGATCAGGAAGTAGCCCGGGAAGCCCATCTTCAGGATGGTCACGATCTCGAACTCCAGCCGCTCGGCATAGCGTGGCCGCTGGCGCTCGCGCTCGCTTGCGTCCGGATAGAGCATCTGCAGACGCTGCTCCAGCCCTTCGAAGGACACCTTGCGGAAGTAGTCCTCCAGGTCCAAGCCGTCGGGAATCGGGAAGTTCGGCAGTTGCGGCTTGCCCAAGGTCAGCTGCAGGTTGCAGCGTTGCGCGATGCGCAGGCTGTTGGCCAGCGCCGAGGGTACATCGGCAAACAGGGCTTCGATCTGCGTCTGGCTCTTGAAGTACTGCTCGGCGCTGAAGCGCTTGATCCGCCGCGGGTTGGCCAGCGTCTCACCCTCGGCAATGCACACCCGCGCCTCGTGCGCCTCGTAGTCTTCGGCTTCGAGGAACTGCACCGGGTGCGTGGCCACCACCGGCAGCCGCAGTGTCGCCGCCTGCGCCACCGCGCGCCGCACATGGGTCTCGTTGCTGGCCAGGCCGACGCGCTGCAGCTCGATGTAGAAGCGTCCCGCAAAACACTGCGCCAGGCGCTGCGCCATCGCCTGCGCACGCGGCGCATCGCCCGCCAGCAGCGCCATGCCGACCACGCCGCCGTCGGCACCGGACAACGCAATCAGGCCCTGGTTCAGCTCCTCCAGCCAGGACCACTTGATCCAGGCCTGCGTGCGCTGCGCATTGCACGTCCAGCCACGGGCCAGCAGCTCGCACAGGTTCAGGTAGCCCTGCATGTTCTGCACCAGCAACAGCAGCCGGCTGGGCTGCTTGTCGGCACCGAAGGGCTCCATCCACAGATCCACGCCGAGGATCGGCTTGACGCCCTGGCCGCGGCAGGCCTGGTAGAACTGAACCGCACCGAACAGGTTGTTCAGGTCGGTGATGGCCAGCGCCACCTGGCCATCGGCACGCGCGGCCTCGGCGGCAGCGTCGATGCGCAGCATGCCGTCGACCACGGAATACTCGCTGTGCATGCGCAGATGGACGAAGGCCATGCGGTCATTGTAGGCAGCACGACCACGCCGACCCCTCCTAGAATCGACCGATTGCATCGACCGCTCTCCCATCGATGAAGGCCCTGACGCTGAAGCTGCTGGGGGCGTTGCTGTTCATGACGGCCATCGCCATGTGGCTGTCGCGCGCCCCCGACTGGCCGGTGCAGGCGTTGGTGGCCCGCTGGGCGCCGCCGCCGTCGGACTTCATCGACGTCAAGGGCCAGCTGGTGCACCTGCGCGATGTCGGGCTGCGTGACGACCCGCAGCCGCTGGTGCTGATCCACGGCACCTCGGCCAGCCTGCACACCTGGGAGGGCTGGGCCAAGGCACTGAGCGCGCGCCACCGCGTCATCAGCTTCGACCTGCCCGGCTTCGGCCTGACCGGGCCCAATGCCCAGGGCGACTACCGCGGCGACACCTACGCGCGCTTCGTGCTCGAGCTGATGGACCAGTTGCAGGTGCAGCGCTTTGCCATCGCCGGCAATTCGCTCGGCGGCGAAGTTGCCTGGCGCACCGCGCTGTTGGCTCCGCAGCGCGTCACCAAGCTGATCCTGGTGGATGCGGCCGGGCCGGACTTCAGTTCAGATTCGATGCCGATCGGCTTCCTGGTGGCCCGCGTGCCGGTGCTCAACCGGATCTTCGACTGGGTGCTGCCGCGGCCGCTGGTGGTGGCCAGCGTGCGCAATGTCTATGGCGACCCGTCACGCGTCAACGAGGCCCTGGTCGACCGTTACTACGAGCTGGCGCTGCGCGAAGGCAACCGCCGCGCCTTGGTGCAACGCCTTCAGCAGAACCGGCGCGGCGAGGATGCCGAGCGCATCCGCGAGCTGAAGCTGCCGACCCTGATCCTGTGGGGCGGGCGCGACCGGCTGGTGCCGCCGTCGGTGGGCCGGCAGTTCCAGCAGGACATCGCCGGCAGCGAGCTGGTGGTCTTCGACGACCTGGGCCATGTGCCGCACGAGGAAGACCCGGCGCACACGCTGCCGCCGGTGCAGGCATTCCTGGATCGGCGTTGACATCCTGCAGTCAAGGCGACTCCAGCGCCTGCAGCACCTCGGAGCGGAACTCGCGCCGGTACAGCACCCCGATGACGGTGGCCGTGGCCGCCAGCATGGCCCACGGCGAGACGAACCACGACACTGCGGCGAAGGAAAGGTAGTAGGCGCGAAGCCCGTCGTTGAAGGACTCGGCCGCCAGACCCATGACGCGGCCGGCACGGTCGGCAAAGGCCTGGCGCTGGGCCTCGTCGGTGATGGCTGCGGCTTCCGGCGCGGCGGCGACCAGCAGCACGCCCACGCTGTACTGGCGGATGCACCAGGTGAAGCGGAAGAAAGCGTAGACGAAGATGGCCACCAACAGAACCACCTTGAAGTCGAAGACCAGCAGCGACGTGCGCGCCGCGAACGGGATCTCGCGCACCAGATCGCTGGCCTGCTCGGTGGCACCCAGCACGGCCAGCAGCGCGCCGATGATCAGGATGGTGGTCGAGGCAAAAAACGAGGCCGTGGACGACAGCTGCTGCACCACCACGCCGTCGAGCACGCGCACTTCGCGGAAGGTGGTCTGCAGCATCCACTGCCGCCGCACCCGGTTCGAGCTGCCCAGGAAGGACGGCCGGGTGCGCGCGCGGCGTCGCGCAAACATGGCATAGCCGACCCAGGCGCCGAAGAAGATGGCCATGCCCAACCAGTCGGCCAGAGGCAGCAGACGGGGCAGGTCGAGCAGCTTGTCCATGTCCGCCACTGTATAGGCCCGCCGCGTGGGCGGGCCGGCCGGTGTGGGGTGCGAGGACGCGATCTGCAACAGGGAATCAGCCCCTGGTCAGGCTCAGCGCGCCAGGTCGAAGACCAGCACCTCGGCACCGTGTCCGTGGTCGAGCTGCAGGCTCGATTCGCCATCGAGCTTGAGCGCGTCCCCCTGGGCCAGCTCGACACCGTTGACGCGAAGCGTGCCGCGCGCCAGGTGCACATAGGCCAGCCGCTGCGGGTCCAGTGCCCATTGCGCCGATTCGTCGCCGTCGAACAGGCCCGCGTACAGCGCGGCGTCGGCATGCACCGTCACCGAGCCGTCGCGCCCGTCGTCAGAGGCCAGCAGACGCAGCTTGCCGCGTTTGCCGGCCGCATCGAAGTGCTTCTGCTCGTAGCCGGGCTCGATGCCGCGGTGGCGCGGCTCGATCCAGATCTGCAGAAAATGCGTGACCTCGTTCGGCGCATGGTTGAACTCGCTGTGCATCACGCCGCGACCGGCGCTCATGCGCTGCACGTCGCCCGGGCGGATCACGCCCGACGGCGCATCCGCGCGGCGACCATTGCCCATGCTGTCTTTGTGCGCCAGCTCGCCGCTGAGCACGTAGCTGATGATCTCCATGTCGCGGTGGCCGTGCGTGCCGAAACCGCTGCCCGGGGCGATGCGGTCCTCGTTGATGACACGCAGGTTGCCGAAGCCCATGTGGGCCGGGTCGTGGTAGCTGGCGAATGAAAAGCTGTGCCAGCTGTCCAGCCAGCCGTGGTCGGCATGGCCGCGTTCGTGGGCGGGGCGAAGGGTCATCATGCTGCGCGCTCCTTGTGTCGTGTTCCGATGTTTCCAATGTAGGGGTGTGCTCCTGCTCATACAGCCGCTGCGGCTTGAGCACGGCGTTCAAATAAGATGAAGGCGCACCCCAGCTCCGGCCTCACGCCCACCATGCCGCAGATCCACCATGCCCTGACGCCCGATGCGCTGGCGATGATCGACACCATTGCCCGCACCGGCAGCTTTGCCGCGGCCGCGCGCGAGCTGGGCAAGGTGCCCTCGGCGCTGACCTACAGCGTGCGCCAGCTCGAGGAGGCGTTGGATGTGCTGCTCTTCGACCGGCGCTCGCGCCAGGCCAAGTTCACCGCCGCAGGCGAGGAACTGCTCAACGAGGGCCGCCGTCTGCTGGCCGAGACCGCGGCCGTGGCCAACCGGGTCAAGCGCGTGGCCTCGGGCTGGGAGACGCAGCTCAGCGTGGCCGTGGACGACGTGATTTCGCGGCTGACCGTGTTCGAGCTGTGCGAGGCCTTCTATGCGCTCGACCCACAGGGCCGCATCAGCGGCAGCCTGCCGGGTAACGGCGGGCCGGGCACGCGGCTGAAGCTGCGCACCGAGGTGCTGGCCGGCACCTGGGAGGCGCTGGTCAGCGGCCAGGCCGATCTGGCCATCGGCGTCGGTCTGCAAAGCCCGCCGCCGGGCGTGGCGGTGGAGCCACTGGGCGACCTGGCCTTCGTCTTCGCGGTCGCACCGCATCACCCGTTGGCCGCGGCGACCGAGCCGCTCGACGACGTGGACCTGCTGCGCTTCCGCGCGGTGGCGGTCGCCGACACGGCGCAGCGCATGTCGCCGCTGACGGTGAACCTGCTGCCGGGCCAGGACGTGCTGACGGTGTCGAGCATGGCAGCCAAGGTCGAGGCGCTGCTGCGCGGCATGGGCTGCGGCTACATCCCCGAGCCGATGGTGCGCCAGCACCTGCGCAGCGGCAAGCTGCTGCAGAAGAAGACGCTGCGGCCGAACGCACCCGCGCGCATGGGCTACGCGTGGCGTTGCGGCAGCGGACGGCGCGAGCGTGCGTCCTTGGGCCTGGGCCTGCAATGGTGGCTGAAGCAGCTGGTCGTGCCGACCACGCGCCAGGCGCTGCTGGAGCGTCAGGGCGTCTGAGGCGGCATGGCTCTCGCCAGCGCGGCGGCGACGGGCCGCTTCGCCCCCTCACCCACCGGGCCGCTGCATGCCGGCTCGCTGGTGGCGGCACTGGCCAGCTGGCTGGATGCACGCGCACAAGGCGGCCGCTGGCTGGTGCGCATCGAGGACGTGGACACGCCGCGCTGCTTGCCCGGCATGGACACCGTCATCCTGCAGCAACTGGCCACGCTCGGGCTGCGGCCGGACGAACCGCCCTTGCACCAGTCGCAGCGTGGCGCGGCCTATGGCCAGGCCTTGGACACACTGCGCGTAGCCGGATGGGCCTACGACTGCGGTTGTTCGCGCAGCGACATCGATGCCGCGCTGGCCGCGAGCGGTGCGGCGCGCGCGCGCCACGAGCAGGCGGTGTACCCGGGCACCTGCCGCGACGGCCTGCACGGCAAGCCGGCGCGCGCCGTGCGCCTGCGCACGCGGCACCGGGGCATCGGTCCGCGCATCGACTGGCTCGACCGGCGCCTCGGCCCGATGACGCAGGACGTGGAGCGCGAGGTCGGCGACTTCGTGCTCAAGCGCGCCGACGGCCTGTGGGCCTACCAGCTGGCGGTGGTGGTCGACGACGCCTGGCAGCGCGTGACGCACGTGGTGCGTGGCGAAGACCTGGCCGACAACACCGCAAGGCAGATCCTGCTGCAGCGCGCGCTGTCACTGCCGACGCCGAGCTACCTGCACCTGCCGCTGGTGCGTGGCGCGGACGGACACAAGCTTTCCAAGCAGAACGGTGCACAGCCCATCGACCTGCGCGACCCGCTGGCCGCGCTGCGCAGCGCCGCGCGCGTGCTGCAGTTGCCGACGATCGAGGCCACGGGGTGCGACGACTGGCTGGTTGCGGCCGTGCGGGCCTGGGCGGCAAGAGGGGTGGCATGATGCGCGGCCCTCAACCTACAGGACCTCTTGCCATGATCACCACCCCTTCCGGCCTGCAGTACGACGACACCGTGGCCGGCGACGGCGACACCGCGCGCACCGGCCAGCAGGTCAGCGTGCACTACAGCGGCTGGCTGTACGACCCGACGGCGCCGAACGGCCGCGGCCGCAAGTTCGACAGCAGCAAGGACCGCGGCCAGCCCTTCAGCTTCGGCCTCGGCGCGGGCCAGGTCATCGGCGGCTGGGACGAAGGCGTACAGGGCATGAAGATCGGCGGCACGCGCGTGCTGCTGATCCCGCCGCAGCTGGGCTACGGCGCGCGCGGCGCCGGCGGGGTGATCCCGCCGAACGCCACGCTGGTATTCGAGGTCGACCTGCTGGGGATTTGACCCCCCCGGAAGCGCCTTCGGCGCTCCCCCAAGGTGGGGCGAGCCGGACGAGGAACCGTCCCTGCGGACGGTTCCTCACCTGCGAGCGCCAGCGGCGTCCTCGCTGCTGGCGCCGCCAATGGTCCGGCAGAGCCGGTTCCGCGGCGGCCGCTTGAAAGCGCAGTCCGGCCGCTGAATGTCAGCGCGCCGGGCGCGGCTTGGTGCTGCGCGCGCCGGGCTTGGCCCAGGGCGCAGCGGCACCGGGACGACGCTCGGCCGACGGACCGAAGCCGGCACGGCGCGGTTTGCCGCGACCCGGCGCAAAGCGCTCCGGCTGGGCCGGCTTGGGCTCGGGGCGGCGCGGCTCCAGGCCGACGATCGTGGCCGGCGGGATGCGTTGCGTGGTGAAGCGCTGGATGCTGTGGATCATGCCGGCATCGCGGCGCTCGGCCAGCGTCACGGCAAGACCCGAGCGACCGGCCCGGCCGGTGCGGCCGATGCGGTGCACGTAGTCCTCGGCCTTCATCGGCAAGCCGTAGTTGATGACGTGGCTGATGGTCGGCACGTCGATGCCGCGCGCGGCCACGTCGGTGGCCACCAGCACCTTCAGGTGGCGCGAGCGCAGCCCCTGCAGCACGCGGTTGCGCCGGCCCTGCGGCATGCCGCCGTGCAGCGAGGCGACGTGGTGGCCCATGTCGGCCAGGCGGTCGGCCAGCCAGTCGGCATCGCGCTGCGTGCTGGTGAACACCAGCGCCTGCTCGACGCTGTGGTCGGTGAGGATGTGGTCGAGCAGCGCATTCTTGTGCTCGTGGTCATCGGCCCAGTGCAG
>JAGTRL010000194.1 GCA_018261815.1 Pseudomonadota bacterium
GTGGCGCTGCGGATGCCGGCCACGTCGCCTTCGGTCTCTTCGAGCACTTCCGCCTTGAAGCCCTTGCGCTCGCAGTACTTCAGGTACTGGCGCAGCAGCATCTGCGCCCAGTCGCAGGCTTCGGTGCCGCCGGCGCCGGCCTGGATGTCGATGAAGCAGTTCAGCGGGTCGGCCTCGTGGCTGAACATGCGGCGGAACTCGAGTTGCGCGACGGTGTCGCGCAGGCCCTCGGCAAACTGTTCGATATGTTCCAGCGCGTCGAAGTCGCCGTCGGCCTTCGACATCTCGTACAGCTCGGTGTTGTCGGCCAGCTCGCTGCTCAGGTGGTCGATGGTGCCGACCACGGTGTCCAGCGCCTTCTTCTCGCGCCCCAGTTCCTGCGCGCGCTTGGGGTCGTTCCAGACGGCCGGGTTCTCCAGCGCGGCGTTGACCTCGTTCAGCCGCAGCGCCTTGCGCTCGTAGTCAAAGATACCCCCTTAGCGCGTCGGTACGCGCTGTCAGGTCGGCCAGCAGGCTGCCAATTTGGTTGATGCGTTCGATGTCCATGGCGTGGGGGCATGCCGGTGTGCGGGAAGGGCGCGATTTTGACACGGGGACCCAAAGGTCCCCATGTCGAAACCTTCGGTTGTGACGGTGCTTCGATCGCCGAGGGGCGGTCGGCGCGATCAGGCAGCGTCGAGGAAGGCTTCCAGCGCGCGGGCCAGCGCTTCGGGCTGGTCGTGGTGCAGCATGTGGCCAGCGGGGGTCAGCTTCAGGCGTTCGACCCGCGGCACCTCGGCCAGACGCTGCTCGAACTGCACGCGCGTGTAGCGGCCGTGGTACCAGCCTTCGAAATCCTTGCCATCGCCTTCCACCCACAGCAGTGGCGCGCTGATGCGGCCCCATGTGGCGATGACGTCGTCGGCGCGTGTGAGCACCGGGTTGACGATCTTGTGTGCCGCATCGCCCAGGATGGTCCAGCGGCCGTCCTCGCCGCGACGCGACCAGTGCGTGGCCAGCCAGGCGGCCTTGTCCTCGGGCAGCCGCGGGTTGGTCTTCATTAACTGCTTGGCCACACCGTCGATGCTGTCGAAGCTGCGCAGCCGCTGCGGCTTCTTCAACTCGTCCAGCCATTGTTCGAGGCGCTGCGGCGCCTGGTGTGGCTCGGCATTGGGCACGCCGTAGCCTTCCATGTTGACCAGCCGGCGCACGCGCTGCGGCCTCACGCCGGCATAGCTCATCACGATGTTGCCGCCCATGCTGTGGCCGACCAGGTCGATCGGCGCATCGGGGCTCAGGAAGTCGATCAGCGCATCCAGGTCGCCCAGGTAGTCGGCGAACCAGTAGCAGTCGGATGGCGTCGGGTCGCTCAGGCCGAAGCCGCGCCAGTCGGCGGCCACGATGTAGCGCTGCGGCGCCATCGCATCCACCGTGAACTGGAAGGATGCGCCGACGTCCATCCAGCCGTGCATCAGCAGCAGCGGCGCACGCTCGGGCGTGGCCATCGCGGCGTCGCCCCAGACGTTGAGGTGGTGCTTCAGCCCGCGCAGGCTGACGAACTGGCTGCGCCCGGGGCGCTTCGGTGTGTAGCTGTTTGACATGCGCCGCACTATAGGCGGCACCTGCGCTGCCCGCGCGTCAAGCGCGGGACACTGCGGCTCGCGGCGCTCAGGCCAGCGCCAGTTTCATCAGCTTTTCGGGGGCGATGCGCACCGCCACCGCACCTTCACCGACGACGCCGGCGATCGCATGCTCGCGCTTGCTGGTGTCGCGCGGCAGCGGGTCGATCAGCGCGGCACCGCTGGGCGTGGTCAGCGCCGCCACCATCGGGGTGACGACGCTCTGGCCGCGCTTGACCACCACCGCGGTTTCGCCCGACACCAGCTTGACGAAGCAGCCCGGCGGGTAGACGCCGAATTCCTTGACCAGCGCCGCGGTCATCGAATTGCCCGGGTCGTACATGAACATCGCGCGGCCGGCGCGGTCGGCTGCCATGGCGCTGCGCGTGGTGCGCGGGCTGAGCTTGGCGGTATAGATGTCGGCGCGGCGCACCAGCGCGGCAAGGTCATTGACCTCGCGCCGGCCGGCCGGGTAGCCGCTGCCGTCGGGCGCGACATGGTGATCGGCCACGCCGTCCAGCCATTCGCGATCGGAGACGCCGGACAGCTCCAGCATCTCCACGCTGCGCTGCGGGTGCGACAGGATGTCCGCGCGCTGCTCCGGCGTGACCGGCGTGGTCTGCACGGCCAGCTGGCCCTGCAGCTCCAGCATCGAGAGGTTCATCGTCAGCGCCACCTTGAAGACCTTCTGCACGCTGCTCGCGTCCCAGCCCAGCCGCTGCGCCACCAGGAAGGCGGTGATGGCGGTGTGGATCGAGTGCGTGACGCCGTACTGCGTGTGGGCATTGCCGTCCTGGCGCAGCACCTGGAAGATGGCCAGGTCGGAGTCGCGCTCGATCAGCGCCTGCACCGGACCGGTGACATCGTCCAGCGCCTGGCTGAAGCCTTCCTGCGTGCAGGACTGCAGCGTCTGGCCGACACGGTCCATGCACTGGCCCCACAGCTTGGGCAACTGCTCCGGCAGCGCTTGCCGGATGCCGTCCTCGGGCGAACGCAACTCGGCAATGTCCACCAGCGCGCCGCGGGTGAACAGCGCTTCCATCTGGTCGAAGGTGTCCACCACCTGGCCGCGCGCGAGTAACAGCGTGTGATCTGCGTTACGGACATTGAAGGGCAGCGGCTTGCCCACGGCAAGGCGGTGCTTGACCGAGCTGAGTTGCGAGAATTGCATGGCGCTCCTGCGGGGAAAAGGTCCTGGACAGCGCGGGGACGGCGTGTTCCAGGGGTGGGTCTGCACCGTTTTCGGCGCGACCCGCGCCAACTTGAGCGCCCGCATCGGGCGCCCGCGCTTCAGGTGCGCGGTTTCCAGCGCCCGAGCAGCAGCGCGTTGCCGATGACGCTCACGCTCGACAGCGCCATCGCAGCACCGGCCAGCATCGGGCTCAACGCACCGAAGCCCGCCAAAGGGATGCCCACCACGTTGTAGGCAAAGGCCCAGAACAGGTTCTGGCGCAGCTTGGCACCGATGGCGTGAGACAGCTCGTAGGCCTCGGCCACCAGGGCCGGGTCGCCGCGCATCAGTGTCAGGCCGGCGCTGTGCATCGCGACGTCGGTGCCCGTGCTCATCGCCAGGCCGACGTCGGCCGCGGCCAGGGCTGGCGCATCGTTGACGCCGTCTCCAACCATGGCCACACGCGCACCGGTCGGCAGCGTCGCGCGCAGCCGCGCCACCACCTCGGCCTTGTCGCCGGGCAGCACCTCGGCATGCACCTCGTCGATGCCCAGCTGCGCCGCCACCGACGCGGCGGCGCCGCGGTTGTCGCCACTGATCAACGCGGTGCGGATGCCCAGCGCATGCAGCCGTGCAATGGCTGCCGCCGCGCCGGCCTTGGGCCGGTCGCCGAAGGCCAGCAGCCCCAAAATCGGAACTGGGCCTTCGCCGTCGGGCGCCTCGGCCATCAGCCATGCCAGACTGCAGCCCTGGGCCTGCAGCACATCGGCGCGGGCCTGCAACATGCCGGCCGGGGCGCCAAGTTCGTCACGCCAGCGCGCGCTGCCCAGGCGCAGCAAGCGGCCCTGCACGCGGCCTTCGATGCCGCGGCCGGGCACGGCGCGCAGGTCCATGGCGGCGGGTGCATCGACGCCCGCCGCCGCGGCGGCCTGCAGGACGGCCCGCGCCAGCGGGTGTTCGCTGCCGTGCTGCAGTGCCGCGGCCAGCGCCAGCAGCGTGTTGGTGGTCTGCCCGGCCGCCGGCGCCACCGCCTGCAACTGCGGCTTGCCTTCGGTGAGCGTGCCGGTCTTGTCGAAGGCCACCAGTTTGACCGCACGCATCTGCTCCAGCGCCTGCGCGTCGCGCACCAGGATGCCGCGCCGCGCCGCCAGACCGGTGCCGACCATGAAGGTGGCCGGCGTCGCCAGCCCCAGTGCGCAGGGGCAGGCGATGACCAGCACCGACACCGCATGCAGCGTCGCCGCAGCCCAGTCGCCGGAGCTGAAACCCCAGCCCAGCAGCGTGACCAGCGCCGCGGCCAGCACCACCGGTACGAACACCGCGCTGACGCGGTCGACCAACTGCTGGATCGGCGCCTTTTTCGCCTGCGCCGATTCGACCAGCCGCACGATTCGCGCCAGCTGCGTCTCGGCGCCGACCGCGCGCACGCGCAGCAGCAGCAGGCCTTCGCCGTTGATCGAACCGCCGGTCACCTTGTCGCCGGCTTCGCGCGCCACCGGCAGGCTCTCGCCGGTGAGCATCGATTCGTCCAGGTGGCTGGCACCTTCGACGATGAGCGCGTCGGTGGGGATGCGTTCGCCGGGCAGCACGCGCAGCAGGTCGCCGACCTGCAACTCGGCCAGCGGCACCATCTGCTCCTGCCCGTCGCGCAGCAGCCGGGCAGTCTGCGGCCAGAGCGCACGCAAGGCATCCAGCGCGGCCAGCGTGCGCCGCTTGGCGCGCGACTCGAGCCACTTGCCGAACATCACCAGCGTGATCACCACCGCCGCACTCTCGAAGTACAGGTGTGGGTCGCCGCGCGCCCACAGCACCAGGCTCAGCCCGAAGGCGGCGCTGGTGCCCAGCGCGACCAGCAGGTCCATGTTGCCGGTGCCGGCACGCAGTGCCATCCAGCCGGCGCGGTAGAAGCGCCAGCCCAGCCAGAATTGCACCGGCGCGGCCAGCACGAACTGCCATGCCGCTGGCAACATCCAGTGCCGGCCGAAGGCCGCGCCCAGCATCGGCAGCACCAGCGGGGCCGACAGCGCGACGGCCAGGGCCACCTTCCAGCCCGGGTCGTGGGTCTTGCGGGCCCCGCCTGGTGTGGCCTCGGCCGCGGAAGCGTCCTGTGCCTCGTAGCCGGCACGGCGCACCGCCTGCAGCAGCGCCGGCGAGTGCGCCGTGCCCGACAGGCGTGTCACATGCGCCGTCGAGGTGGCCAGGTTGACGCTCGCCTCGAGCACGCCGGGCACGGACTTCAGCGCCTTTTCGACGCGTGCCACGCAGGTGGCGCAGGTCATGCCGTCGATGCGCAACTCGGCCTCGTCCTGCGGCACGGCGTATCCGGCCTTGTGCACCGCCTGGCTCAGCGTGGCCGCACTGACCGGCGAGGCCAGCTCGACGGCGGCGCTCTCGGTCGCTAGGTTGACGCTGACCTGCTGCACGCCGGGCACGCGCTGCAGCGCACGCTCCACCCGCGCGCTGCACGACGCGCAGGTCATGCCCTCGATCGGCAAGGTCAAAGAGTTGTCCTGCGTCATGCGCGCACTGTAGACCGGGCTTCAGAGTGGCGGCGTGATGCGGGACAATTCCGCCCGAAGGAGAGCAACATGATCGAATTCACCCTGCCCACCATGACCTGCGGCCATTGTGTCAAGGCCGTCACCGCCGCCGTCCAGCAGGTGGATGCGGCGGCCAAGCTGCAGATCGACCTGCCCACGCACCAGGTGCGCATCGAGTCGACGCGACCGGCCGCCGAGTTCCAGCGCGTGCTGGCCGACGAGGGTTATGCCGCCGCCTGAAGCGGCGATCAGTCGAAATAGACCTTGAAGCTCAGGCCCAGCCCGAGCACGCGCTTGAGTTCGTCGCCGGGCTTGTTCAGCTGCAGCGCCAGGTAGGGTTCGACACGCCAGTCGCCGCCGATCGGCGTTTCCACCCCGGCCTTCAGCGTCAGCCGGCTCCACTTGTCGTAGCGCGTGTCGTAGAGCACTTCGACGCTGGCATAGGGCGCGAACGGGTGTTCGAAGGCCAACGCGTCCCATTCCGCGCCCGCGCGCATCCGGTAGCGCTGCGAGGTTTCGCCGTTGATGTCGCGGAAGTCCGTGCGCAGCCGGCTCGTCAGCCACAGCGTGCCGTCCATCGGATAGCGCGCATTGAGCTCGAGGATGCCGGTGTCGGACCGATAAGAGTCCGCACCCGAGCTGCCGGAGGTGCCGTACTCATAGCCGAGTCGGGCCCACAGCAGCCGGTTCTTCGACCACTCCGCCTGGGGCACGTCGCGGCGCAGGATCGGCGCCAGCGTGTAGTCGAAGTTGAGCGTGAACTGCGCGTTCTGCACCGCCAGAATGCGGTTGTCCACCGAGCCTTCCATCGCGCGCGTGCCCGCGGCACTGAACATCAGCCGACTGCGCTCGCCGAGGCCGAGGTAGGCATTGATCTCCGGCCAGAACTCGGTGGACAACGAGCCGTCGGCCCAGGCCGTTGCTGCCTGCAGCGCCCCGCCAATCAGCAACAGGACGCGCAGGCCGTGGCGGCAGCTTCGCGGCAGCGCGCGCAATCGTTTTCCTTGTCTGGCCAGAGTCGGGCGGCGAGTGTACGGGCAGCGCAAGGCGCGGCCGCTACCATGATGATCCGCTTGGGAGCAGGTATTTTGGGGGCAGGATGATGGGCAGGACGCACCTCTGGGTTCAGGCATTGGCCCTGATGCTGGCCTGCGGCACGCTGCGTGCGCAGTCCCTGAACTACGCGCTGGAACGGGCGCTCGGGCCCGACAGCGAAGTGACGCTGCACTTTCGCAGCTACTACTTCGACCGGCAGAACCCGGGCGACGTGACCCAAGCCGCGTGGGCCGCGGGCGGCTGGCTCGGCTACCACAGCGGCTGGATCGCCGACACGCTGCGCTTCGGCGTCGTCGCCTACACCTCGCAGAAGCTGTGGGGCCCGCTGGACCAGGACGGCTCGGGGCTGTTGGCGCCGGGGCAGGAGGCCTACTCGGTGATCGGTGAGAGCTACCTGTCGCTGAAGCTGTGGGAACAGGTGCTGACCGGCGGGCGCTTCCTGGTGAACCAGCCAGAGATCAATGCCACCGACAACCGCATGACCCCGATCACCTATTCGGGCGGCAATCTTGATGGTGGAGTCGATGGACTGCGCTACTACGTCGCCTACCTGAACGCGACCAAACCGAAGACCGACGAGAACTTCATCAACTTCGTCTCCGCTGCCGGCATCGCGGGGTCCACCAGCGAGCCGATGTGGCTGGCCGGCGTGTCCGGCAAGCCGACGCCGGACCTCGACTGGAAGATGTCCAGCTACTACGTGCCCAACGTGCTGCAGTCGAACTACGCAGACGTCGCCTGGCGTACCCCGCTGTCGGCGCATTACAAGCTGCAACTGGGCGCGCAGGCGATGTACCAGAGCGGCGTTGGCGAGCAGTTGCTGACGGGCTCGTCCTTCTCCACCTGGTCGGGCGGATTGAAGGCCGACCTGACGAGCGGCGGCGCGACGGCGAGCCTGGCCTACCAGCAGACCGGCTCCGGCTCGGCCTACCAGACACCGTATTCGGGCTGGGCCGGCTACACCTACATGATCGTCAAGAGCTTCAACCAGGCCGGCATGAAGGCCTGGCTGCTGGGGGGCAGCTACGACTTCGCCGCGCAGAACCTGCCGGGGCTCAAATTGAACGCTGCCATCGTCTACGGCTGGGACGCCATCAATGCGTCCAGCGGCGCGGCACAGCCGAACTGGACCGAATACGACATGACGCTGGACTACCGCTTCAGCGACAAGCGCTGGCCCGAATGGGCGCGACCTTTCTGGATCCGCGGACGCGCTGCCTACGTGGACATGCGCGCCGACGGCGACATCGAGGACTACCGCATCATCGTCAACTACGAGTGGGTGTTCTGATTCAGGACGTGGAGCGGCGCCGCACGCAGTCGATGTAGGCCTGTCCGTCGGGCGGCGCTGCGCTGCGTTGCGAGGCCCAGATCATCTCGCCCAGGCATTCCATCACCTCGTGGTGCGCCTGGTGCAGCGACTGGCGCTTCGCCGCCAGCAACTGCACCGCCTGGCGGATGCCGGTGGGCTGGTCGATGCCCGTCTGCTCCTGGATCGACAGATGCATCGACAGATGCAGGAAGGGGTTCTCGCGCCCGTCCTCGACCTGGTAGCTGGCCGCCAGCGCTGCCGGCTCGTCGGCCAGCGTGGCGTGGTACTCGGGGTGCTCGTCGATCCACGCTGCCGCCTGCGCCTCGATCGGCGACAGCGGCAGGCCATCGCGCTGCTTGCGCCAGGTGCCGCAGAAGAAAGAGCGTACGTCGTGCTGCGAAGGTTGGAACATCCGACAATTGTCGACTTTTCACACAGCGCCCGAGCGGCCCGCCCATGATCA
>JAGTRL010000195.1 GCA_018261815.1 Pseudomonadota bacterium
AGCGGCGCCAGAACGCAACGAGAACAGCGAGCCTGAAATGAAGGGCGGCTATGCGCCGAAAGCGCACATCGCTTCCACGCGAGGGAATGCGAATCTGTGTGAGTCAGCCGAAGCGCTCGCTGGCGCGCGCCAGGTAATACCACTCCTGCCACGGCTGGGCCGCAGCGAAGGGGAAGACGATCCAGCCGTCGTGCGGCGCGGTGAGCAGTTCGCCGCTGGCGCGGCGGGCGATCGCTTCGCCCTGCTCGAGCACGTCGAAGCTGTGCCAGTCGCGCACGAAGGCATCACCCGCATCCTGCCGGTCCACCACACTGACCAGCGACAACGCCTCCAGGCGCCGGGCCGGTGGCGCCGGTTCGCCACTCAGGCCCAGATGCGCCAGCGTGTTGCGGATCGCGGCATAGGCCACCTCGATCGAGGCCGGGTCGTCGTGCGAGCCGCATTCCAGCGTCAGCGCGCAGCCGCCCACCGAGCGCATGTATTCGGTGGTGCCGATGCCGTAGCGCGGGTCCATCTCCAATGCGTCGGCGCGGCCTTCGGCTTGCGCACTGCGCCGCCGCCGCGCCACGCCGGCAGCATAGGTGTCGAGCCAACCGTCGACCACGCGGCCCACGCCCAGGCAGCGCGCCAGCGCTTCCTCGCGCGCGGCCTGCGCAAACGGTTCCAGCGGCCCGGCGTTGTCCTGCGGCCCGACCATCACGAAAGGCTGGCCGCCGCCGTGGAAGGAATGCAGATCGAGCAGCACCTCATGCGCGGCCAGCAGCGGGCACAGCCAGTTGGCCACATGGTCCTCGAACTCGCGCGGCGCATCGGCGGGCAGCAGCGCGCGGTTCAGGTTGCGGTCGCCGGTGCGGCGGCCGTGGGCATAGGCCAGCGGATTGCTCACCGGCACGAAGCTGACGCTGCCGGTGGCCAGTGCCAACGCGCCGCAGTCGAGTTCGGCCATGACGCGCTCGATGGCGCGCGTGCCGCAGGTCTCGTTGCCATGCACGGCGCCGAGCACGATCAGCCGCGAGCCGGGCGCGCTGCCGGCGTATTGCACCGATTTGAAGGGGGTCAACGGGGGGCTCATCGCGGCATTTTGGCTCGTGGCTGAAAGTCCGGACATGCACCACGAATGGGCGGTCTGTGCACCCATCGCGAACCGTGCGCCCTGAACCGCGGCGAACTTCTATGGTGCGAACGCACCGATTCGGGCATGAAGATTGCTCGATTGGTGCGCGCATCGCTTGTCCCGCAGAGCGTGATTGCGCCACCCACGCCTGACACAAGGACCGCATGGAAACGATCAAGCAAGGCACCGACACGCTGTTCATCCTGCTCGGCGCCATCATGGTGCTGGCCATGCATTCCGGCTTTGCCTTCCTGGAGCTGGGCACGGTGCGCAAGAAGAACCAGGTCAATGCGCTGGTTAAGATCCTGGTGGACTTCGCGGTCTCGACCATTGCCTACTTCTTCGTCGGCTATGCACTGGCCTACGGCATCCACTTCTTTGCCGGGGCCGAGACGCTGGCGGCCAAGAACGGCTTCGAGCTGGTCAAGTTCTTCTTCCTGCTGACCTTTGCCGCGGCCATTCCGGCCATCGTCTCCGGCGGCATCGCCGAGCGGGCGCGCTTCGGCCCGCAGCTGGCAGCCACGGCGCTGCTGTTGGCTCTGGTCTATCCGCTGTTCGAAGGTGTGGTCTGGGGCGGCCGCTTCGGCGTGCAGGGCTGGATCAAGGGGTCGACTGGCGCCGACTTCCACGACTTTGCCGGCAGCGTGGTGGTGCATGCGGTGGGCGGCTGGATCGGCCTGGCCGCGGTGCTGCTGCTCGGTGCGCGCAGCAACCGCTACCGCAAGGACGGCGCGATCAGCGCGCACCCGCCTTCCAGCATCCCCTTCCTGGCGCTTGGCTCCTGGGTGCTGGCGGTGGGCTGGTTCGGCTTCAACGTGATGAGCGCGCAGACCATCGACAAGATCTCCGGTCTGGTGGCGGTGAACTCGCTGATGGCCATGGTCGGCGGCACGCTGGTGGCCACCCTGCTGGGCCGCAACGACCCGGGCTTCGTCTACAACGGGCCGCTGGCCGGGCTGGTGGCGGTGTGCGCCGGCTCCGATGTGATGCACCCGCTGGGCGCGCTCGTCACCGGCGGTGTGGCCGGGGCGATCTTCGTCACCATGTTCACGCTGACGCAGAACCGCTGGAAGATCGACGACGTGCTCGGCGTCTGGCCCTTGCACGGGCTGTGCGGTGCCTGGGGCGGCGTCGCCTGCGGCATTTTCGGTAGCACGACGCTGGGCGGGCTGGGTGGTGTGAACCTGGGCGCGCAGCTCATCGGCACCGGCCTCGGCGTGGCCTGGGCGCTGGCCGGCGGCTTTGCGGTCTATGGCGCCATCAAGCTGCTGACGCCGCTGCGGCTGACGCCGGAACAGGAATTCGACGGCGCCGACCTGTCGATCCACAAGATCGGCGCCACGCCGGAGCGTGAAGCGAGCTGGTGATCACAAGTTGTCGATGGCCACCGGTTCCGCCGGATCGGCCAGCGTGAAGCCGAAGACGCGGGCGTAGAAGAAGGCCTCGGCCTCCAGGGCGCGCACGATGTTCTTCAGGTCCCTGAAGCCATGTTGCTCACCCTCGAACTCCAGGTACGCGACCGGCACACCCTTGGCCTTGAGCGCGGCATGCATGCGCCGTGATTGCTCCGGCGGCACCACCTTGTCTTCGGCGCCCTGCAGCAGGATCAGCGGGCGTCGCAGGCCGTCCAGGTGGTACAGCGGTGAGCGTGCCCGGTACAGCTCGCGGGCCTCGGGCCAGGGGCCGACCAGCCGGTCCAGGTAGCGGGATTCGAACTTGTGCGTGTCCTGCGCCAGCGTCTGCAGGTCGCCGACGCCGTACAGGCTGGCACCGCAGGCAAAGCTGTCGTGGAAGGCGAGGGCGCTGAGCGCGGTGTAGCCGCCGGCGCTGCCGCCGCGGATGATCAACCGCCGGCCATCGACATCGCCGCGCTCCACCAGATATTGCGCACCGTGGATGCAGTCCATCACGTCGACCACGCCCCACTGGCCATCGAGCCGCTGGCGGTAGGCGCGGCCGAAGCCCGAGCTGCCGCCGTAGTTGACGTCGAGCACCGCGATGCCGCGGCTGGTCCAGTACTGCACGCCGGCGCGGTAGGCGTTGGCCGCCATGCTGGTCGGGCCGCCATGGCTCATCACCAGCAGCGGCGGCTTCTCGCCGGCCGGCGCGCGGAACTCGCGATTGCGCGGTGGGTAGAAGAAGGCATGTGCCGTCAGGCCGCCGGCGGTGGGAAACTCGATCGCCTCGGGTACCGAGCTGTAGTCGGGGTCGGCGTCCAGCGTGCTGCCGCGGCGCAGCGTCTTGATGCGGCCGTCGTCCAGGTGCAGCAGGCACACCGACGCGGCCTGCAGCGGCGATGCGCCGGTGAACAGCACGCGATGTCCCGATACCGCCAGGTTGCCGATGCTGCTGAACGGTGTGTCGAGCATGCGCAGCGTCTTGCTTACGGTGTCCAGCACGGCCAGCTGCGACACCGCGCCGCGCACGAAGCTGCACACCAGCTGCCGCGCCGAGCTGAAGCCACAGGTGGCCAGGCCGAAGTTCCACATCGGCTGGCCGAACTCGGCGTCCATCGGGCACAGCGCTTCGGCGCCTTGCTCGCCCCAGCGGTACAGGTTCCACCAGCCGCTGCGGTCGCTGATGAAGTGCAGCCGCCCGTCCGGTGACCACAGTGGCTGCTGCACCGCTTCGTCGCGGCTGCCGGCCACTCGGCGTGTGCCATGCAGGCCGCCCGAAGCGTCGAGCTCGGCCAGCCACAGCTCGCAACCGTCCCAGGGCATGTCCGGGTGGTTCCAGCTGAGCCAGGCGAGCTGCGTGCCGTCGGGGCTCAGTCGCGGCGCGGCGCAGAAGTCGTGGCCTTCGGCGACGATGCGCCCGCCCTCGGCATCGCCCTGGGCCTGCAGCGCGACCAGGCAGTTGCGCGGCTCGCCGCCGGCACGATGGTCCTCGCGCACGCCCCACAGCAGACCGCGCCGCGCATCGGCGCACAGGTCGGCATAGCGCAGCGCCAGCGATTCCGGCGTGATGGGCCGCGGCGCCTGGCCAGGGTCCACGCGGTACAGGCGCTGGTCGGCGAAGTGGCTGAAGAACAGCACGCCGCGGTCCATCAGGTAGGCGCGGCCGCCGTACTCGTGCACGCGGCTGCGTGCATTGAAGGGCGCGGGGTTCAGCTCCTGCAGCGTGCCGTCGGCGCCGCGTCGCATGATGACGTTGCGGCCTTTTTCGGCGGGCCGCGATTCCTGCCACAGGATGCTGTCGCCGTCGAAGCTGACATCGCCCAGGCCGATGCCGGCGGCCACCGCGCGCTCGGCCAAGAGCGGCGACTTCCAGCTGCCGTAGGGCGCGGTACTTGGCATCAGCCCAGCACCAGCTGCGTTTGCGTGACCACCGCGCAGAGCTTGCCCGCGTCGTTGCGGATGTGCGTCTGCCAGACCATCGTGGTGCGGCCCTTGTGCAGCGGCGTGCTCTCGCCGGTGACGGTGCTGCCGACCTTGGCCGCACCGATGAACTTGGTGCTCGATTCGACCGTGGTCGTGCCCTTGCCCTCGGGCAGGTTGACGAAGGTGCCCACCGCCCCCAGCGTGTCGGCGAAGGCCATGTGCGCACCGCCATGCAGGATGCCGCCGCTGGTGCACAGGTCGGGCCGCACCAGCATCGTGGCGACGATGCGGTCCGGGCCCACCTCGGTGAGTTGCAAGCCCATCAGGCCGGGAAAGAGCGGCTGCAGGCGCTGCTGCAGTGCGGCGACGGGGGTGGCCATGGGAGTCTCCTGGTCTGATGGGGGAGAGCGGCAAGCATAGCGGCTGGTTCCGGATGGCCTTCACAATCAGCCGTTGCCGGCCGCCCCTGCAGGGCCTTCAAGGAGACGATCCATGACCCGGACTTCGAAGCATGCCGGACGCACCGCGCTGGTCACCGGTGCCTCCTCCGGCATCGGCGAGGAACTCGCGCGCTGCTTCGCCCAGGGTGGCTTCGACCTGGTGCTGGTGGCGCGCAATGCCGACAAGCTGCGTGCGCTTGCCACCGAACTGGAAGGCGCGCACGGCGTGGCGGTGCGCGTGCAGCCTTCCGACCTGTCGCAGCCCGCCGCCGCTGCGGCATTGGCGACGGCGCTGCGGCGCAAGCAGATCTCGGTGGACGTGCTGGTCAACAACGCCGGCGTGCTGGAGCAGGGTGCCTTCTGCGACATCGCGCCGTCGCGGCACCAGGAGCTGATCGACCTGAACGTATCGGGGCTGACGGCGATGCTGGCGATGTTCCTGCCCGGCATGCGCGAGCGCGGCTGGGGCCGCGTGCTCAACGTGGCCTCGATTGCGGCCTTCCAACCGGTGCCGACATTGGCCACCTATGCCGCCACCAAGGCCTACGTGCTGTCGCTGACCGAATCGCTGTCGGAAGAGCTCAAGGGCACGGGCGTCAGCATCACCGCGCTGTGCCCGGGCTTCACCGCCACGCAGCTGTTGAGCCGCGCGGCGGCGGCCAACGACAAGCTGGGCAAGCTGCCGGCCTTCATGGTGGGCGATGCTGCCGAGGTGGCGGCCGAGGGCTACAGGGCCTGCCTGCGCGGCGAGGTCATCAAGGTGCCGGGCATGCTGAACCTGGCCACGACGCTGGCTTCACGGGCCACGCCGAAGTGGCTGCTGCGCGGCCTGAGCGGTGCTGTCGTGCGGCGCAGCCTGTAGCCGCGTCGCGCCATCAGATCATGAAGACGCCGTGGGGCCCGGTGCGGTAGATGCTGCGGTGGCCGCCATCCAGGTGGCGGATGCGGGCTTCGAGGTCGCACATGTCGACGGCCTCGGACAGGTACTTTTCGTGGCGCTGCTGCACGTCGTCGAGCGAGGGGCGGAACAGCATGGACAGGGACTTGATCAGGGCAAACATGGGATTCAGGACTCTTGTCGTTTGAGTCGTGATTCTAAGGGATAACCCTAATCCCGGGCTTTGCGCAAGGTCAGCGCCGTTCCGGTGGCAATCCTCGCAGCGAGGCGACGAGCGCGGCATGCGCTTGAGCATCCACCGGCCGGTGCTTGACGGTGGTCGACGCCGGGTACTTGTCCAGGAAGTTGCCGCCCTTCCAGTCGCGCGCCGGACGCACCGGGCGTGGGGTGAAGCCGCCGCCGCAGTTGGGGCAGACATCGGCCAGCACCGTGTCCACGCAGCCGGCGCAGAAGGTGCACTCGAAGCTGCAGATGCGCGCTTCGGTCGAATCCGGCGGCAATGCCTTGTTGCAGTGCTCGCAGCTGGGTCTGAGTTGCAGCATCGATGGTCTCCGGTGGCTCGGCGTCAAGGCCCCTTGGCACGCGGGCGCGGCCAAGCTGGGACAATTGTCGGCTGCCCGCGCCGGGCAGGCCTGCAAAGCCTTTTCGTGTCCATCGCCGCCCCTGACGCCCCGCCTGCCGCCAAGCCCTTGACCGGCTACCGCCCCTATTGGGCCAAGCGCTTCGGGCCGGCGCCCTTCCTGCCGATGAGCCGCGCCGAGATGGATGCGCTAGGCTGGGACAGCTGCGACATCGTCATCGTCAGCGGCGACGCCTATGTCGACCACCCGAGCTTCGGCATGGCGGTGATCGGCCGCGTGCTCGAGGCGCAGGGCTTCCGCGTCGGCCTCATCGTCCAACCTGATTGGCAAAGTGCCGAGCCATTCAAGGCCCTGGGCCAACCGAATCTGTTCTTCGGCATCACCGCCGGCAACATGGATTCGATGATCAACCGCTACACCGCCGAACGCAGGCTGCGCAGCGACGATGCCTACACCCCCGGCGACGTGGCCGGCAAGCGCCCGGACCGCGCCACGCTGGTCTACGCGCAGCGCTGCCGCGAGGCCTATGCCGAGGTGCCGATCGTGCTGGGCGGCATCGAGGCCAGCCTGCGCCGCATCGCCCACTACGACTACTGGCAGGACAAGGTGCGGCGCTCGATCCTGGTCGACAGCAAGGCCGACCTGCTGCTGTACGGCAATGCCGAGCGCGCCATCATCGAGATCGCGCATCGGCTGGCACGGCGCGAGCCGGTCGAGCAGATCACCGACGTGCGCGGCACGGCCTACATGGTGCGCACCGCGCCCGAAGGCTTCTTCGAGCTCGACTCCACCGAGGTCGACCGACCGGGTCGGGTCGACGAGCACATCAACCCGTACCAAACGACCAGCGAGCAGGCGGCCAGCCAGGGCGCGACTTGCGCCAAGGACGAAGGCGCAGCACCGGCCGTGGCGGTGGTGGCGATGCCGCCGAGCCGGCGCGTGGTGATGCCGCCGCGCGGCAAGACCGTGATCCGCCTGCCGGCCTACGAGCAGGTGAAGAGCGACCCGGTGCTCTACGCCCATGCCAGCCGCGTGCTGCACCTGGAGACCAACCCGGGCAATGCGCGCGCGCTGGTGCAGTGCCACGGAGAAGACAAGACGGCGCGCGACGTCTGGCTGAACCCGCCGCCGATCCCGCTGACGACGGCGGAAATGGACCATGTCTTCGACCTGCCCTATGCGCGCGCCCCGCACCCCAGCTACGGCGACGCGCGCATCCCGGCTTGGGAGATGATCCGCTTCAGCGTGAACATCATGCGCGGCTGCTTCGGCGGCTGCACCTTCTGCTCGATCACCGAGCACGAGGGCCGCATCATCCAGAGCCGCTCGGAAGCCTCGGTGCTGCGCGAGATCGAGGACATCCGCGACAAGGTCAAGGGCTTCACCGGCGTCATTTCGGATCTGGGCGGGCCCACGGCCAACATGTACCGCCTCGGCTGCAGGAGTCCGGCCATCGAGGCGGCTTGCCGCAAGCCCAGCTGCGTCTACCCCGGCATCTGCCCGAACCTGAACACCGACCACGCGCCGCTGATCCACATGTACCGCAAGGCGCGCGCGCTCAAGGGGGTGAAGAAGATCCTCATCGCCTCGGGATTGCGCTACGACCTGGCGGTGAAGTCGCCCGAGTACATCAAGGAGCTGGCCACGCACCACGTGGGCGGCTACCTGAAGATCGCGCCGGAGCACACCGAAGGCGGCCCGCTGAGCAAGATGATGAAGCCGGGCATCGGCAGCTACGACCGCTTCAAGCAGCTGTTCGACAAGTTCAGCGCCGAG
>JAGTRL010000196.1 GCA_018261815.1 Pseudomonadota bacterium
AGCGACTGGCCTTCGAAGATCTGCCGCTCGATCGGCGTGGCCGCCGCCTCGCCGCGCGCGCCGCTGCCGTTGGCGGGCGGATTCAGGTCGGCCACGTGCAGGAAGGCGGCGCGGTCCAGCCCGATGTCGATGAAGGCGCTCTGCATGCCCGGCAGCACGCGCGCCACCTTGCCCAGGTAGACGTTGCCGACCAGCCCGCGCTCGAGCGCGCGCTCGATGTGCAGCTCCTGCACGGCGCCGTTCTCGACGATGGCCACGCGCGTTTCCTGCGGGGCCCAGTTGATGAGGATGTCTTGGCTGGCCATGTGATTCCGGAGTCTATGGGACGGCCACGCCGGCCGCGCGCAGCAGTGCCGCAGTCTCGAACAGCGGCAGGCCCATGATGCCGGAGTGGCTGCCTTCGATACGCTCGATCCAGGCGGCGATCGCGCCCTGGATGGCATAGGCGCCGGCCTTGCCGAAGGGCTCGCCGCCGGCCACGTAGGCGTCGATGGCCGCGGCCGGCATGGCGGCAAAGCGCACGTGCGACACCTGCAGCGCGGCACGGCTGCGCCGGCCGTCGTGCACCGCGACCGCGGTAAGCACGCGGTGCGTGCGGCCGGACAAGGCCCCCAGCATGGCACGGGCGTCGTCCGCATCGGCGGGCTTGCCCAGCATGCGCCGGCCCACCGCCACCGTGGTGTCGGCGCACAGCACCGGCGCCGGCGGCAAGCTGCGGCGCTCGAGCCGGGCAAGCGCTGCCTGCAGCTTGGCGCGCGTCACCCGTTGCACATAGGGCGCCGGCAGTTCGCCGGGCCGCACGGCCTCCAGCAACTCGGTGTCTTCGCCGGAGTCAGGCCACAGCAGCTCGTGCGCGGCGCCGATCTGCAGCAGCAACTGGCTCCGGCGCGGGCTCTGCGAGGCCAGGTACAGCGTGGTCTTGGTTGCGGGCATCGCGCCATTGTCGCGGCGCGGCACCCGCAGAGGCCGCCTCAGTCGTCGTGATCGTGGCCTTGGCCGTGATTTCGATCGTGGCCCAGACCTTGGCGGCCGTTGCAGGCCCAGTTCGTCGCGCTCTCGACATCGCCGCGGCCCTTGTAGCGTGCGACTTGCGGATAGGGGCACAGGGGCCGCGTGCGCGTCGGCGACCAACCGGCCGGCAACTCGGCGTTGGCACCGCCGGGGTTGCCGGTGCCGCGCGCCTGCGCGGTCAGCGCACCCGGTTCGATGCCGCGTTCCACCCATTTCACCAGCGGCGTCAGCGCGTCGAACTGGTCGACCGTCGGGCCGCCTGAGCAGTGGCCCATGCCCGGCACGCGGTAGAGCCGGGCGAAGTCGTCGGCGCGGCCGCCGCTGCTGCGGTCGATGCCGCGGTACCAGCGCTCGGTGTCGGCCACCGAGAAGATCGGGTCGCTGACGCCGTGATAGGCGATGATCTTCGCGCCGCGCTCGCGCGCCGCGTTCATGTTGCGTGCGTTCGGCGGCGTCATGAACGACATCGCCGATTCGGTGTAGGTGGCATCAGTGGCGAACAACTGCGCCAAGGCGGTGTCGATGTCCAGGCCCAGGCTGAAGGCCGGCCCGTTGGAGAGCGCGTCGATGCTCGGCGGCACCTTGAAGATCACGCCCACCGCGCCCGAGTCGAGGAACAGTGGCGCGGTGAACTCCCAGAACGAGATGCCACCGCCGGCGATGCCGCTGTCGTACGGGAACGGGGCGTAGAAGGGCCGCCCGTTGCTCAGCGTGGCGCCGCTGAAGATCGGCGCGATCGCCTCCTTCTGCGCTGTTGACAGGCAACTGCCGTCGCGCGCACCCGGGCACGTGGGCACGTCACGGTCGAGGTCGAACACGCGCTGGCAGGTGCGGGTGTCCTGCACCAGGCCATCGCTGGCGCCGTCCAGCCGGTCGCAGCGCGCCAGCACGGCATCGGCGAGCACGCGGCGCTCGGCCGCGGTGAAGGCCGTCTCCAGCCCCGGCGGCGTGACCGGGTCGGCGGTGGCCACGGTGGCGTAGCGCTGCGCGCCGAAGATGTTGGCCAGCGCGGCCAGCGGCAGGTTGTAGCCCGGCGCGCCGGCGAGGTAGCCGTCGTAGTCCTGCGTGTAGCGCGCGGCGGCCACCAGCGTATGGCGCCCGCCGTTGGAGCAGCCGCCGAAGTACGAGCGGTCGGGTCCCTTGCCGTAGGCCAGCCCGATGGCCTGCTTGGCCATCGGCGTGAGCTTGCCGACCGCCTGGTAGCCATAGTCGAGACGCGCCTGCGGATCCAGGCCGAAGGCCGGGCCGCCCAGCGCGTTGCTGTGGCCGGCGTCGGAGGACAGCACGGCGAAGCCCTGCAGCAGCGGCGTGGTCAGCGGCCCGCCGCCGAAGCCGGTGTTGGCCGTGACCACGCTCCCGTCGATGCCGCCGTTGCCCTGGTGGAAGAAGCGGCCATTCCAGGCCACGGGCAGGCGCATCTCGAACTGGATCGAGTAGGTCTTGCCGTCCACCGGGCTGGTGCGCTGGAACATGTACCCGCTGATGCGGCAATGCTCGGGCACCGGCGCGCCGGCGACCATGAGGGTGCCGGCGGCAATGGTGGTGGCGGCGGTGATGGTGGTATTGCCAAGGCCGCCGAGGCGATCGACCAGCGACTCGCAGGTGCCGACCAGCGTGGCCGGCGTGGCCGGCGACAGCTGTGGCAGATGGCGGCCGCGGCCGTGAGCCTGGGCGCCGGAGGCGAGCAGCAGCGCCAGCGCCGCCGCGCCGAACCGCGCCGCGAGGCGGGCATGGGAAACTTGCATGATGTCCTCCTGTGGATTGCCGGCAAGGGCCGGGCGGGGGCGCTGCGGGCGCCTTGGTTCGGAATCCTAGTGAACGATCCGAAGGGCATGGATGAGGCTTTTCCCTAAGTACGTGCGCCCAAACTCGATCACACACTGAACATAAAGATGCCTTCTTCTGCCCGCAAGGTGACCGCGCCGCCGGCCGCACGCACACCCGCCGCTTCGCTCGACGAGGCGGAGCTGCTGACGATCATCGGTTACCAGTTGGCCCAGGCCGCAGTGGTCACCGATCGTGTGTTTGCCGAGCAGGTCGGCGGCCCGCAGGAGCTGCGCCGGCTGGAGTTCACGCTGCTTGCTCTGCTGAACGGCAATCCGGGTTCGACGGCACGCCAGCTGGCGCGGGCACTGGCCGTCACCCCACCCCATATTGCTGCGGCCGTGGAGCGGCTCGCGCAGCGCGGGTGGCTGGAGCGCGAGCGTGGCGAGCGCGACGCCCGGCTGCAACACCTGACGCTCTCCCGTGCCGGTGTCGCCGCCATGGAGCGCGCCATCCCGGCCCTGCAACGCGGCGAGGCCGAAGCGCTTGCCGCTCTGAGCAGTGCCGAGCGCGCGATGCTGGCCGAGCTGCTGCACAAGGCGGCACGCAGCCGCCGGACCTGAGCCGGGCACCAATACAGTCAATCTCCGTCACTCGCGGTGGTAGGGGTGGCCCTGCAGCAGCGTCCAGGCACGGTACAGCGCCTCGGCCAGCAGCACGCGCACGAAGGCATGCGGCAGCGTCAGGTCGGACAGGCGCAGCGTCTCGTCGGCGCCGGCCTTCAGCGTGGCGTCCAGCCCGTCGGGCCCGCCGACCAGGAAGGCCACGTCGCGCCCTTCAGCGCGCCATGCGCCCAGCCGCTCGGCCAGCTGCTGTGTGGTGGTACGTGTACCGCGCTCGTCCAGCAGCACCCGGCGCGCGCCCTTGGACAACGCCGCCTCGATGCGCTGCGCCTCGGCGGCCATGCACTGCACGGCGCTGCGGCCGCTGCGCGGCTCGGCTTTCAGCGCCCTCAATTCCAGGCGCATTTCGGGCGGGAAACGCTTGGCAAAGTCGACCCAGGCGGCGTCGGCCCAGGCGGGCTGGCGCTGGCCGATGGCCAACACCAGCAGCTTCATGCACGCCGCTTGGGCGCGGCGGCACTGCGCGGCGCTGTAGTCTTGCGCGCCACGCCCTTGCGCGCGGCCGGCTTGCCCACCACCACCTTGCGCACGGTGCCGGGCGCTGCGGCCTCGCGCGGCGTGGCCGGGCGGCGCGCGGTGGCGCGCTTCTTGGCCAGCGCCTTCTTCGCCGGCACCAGGTAGCGCGCCGAGACGGCGGCCTCGGCCGCATGCGGCGGCTCTTCGGAAGCCTTGACCAGCCGGGGGCCCTGACTGTCGCCGAGCTTCATCTTCACCGGCTTGCCGCCCCAAATCTCCTCGAGATGGTAGTACTCGCGGATGGTCGGCTGCATGATGTGCACCACCGCGGCGCCGCAGTCGACGATGATCCACTCGCCGTTTTCCTCGCCCTCGGTGCGCAAGACCTGCATGCCCCGCGAGCGCACCGCGTCGCGCACGCTGGCGGCCAGGGCCTTGGTCTGGCGGTTGCTGGCGCCGGTGGCAATGATCACCCGCTCGAACAGCGCCGACAGGTGCTCCGTGTTGAAGACTGCGATGTGCTGAGCCTTCACGTCTTCCAGCCCATCGACGATGGCGCGTTGCAGTTTGCGGATGTCCATTCAGCTCCCGGCAGTGCCCCGGTAGAGGCCTTGTTGATGAATATAGTGCGCCACCGCAGGCGGCACCAGTGCGGAAATGTCGCGACCGTCAGCCACGCGCTGGCGGATGTCGGTGGCCGAGACCGCCATCGGCGGCAGAGCCAAGTCCACGTGCGGCGCTGCCAGCACACGCGCGTCGGCGTCGAGCCTGGCGTCAGGGCGCTGCGCCACCGCGAGGGTGACGAGAGACAGCAGTTGTTCGAAGCCGACCCAGGTGTGCAGGCCGGCAAACTGGTCCTGGCCGATCACCAGGAACCACTGCCTGCCGGGCTGCCGAGCCTGCAGCTCCCGCACCGTCTCCAGCGTGTAGCTCGGACCCGGCCGTTCGAGCTCGCAACGCTCCAGCACGAAGCGCGGCTCGCCGTCGATGGCCAGGCGCAGCATGGCCTCACGCTGCGCGGCAGGCGTCAGCTGCCGGGCCTTCTGCCAGGCGTGGCCGACAGGCACCCAACGCAGCTCGTCCAGTTGCAGCTCGGCCAGCGCCTGCCGGCCCAGCGCCAGGTGCGCCTGGTGCACCGGGTCGAAGCTGCCGCCGAACAGCCCGATACGCTTCGTCAAGCCAGCCAATCGCGTACGGGCAGGAAGTCGCTGTAAAGGCGCGCTTCGGCCGAACCGGGCTCGGGCGCCCAGTCGTAGCGCCAGGTCACCAGCGGCGGCATGCTCATCAGGATGCTTTCGGTACGCCCACCGCTCTGCAACCCGAAGTGCGTACCGCGGTCGAACACCAGGTTGAACTCGACATAGCGCCCGCGGCGGTAGAGCTGGAACTCGCGCTCGCGCTCGCCATGTGATGTGGCGCGGCGGCGCTGCACGATCGGCAGATAGGCCGGCACGAAGGCGTCGCCCACGGCGCGCATCATCGCGAAGCTGCGCTCGAAGCCCAGTTCGGCAAAGTCGTCGAAGAACACGCCGCCAACGCCGCGTGCCTCGCCGCGGTGCTTGAGGAAGAAGTACTCGTCGCACCACTGCTTGAAGCGCGGGTACTTGTCGTCGCCAAAGGGCGCCAGCGCGTCGCGGCAGCAGCGGTGGAAGTGTTTCGCGTCTTCTTCCACGCCGTAGTAAGGCGTGAGGTCCATGCCGCCGCCGAACCAGCTCACCGGCGGCTGGCCTTCGGGCAGCGCGGCGAACATGCGCACGTTCATGTGCACCGTGGGCACATGCGGGTTGCGCGGGTGCATCACCAGCGACACGCCCAGCGCCTCGAAGGGGGCGCCGGCGAGCTCGGGCCGGTGCTGCGTGGCCGAAGGCGGCAGCTTCTTGCCCTTGACGTGGCTGAAGTTGCAGCCGGCGCGCTCGAACACATGGCCCTGTTCCACCAGACGCGACAGGCCATCGCCTTCGAGCGCGCCACCTGGCGGGCGGGTCCAGCCGTCGCTGAGGAAGGCCTTGCCGTCTTCGGCCTCGAAGGCGCCGACGATGCGTTGCTGCAGGCCGAGCAGGTAGTCGCGCACCGGGGCGCTGTCGAAGGGTTCTGCCAAGGACGGCACTCCTGTCACTTCTTCACTTCTTGAGGGCCCGATGACCAATGTCGGTGCGGTGCACCGCACCATCGATGTGGATGCCCTGCAGCGCCGCGTAGGCGCGTTGCTGTGCGGTCTTGACCTTCTCGCCCAGGGCGGTGACGCACAGCACGCGTCCGCCGCTGGTGACCAATTGCCCGCCCTGCTCCGCCGTGCCGGCATGGAAGATCATCAGGTCCTCGGCCGGGGCCGGCAGGCCGGTGATGACATCGCCCTTGCGCGGGGCCATCGGGTAGCCGGCAGCAGCCACCACCACGCCGAGCGCGACGCGGCGATCCCACTGCAGCTCGGCCTGGTCGAGCGTGCCGTCGGTGGCCTGCAGCAGCACGTCGAGCAGGTCGCTCTTCAGCCGCATCAGGATCGGCTGCGTCTCCGGGTCGCCGAGCCGGGCGTTGAACTCCACCGTGCGCGGCTGGCCCTGCGCATCGATCATCAGCCCGGCATAGAGAAAACCGGTGAAGGGCACGCCGTCGCGGGCCATGCCGGCCACGGTGGGCAGGATGATCTCGTGCATCACCCGCGCGTGCACGTTGGGCGTGACCACCGGCGCCGGCGAGTACGCGCCCATGCCGCCGGTGTTGGGGCCGGCGTCGCCGTCGAGCAGGCGCTTGTGGTCCTGGCTGGTGGCCAGCGGCAGCACGTTCTTGCCGTCGCACATGACGATGAAGCTGGCTTCCTCGCCTTCGAGGAACTGCTCGATCACCACCCGCGCGCCGCCGGCGTTGTGGCTGACACCGAGCTTGTTGTCCACCAGCATCCAGTCGATGGCCTCGTGCGCCTGCTCCAGCGTGGTGGCGACCACCACGCCCTTGCCCGCGGCCAGGCCGTCGGCCTTGACGACGATCGGTGCGCCCTGCTGCTGCACGAAGGCATGGGCCTCGGCCGCGTCGTCGAAGGTGGCGTAGTCCGCCGTGGGAATGCGGTGCCGGCGCATGAATTCCTTGGCGAAGGCCTTGGAGCTTTCCAACTGCGCCGCGGCACGGGTCGGGCCGAAGATGCGCAACCCGCGCCCGCGGAACAGGTCGACCACGCCAGCGGCCAGCGGCGCCTCGGGGCCGACCACCGTCAGGCCGATCTTCTCGGCCTGGGCAAAGTCGGCCAGCGCGGGCAGATCGGTGATGTCCACATTGTCGAGGACCGGGTCGCGCGCGGTGCCGCCGTTGCCCGGTGCCACGAACACCTTCTGCACCCGCGGCGACTGCGCGATCTTCCAGGCCAGCGCATGCTCGCGCCCGCCGCCGCCAATCACAAGGACCTTCATTTCAGGCGGGCGCCATGCAGCACTGCTGCACGCCCCGGAGGCAGGGCATCATCCGAGCGACCGCCGCGGCGCCGGCTTTGCCGGTCCGCCAGCGGTGCCAACAGCGAGGACGCTGTTGGCGCTCGTAGGCGAGGAACAGTCCGCAGGGACTGCTCCTCGTCCGACTCGCCCCCCTTGAGGGGGCGGCCGAAGGCCGTAGGGGGTGGGCCCATTTCACTCGTCCATCACCGCGTTGTGGAAGACCTCCTGGGTGTCGTCCAGGTCTTCCAGCACGTCGAGCAGCTTGCGCATGCGCACGGCGTCCTCGCCCTGCAGTTCGATGTCGTTCTCGGCGCGCATCGTCACCCCGGCCACCTCCGGCGTCAGGCCGGCAGCTTCGAGCGCGGCCTTCACCGCCTCGAAATCACCCACCGCGCACAGCACCTCGATGGCGCCATCGTCGTCGGCGATGACGTCATCGGCGCCGGCCTCCAGCGCCACTTCCATGACCTTGTCCTCGTCGGTGCCGGGGGCGAAGATCAGCTGCCCGCAGTGGCGGAACTGGAAGGCCACCGAGCCTTCGGTGCCCATGTTGCCGCCGTACTTGCTGAAGGCATGGCGCACCTCGGCGACGGTGCGCACGCGGTTGTCGGTCATGCAGTCGACGATGATCGCCGCGCCGCCGATGCCGTAGCCCTCGTAGCGGATCTCCTCGTAGCTCAGGCCTTCC
>JAGTRL010000197.1 GCA_018261815.1 Pseudomonadota bacterium
CGCCCTTCATTTCAGGCTCGCTGTTCTCGTTGCGTTCTGGCGCCGCTTCAGGCAAAGCCGACGAGGGGGTAGCCGGCTGCGTTCAGCCCAAATTCACTCTGCCGGCCACCCCCTCGCCGGCTTTGCCGGCACCCGCAGCGCGCTTCGGCAGCAGGAACACGGCCTTCGCACGCCGCTGCGCTCAGCGGCCTTTGCGGACCACGGAATCTGGCCGACAGCGGGGTGGCCAACGGAGTGAATAAGAACCTGGCTGAACGGAGTTGGCCACCGCCGCTGGCGGACAGCGTGTGCCTCAACTGCGCGCATTGAACGACGGCCATGCGCCGCGATCCGCCTGTCGCCTCTTGTCGACACAACGCAGTTCGGTATCAGATCCAGCGCGGATGCATCTGCGCCGGCACCGGCGCGTTCCATTTCACCTCGCCACCGAACAGCACGAGGCCGGCCACCAGGCCCAGCAGCGTGATGAAGATGCTGGCGAAAAAGGCCGTCCAGAAACCCGACAGGCTGAAGCCCTTGATCAGCCTGGACACCAGCATCAGCAGCAGCGCATTGAGCACCAGCAGGAACAGGCCGAAGCTGAGCAGCGTCAGCGGCAGGGTCAGCACGATCAGGATCGGCCGCAGCACGGCATTGACGAAGCCGAGCAGCAGCGCCGACAGGACCAGCGACCCGGTGCCGTCGAAGCGCACCCCCTTGAAAAGAAGGCTGGCGAGCCACAGCGACAAGGCAGTGACCGCCCACTGGATGAAGAACGACGACAGGTTGTCGAACATGCTGGCTCGGCCGGTGCGTTCAGCCCAGCGCCTCCACATAAAGCCAGCGATTGTCCACGCGCTCGAAGCGGCTGGTCTCGTGCAGGCGGTGGGCGCGCCCGACCAGCTTGCTGCGCGCGATGAACTCCACCGTCGCATGCCCGTCGCCTTGCTGCGTGCAGCGGCGCAGTTCCAGCCCCAGCCAGCGCAGGCCGGCCGGCTGTGGCTCGATGCCGGCCGGGCGTGTGCTCGGATGCCAGGTGTCCAGCAGGTAGGCGTCCAGGCCGAGCACATAGGCGCTGTAGCGCGAGCGCATCAGCGCCTCGGCCGTCGGCGCCTGCAGACGCCATGGGCCCCGATGCCAGCGCCCGCAGCAGGCGGCGTAGGACGCGCCCAGCCCGCAAGGGCAGGCGTCGACGACAGGAGCCGCTATGCTGGACACGCCCAAAGGCTACCGCAACCAGGATCCCCGCATGCCCACCGACCCCCGCCTGCAGGCCGTCGAGCACTTCTACGACTTCCACCCGATCAGCGCCCGGCAGATCTTCGATGCGGTGGCGGCACGCGGCATCGCCCGTGAGCAGATCACCGAAGAGGTGCTGCAGCTGCACGACCAGGATCACTACGGCGGCACGGCCGCGGTCGACCGGCTGATGGCCCAGGCCCAGGTGGTGGCGGCGGACCAGGTGCTCGACCTCTGCAGCGGCCTGGGCGGCCCGGCACGCTACCTCGCCTGGAAGACCGGCTGCCGGGTCACCGGGCTGGACCTGACGGCCAGCCGGGTCGAAGGGGCCACCGAGTTGACCCGTGCGGCGGGTCTGTCGGACCGGGTGCACTTCGAGCAAGGCAATGCGCTGGCCCTGCCCTTTGCCGATGCTTCGTTCACGCTGGCCATCAGCCAGGAGGCCTTTGCGCACATACCCGACAAGCCCAGGCTGGTGGCCGGCATCGCGCGCGTGCTGCGGCCCGACGGCCGGCTGGTGTTCTCCGACATCCTGCACCGCGGCGCATTGGCCGCGGATGATGCGCGCCGGCTGTTCGACGGCATGCGCTTCAGCGAGATCGCGACCGAAGTCGACTATCGGCGCTGGCTGCGCGACGCCGGTCTGAGCATGGTGCAGGTCATCGACCTGAGCGACGAGTGGACCCGCATCCTGGTCGAGCGGCATGCGATGTACCGCTCGCTGCAGGCGCAGACGGTGGCCCGGCTGGGGCAGGCCCACTTCGACCGCTACGACCAGGCCTACGAGCACTTCGTCGGCCTGTACCGCAGCGGCGTGCTGACCGGCGCGCTGTTCCACGCGCAGCACCCTGCCTGAACCGCCCTCGGCTGCCGCCGATGACCCACCTGGTTGCCACCATCTCGTCGCACGGCCTGGGCCATCTCGCGCAGTCGGCGCCGGTCCTCAATGCCTTGCGCCGCCGGCTCCCCGGACTGCGGCTGACGGTGGCCAGCATGCTGCCGGCACAGCGGCTGCACGCGCGCATCGAAGGCGAATTCCGCATCGAGGCGCGGGCGCTGGACATCGGCTTCGAGATGGAGGACGCCTTCCGCATCGCACGCCAGGCCAGCGCCGCCGCCTACCGTGCCTTTCATGCCGGCTGGGACGAGCGGCTGGCCGAGACCAGCGCCTGGCTGGCGCGCGAGCAGCCCGACCTGGTGCTGGCCAACGCGGCCTACCTGCCGCTGGCGGCGGCCGCGCGGCAGGGCATTCCCGCCTTCGGCATGAGCTCGCTCAACTGGGCCGACCTGTTCGCCCATGTGTTTGCCGGCGAGCCGTGGATGCCGCCGATCCACGCGCAGATGCTGCAGGCCTACCGCGGTGCCAGGGCCTTCATCAAGCTGAGCCCCGGCATGGCCATGCCCGATCTGCCCAACGGCCGCTGGGCCGCCCCGGTGGCTCGGCTGGGCACGCGCCGACGCGACGAACTGCGCGCGCGCTGCGCCGCGGCGCGTGGCGACAGGATGATCCTGGTCGCCTTTGGCGGCATCGACTCGCGGCTGCCCATGGAAGACTGGCCCTTCCCGCCGTCACTGCACTGGCTGGTGCCGGCCGCGTGGCAGGTGCTGCATCCGCGAGTCAGCGCCATCGAGACCCTCGGCTGGGACTTCACCGACCTGATCGCCTCGGTCGACGCATTGATCGGCAAGCCCGGCTACGGCAGCTTCGTCGAAGCGGCGTGCAACGCCACGCCGATGCTGTATGCGGCGCGGCCGGGTTGGCCCGAACAGGACGCGCTGATCCCCTGGCTGCACCGCCATGCCCGGGCCAGGGAAGTGAGCCCGCTGGCGCTGCGCAGCGGCCACCTGGCGCAGGACCTGGCGGCGTTGTGGCAACAGCCCGATCCAGACCCGGTCATGGCCAGCGGCGCCGAGGAGGTGGCCGCGCTGCTTGCGCGCTCGTGTGCTTCAACAGGACACGCCGGCGCGGATCCATTGACATAGCGTTCCAGCCGATTCCATTTCGCAACCCGTTCAGGTGCATCATGCCGCTCACGCTCTACGCCCACCCTTTCTCGTCGTACTGCCAGAAGGTGCTCGTGGCGCTATACGAGAACGACCTGCCCTTCGAGTATCGAACGCTCGAGGACGCGTCGGCCATGGCGGAACTGAAGGCCCGCTGGCCGTTCGGCCGCTTTCCGATCCTGGTCGACGACGGGCGCACGGTGGTGGAGTCCACCATCATCATCGAACACCTGATGCTTGCGCATGGCGGTCGAACGCGGTGGCTGCCCGGCGACCCGCTCCAGGCACTGGAGGTTCGATTTCTCGACCGCTTCTTCGACAACGATGTCATGACGGCGATGCAGAAGCCCGTCTTCGCAGCCCTCAAGCAGGACAAGCCGCGGACCGACGAAGCCATGACGGAGGCCAGGCGGGCCCTCGAGCTGGCCTACGGCTGGTTGGAGCAAAGGCTCCAGGGACGCACCTGGGCCGCCGGCGAGACCCTGAGCCTGGCCGATTGCGCCGCAGCGCCGTCGCTCTTCTATGCCGATTGGGTGCACCCCATCGCCGCCGCGTATCCGACGCTGCGCGGGTACCGGTCGCGTCTGCTGGCCTGGCCTGCGTTCGCCAGAGCCGTCGACGAGGCCAGACCGTTTCGGAATTACTTTCCGCTCGGAGCACCGGACCGCGACTGACCCGAACCGTCCCCGGTTCTCGACAGCGCCCTCCCCCACGGGAGCTACGGCACAAGCCGAACGACGGGGGGCCGATCTCGCCGATCGGTTCGCACTTGGCGATGCAGCAGCCTCAGCCGTCCGGCTTGCCGTCGGCATAGGGCACGTACGGACCGGTGCCGCTGTGCTCTGCGTTCGACGCGGCGACAAAGCCGCCGCTGCGCACGTCGAAGACATGCACTTCGCCGTCCTCGATCACGTAGTGCCAGCCGTGCAGCGTCAGTTGGCCGGCCTCGACGCGCTCGCGCACCATCGGGTAGCCCATCAGCCGCTCCAGCTGCAGCACCACCGCGCGCTGCTCGGTGCGACGCAGCGCCTCGGGGCTCAGGCGCACCGGCAGCACCGCCTCGCGGCCCAGCTCCAGCCAGGCGATCAGGTTCGTGGCCTGCGCCGGCGCGCCTTCGTACAGCGCACGGATGCCACCGCAATGGCTGTGGCCGCAGACGATGATGCGTGCGACATTCAGGTTCAGCACCGCAAACTCGATCGCGGCCGCGGTGCCGTGGAAACCGGCCGACATGTCGTGCGGCGGCACGAAGGCGCCGACATTGCGCACCAGGAACAACTCGCCCGGCCCGGTGCCGGTCAGCAGGTAGGGCACCAGCCGCGAATCGGAACAGCCGATGAACAGGATCGTAGGGTGCTGCCCCTCCTTGACCAGCGTCTCGAAGGTGTCCTGCACCCCCGGAAAGGTGTGATCGTGGAAGCGGCGCAGCCGCTGCAGCAGCTCGTCAGGCACGGTGCAGCCTCTCAGGCCAGCTGCACCGGCTCGCCCTGTCGATTGAAGGGCAGCATGCCGTCGAGCCGGCCGGACTTGATGGCATCCACCATGTGCTGCAGCGCCGCCTCGATGTCGGCGCCGGAGGGCGGCTGGCCGTTGCGGCCCGACAGCGCCGCCGTGAAGACGATGGCCCAGGGCGGCCCGGCCTGCGCCGCTTCGGCGCACAGTGCGTCGAAGCCGGCCAGCTCGGCCGCCGCCTTGTCCGCGCACATCAGCGGCGCGAGTTCGCCGCCTTCGCCCGCCTCGTACTGCGCACGCTGTTCGGCGCTCGCGCCGGCCGGCAGCTCGGCGCCGGCAAACACGAACAGCAGCTGTTGCAACTCGCGCTGCTGGCGCGCGGCCTGCAGCAGGTCGTCGAAGCTGGCGATGTCCATGACGCTACTGCACCAGCGGCGTGTCGGCACTGTCCAGCGCCACGCCCTCGACCTGGGCCGCACCGGCCAGCAGCTGCAGGTACTGGCGCAGCGCGCTGACGAAACTCTGCTGGCGCAAGGCCAGCGCCACCGCACCGCGCACCGCGCCGAAGTCCGGCGCGTGCCCGGCCTCGCGGGCCAAGACCTCGACGACATGCAGACCGAAGCGGCTGTGCACCAGGCGCGGCAGCACGCCGATCTCCGCACCGGCGAACAGCTCGCGTGCGAACTCCGGCGCGCAGTCCTCGCGCCGCAGCCAGCCCAGGTCGCCGCCTTGTGCGCCCGAAGGGCAGTTGGACAGCTCGGCCGCACGGGCCGCGAAGCGGTCGGCTTCGCCGTCGCGATGGCAGCGCACTTCCAGCAGCAGGGCTTCGGCGCGGTCACGCAACTTGCGCACGTCCACGCCGGGCGTCACGGCAAACAACACGTGGCGCACCTGGGCGCGATCGCCGCTGCGGTAGCGCGCAGGCTGCGCGTCGAAGTGGCGGCGGCAGGCCTCGTCCGAAGGCTCGGGAATCTCCAGCTGGGCGGACAGCAGCGCCTCGATGGCGGCACTGGCGGCTTCGCTGGTGCTGCCGTCCAGACCTGGGGCATCGTCCATGGCCAGCAGCCCGGCTTGCATCGCCGCCTGGCGCAGCAGTTCGGTGCAGGCGCGCTGGCGCAGGCTGTCGTCGTCGAGTGCCTCGCTGGCGGCGTGCAGCGGCACGCCGTTGATGCGTGCGACCGTGGGCGTGAGGGTGGTATCCATGGCCGGCCCTTCAGTTGCGCACCGGCGGCGTGTTGTGTCCGGCCGGCAGGTTCAGCCGCCGCGAACGCACCACCTGATACGGGCGGAACAGGTAGGCCACCGAGGCAAAGCCGCTCCACACGTGCACCAGGCGGCTGAACGGGAAGAGCAGGAAGATCGTCATGCCCAGCAGCATGTGCGCCTGGAAGTGCCAGTCCGTGCCCGTGACCAGGCTGGCGTCCGGCCGGAAGGTGGCAATGCCTTGCAGATAGCTCGCCAGCTGGATCATCGTGGTGGGGTTGTCCACGTGATGCAGCGAGGCGGGCAAGGTGGACAGCCCGATGGCCAGCTGCACCCACAGGATGACCAGGATCGCAATGTCGGTGCGGTGGCTGGTGAGGCGGATGCGCGGATCGAAGATGCGCCGGTGCAGCAGCAGCGTCAGGCCGATGAAGCACAGCACGCCGGCCACGCCACCGGCGACCACCGCCACCAGTTGCTTCTGCGGCGCCGTGACGAAGATCTCGTACACCGCATGCGGCGTCAGTTGCCCGAACAGGTGCCCGAAGAACAGGAACAGGATGCCGCCGTGGAACAGGTTGCTGCCCCAGCGCAACTGCCCCGCCCGCAGCAGTTGCGACGAATCGCTCTTCCAGGTGTACTGGTCGCGGTCGAAGCGCGCCAGGCTGCCCATGAAGAACACCGCCAGGCAGATGTACGGGTAGACGTTGAAGGCGAAGTTGTGCAGGTAGGTCGTCAGGCTGCTCATGGGCGCGCTCCTGGGGCGGCGGTGGGGCCGAGGGTCTTGCGTTGGATGTGGATCGGCTGCGGCTGGTCGGGCCGCGACTGCCCGGCCGAACTGCAGCCGTCGAAGGCTGCGGGCTCGGCCCAGCTCTCGTCGATCGGCTCTTCGTCGGGCACGTTCACCGGCGCGCACTTCTCGCCGGCCAGTTCGATCAGCGCGCCGAGCGCGCTGGCGTAGCGGCTGCGGCGTTGGTCCAGCGCGCTGAAGATGACATTGAAGATGTGCGCCATCTCGGCCAGGAAGGCCCGTGCCTCGCGCGGCGGCTGGGTCGAGGCGTATTCCAGCACCACCGGCAGGTGGTCGGGCATCTCGCCTTCGGCCAGGTACAGGCCGGCGGACTCGAAGGTCTGCGCCAGGTCGATCATCGCCGGGCCGCGGTCGCGCGAATCGCCGTGCACGTGTTCGAACAGGTGCAGGCTGGTGCGCCGGCCGCTGTCGAAGAGCTGCACGTAGTCGGCCTCGGCGTCGATGGCGCTTTGCGCGCCGATGTCGTCGATCAGCGCCTCGACCTCGGCCGCTCGGGCCGGCTGCAACGCGGCTTCGGATCGCAGCGCCTGCCTCAACTCGTCCAGGTGCTCGCGCAGCGCATCGTCGGGGTAGCTCAACAGCCGCGCCAGTACGCGCAGCGTGAGCGACATGGGCTTGGTGGTCTTCATCAGACTTCTGCCTTGATGGGAATGGTGCGCTTCTTCTCGCTGCCGAAGAGGCTGGTTTCACCCACGCCTTCGCTGCAGCCGTTGCCGAAGCTGAACCCGCAGCCGCCGCGCACGTTGAAAGCGTTCTCGGCGTACTCGCGGTGCGTGCTGGGGATGACGAAGCGGTCCTCGTAGTTGGCGATGGCCATCACGTGGTACATGTCCTCGACCTGGGCTTCGCTCAGGCCGACCTGCTTCAGCACTTCGAGGTTGGTCTTGCCTTCGACATGCTTGTCGCGCTGGTAGGCGCGCATCGCCAGCATTCTTTCGAGCGCGCGTTCCACCGGCAAGGTGTCGCCGGCCGTGAGCATGTTGGCCAGGTAGGCGACGGGAATGCGCAGCTGCTTGACGTCGGGGATCTGGCCGTTGTGGCCCAGCTGCCCGGCGTTGGCCGCGGCACTGATCGGCGACAGCGGCGGCACGTACCAGACCATCGGCAGCGTGCGGTATTCGGGGTGCAGCGGCAGGGCGACCTTCCACTCCATCGCCATCTTCCACACCGGGCTCTTGCGCGCGCCTTCCAGCCAGGCCTCGGGGATGCCGTCGGCACGTGCCTGGGCGATGACCTTCGGGTCGTTGGGGTCGAGGAAGATGTCGCACTGCGCCTGGTACAGGTC
>JAGTRL010000198.1 GCA_018261815.1 Pseudomonadota bacterium
GGCCAGCGCGATCTGCCGCGCCGGCAGCACCTGCCAGGCCAGCTGCAGCCGGCCGTCGCCGATGATCACCGTGGCGGCGCCGCTGCCGAGTGCCAGCGCATGGCCATGCACCGCCCGCGGCAGCCACGACAGCCATTCGCGCTCGGTGCAGCCCATCTCGCGCTCGAACTCGGCCGCGTAGTACGACTGCATGCAGCGGGTTCAGCCGCCGGCCACCGGCGGCCAGATGGCCAGCACGTCGCCGTCCTGCAGCTCGCGGGTCTGCCAATCCTCGGGTGCGATGTAGACGCCGTTGACCAGCACCAGCTTGACGATCTTCATCGGCAGGTTGAAGGGCTGCATGGCCTGCAGCACGGTGGCCCCGTCGGGCAGCGCCAGCGGCATGGTGTTGCCGACGCGCGCCTCGAGGGGCAGGTACTGCGTCAGGCCGGCATAGAGCTTGAACGTGATCGAAATGCTCATGCCACCGCGTGCACGTCCTGCGCCTGGGCGCTGGCCAGGTAGGCCTCCATCAGCAGCGTCGGATCGGCGAGCAGACGGTCCTTCCACGGCCCGAGCTTCACCTGGCCCTCGACCAGGCCGCGAATCACGCCGACATGCTCGGTCCAGCCGACCGCGTTGCAGCCGACCAGGCGGTCGCCGCTGAACTGCAGGCTCAGGTGCCGGCCGCCGCTGCGCGCATCCGGCTCGGTGAGCTCCACATGCTGGCCGCCGGGCAGGCCTTCCCAGCGGCCGAAACTCACCGAGATCAACCCCAGCGTGTCGAGCACGTTGATCTGCGTGACACCGGGCAGCGAGGCCGGCTTGCCGACCATGTTCAGCGCGGCCACGCGCGCCTGCTCGGCCGCGTTCGGCTGGATGGCGCTGACGATGGTGGTGGCGCTGATCTTGTCGAAGGCCTCGGCGCAGTCACCGGCAGCATAGACGCCGGGCACGCTGCTCTGCAGGTGCTCGTCGGTCAGCACGCCGACCAAGCAGCGCACGTTGCTGTGCTCCAGGAAGCCGATGTTCGGCTTGACGCCGGTGGCGCTGATCACCAGGTCGGCGTCGAGCACCTGGCCGTCGGACAGCTTGACCTTCATCAGCCCGGAGGCCTCGCGGTCGATGCGCTCGACCCGCGCGCCGGTGTGCACGTCGACACCCTTGTGCCGGCACCAGTCCTTGATCATGCCGCCGGCGGTGGGGCCCATCATGCGCGGCACCATGCGGTCGCCCATCTCGACCACCGCCAGCTTGACGCCGCGTGCCGCCAGCGCCTCCAGGATGATGCAGCCGATGAAGCCGGCGCCCATCTGCAGCACGCGCGCGCCGGGCTGGGCCTTGGCCTGGATGGCGCGCGCGTCGGCCAGCGTCCAGCAGCTGTGCACGCCTGGGCCGGCGATGCCGGGGATCGGCGGCGTCGCCGGCGACGAGCCGGTGGCGATCAGCAGCCGGTCGTAGCCGACGCTGCCGCCGTCGTCGAGCTTGACGCTGCGCGCGGCCGTGTCCAGCGCCACCGCACGGCCGCGCTGCAGGCCGATGCGCAGGCGCTGGTAGTGGTCGCCAGCATGGCGCAGGTGCGTGCCCGGTTCGCCGATCTGGCCGACCAGCAGGTAGGGGATGGCCATGCGCGAATAAGGCGCCTCGGGCTCGTCGCTGACGATCAGGATCTGATCGTCAGGCGCGTGCTTGCGGATCGTCTCCGCGGCGATGACGCCAGCCGGGCCGGCGCCGAGGATCACGTGCTTCATGTGCTGCACTCCACAAAAGAGGAAGGCGGTGCGAGCACCGCCTTCGAGGGCCGACGCTATCGATCTACAGGCCCAGCCGCGTGCGCGTCTCGGGCTTGAGCGTGCCGTCCGGATTCCAGCCGCGAATCTCGTAATACTTGGGCAACATCTCCGGCACCTTGCTGACCAGGCCCTTTGCCGGACCGGACTTGGCCGCCTCGGTGACCAGCCGCTTCGGAAGCACGTCGTCCTTGGGGGTGAAGCCGGCACGATTGTTGAAGTCGCGCTCCATGTTCCAGATGCGCTCGCCGATGGTCGACACGTTGTCGAGCGTGAAGTCTTCGCCACACGCCGCCGCCAGCTGCTCCTGGATGTCGGGCAGGCCCCACGCGAAGGTAGTGAACTGGCACAGGCCGGACGAATCGACGACCGCGGTCGCGTCCTGGAAGGCCTTCAGCAATTCGGGCTTGCCTTCGGCCGTCAGCGGATCGGTCTTCATCGGAATGCCCGCCACCTCGGAAGCCACCGTGTAGCCGCGCAGGTGGCAACCGCCGCGGTTGCTGGTGGCGTAGCCCAGGCCGATGCCCTGGATGCCGCGGCCGTCATAGGCCGGGAATTCCTGACCCTTGCAGGACATCGACAGGTCGGGGTGGCCGTACTTGGCGGTCAGCCGCTTGCTGCCCTGGCCGATCTCCTTGCCGAAGCCCTCGCCGCGTGCGGTGGCCTCGGCAAAGAAGGCCAGCGCCTTCGCGCTGCCGAAGGGAGCCTCGATGCCGAGTTGCTCCTTGGTCAGCACGCCCATCTCGTACAGCTCCATCACCGCACCGACCGTGGCGCCGAAGCTGATCGGGTCGAAGCCCTGCTCGTTGCACATCAGGTTGGCGTACTGCAGCGCGTCGAGGTCGTTGACGCCATTGGCCGCGCCCAGCGCCCAGGCCGCTTCGTATTCGAGACCTCCCGAGGCACCCCAGTACTGCGGCTTGTTCTCGATCGTGAAATGACCTTTGTCGATGGTCTGGATGCGGCCGCACGCAATGGTGCAGCCGAAGCAGGCCTGGTTGGTGACCAGCGGCTTCTTGCCGTCGCTCTTGCGAGGCGTGGCCATCGCCTCGGCCGAGATGTCCTTGGCACCTTCGAACTGCACGTCGCGGTGGTTGCGCGTCGGCAGCGCGCCGACCTCGTTGATGATGTTCATCAGCACCTGCGTGCCGTAGGCCGGCAAACCCTGGCCGGTGAGCGCGTTGTCGGCGAGGATCTTCTTCTTCTCCTTGGTCACGCGCATGAAGGCCTTGGCGTCGAAGAGGTTGCCCACGCCCTTGGTGCCGCGCACCGCGATCGCCTTCAGGTTCTTGCTGCCCATCACCGCGCCCACGCCGGAGCGGCCGGCGGCACGGTGCAGGTCGTTGACGACCGAGGCGAACAGTACCTGGTTCTCGCCCGCCAAGCCGATGCTCGACACGCGGATCAGCGGATCCTGGTGCTGCTTCTTGAGCGTCTCCTCGGTGTGCCAGACGCTCTGGCCCCACAGGTGCGCCGCGTCGCGCAACTCGGCGCTGTCGTCGTTGATCATCAGGTACACCGGCTTTGGCGACTTGCCCTCGAAGATGATCATGTCCCAGCCCGCCATCTTCAGCTCGGCGCCCCAGTAGCCTCCGGAGTTGCTGCAGGCGATCGCCCCGGTCAACGGCCCCTTGGTGACGACGGTGTAGCGGCCACCGGTCGAGGCCATCGTGCCGGTCAGCGGCCCGGTGGCCCAGATGATCTTGTTCGCCGGGGACAACGGGTCGACTTTCGGGTCGACCTCCTCGACCAAGTACTTGGTGGCCAGGCCGCGCGAGCCGATGTAGGCACGTGCCCGGTCCATGTTCAAGGGTTCCGACTTCACGGTGCCGGCCGTCAGGTCGACACGAAGGATCTTTCCAGCCCAGGACATTCGATTCTCCTTATGCCGCTGCGGGTTGATTGCCGAGCTTGCCGGCCCAGGCCGCCATCTTGCCCAAGCCGGTCCAGTTGGCGTCCACATAGGTGATGGCGCCGGTCGGGCAGGCTTCGGCGCAGGCCGGCTCGCCGCCACACAGGTCGCATTTCTGCACCTTGCCCGTCTCCTGCACGTAGTTGATCGTGCCGAAGGGGCAGCTGATGGTGCAGACCTTGCAGCCGACGCAGGTGATCTCGTTCACCACCTTGGCGCCGGTGAGCTTGTCCAGCGTGATGGCTTCCACCGGGCAGGCGTGCAGACACCAGGCCTCGTCGCATTGGGTGCAGGTGTAGGGCACCTTGCGGCCGGTGTCATGGAAGTTGAAGACCTTGATGCGCGACCTGGCCGGTGCGAAGGTGCCGTAGTTCTCGAACGAACAGGCCATTTCGCACTGCAGGCAGCCGGTGCACTTCTCGGCGTCGATGTGCAGTGATTTCTGCATGATCCAGTTCCCAGTGATTGGTGAGATCGTTGAACTGGTCGCGAAACGCCGGCCAAGCCGACTCTCGCAACCTATGCTGTGTGGTGCGTATGTTGTAGGCCGCCGTCGGCCTCGACACGTGGGGAAAACCCGCGAGCCAAGGCACTCGCCTGGGTCGGTGCTACAGCGCGCAGCTGCGAAAGCCGCAGAAAATCTCGTCACGATGCGGCGCCACGAAGCGGCGCGCACGCGGGTGCTTGCCGCGTGGGCGCGTCATCCAGGAGCCGCCGCGCAGCACGCCGCAGCGGGCAGGCTCGGGCCAGGGCGCAAAGCCGGGCAGCTTGGCACCGCCGCCGGGCCAGGCGCGGGCGCTGCCGCCGGTCCATTCGAAGACATCACCGAAGGCGAAGCCGCGCGACGCGCCGGTCAGCGCGGCCAGCTCCCATTCGGGCTCGGTCGGCAGGCGCCGGCCGGCCCAGCGGCACCAGGCCTGCGCTTCGTGGCGGCTGACATGCACGGCCGCCTGGGCAGCCCCGATGCGCTGCATCTGGCCCTGCCGATGGACCAGCACGCCCTGGCGCATCTGCTCGACGTAGCGCGGTGCACGGCGGCCCTCGGCCTGCACCCAGGCCCAGCCTTCGCTCGACCACCACTGTGCATCGTCGTAACCGCCGTCGGCAACGAACTCGGCATAACGCGCCCAGCTGACGGACTGCGCATCGATCTCGAACTCGAGCAGTTGCACCTCGTGCACCCAGCGTTCGTTCGGCGGCACCAGGCCGCCGGGCTCGGCACCGAGCATGAAGCGCTGTGCGCCGAACCATAGCGGCTCACGCGGCGCACGGGCCGGCCGCGGCAGCCAGGGTGTTTCGGCCGCTGGCACGCTCAGCTGCAGCGCCTGCGCCGCCACCGCCAGCGATTCGCACAGGCGGTCCTCGTGCAACAGCGCCAGGCGGTAGACATAGAGGCCGGCGTCGTTGTCCTCGGCGCCGGCAAGCAGGTCGAGCGTGGCCTCCAGCGTCTCGCCCAGGTACTGGCGCAGCGCCGCGGCGTCGGGCAGCGGCAGCCGCCAGCGCTGCACGCGGTCATGGCAGCTGGGGTCGAACCAGTCGTCGGCGCGCGGCTCGATCGAGGCCAGGCGCAACCGCGTGGCATCGGCCGCCTCGCCGCGTTGGCGCTGCACGTTGCGCGATACCCAGTATTCCTGGAACCAGGCGGCATGGCCGACCAGCCACAGCGGCGGGTCCACGTCGGCACTGGGCGCCAGGTTGCGCAGCTTCGGCTCGAAAGCGGCCAACCAGCGCAGCGTGTGGTTGCGCGCATCGATCAGCGCCAGCGACAGCAGTTCGGCATTGGCCCGGCGCATTCGCACCGGGTCGTGGATCGCACTGGCGGTCTGCAGCATCGGCCGGCGCGCCCGCGGTCAGCGGCCGCGCGCGGGTGCCTCAGCGCTCGATGAGTGCATAGGCGCTGTGGTTGTGGATCGACTCGAAGTTCTCGACCTCGGCGCGGTAGCGGCCGATGCGCTGGTCGCGGTTCAGCGCCAGCGCCACGTCGCGCACCAGATCCTCGACGAACTTGGGGTTCTCGTAGGCGCGCTCGGTGACCCACTTCTCGTCCACGCGCTTGAGCATCGGCCACAGCTCGCTGGAGGCCTGGTCCTCGGCGAAGCGCACCAGCTCGTGCCATTCGATGGGCTGCAGCATTTCGACGCGGATCGTCACCCGCGAGCGCTGGTTGTGCGCGCCGTAGTCCGAGATCTCCTTCGAGCAGGGGCACAGCGTCTTCACCGGCACGCCGACCTCGGCAAACACCGAGGTGATGCCGCCACGCGTCTCGGCGATCCAGCGGGCCTGGTAGTCGAGCAGGCTGGGCAGCCCCGACACCGGCGCGCGCTTGCGCAGGAAGAAACTGAAGCGCGCCTCGATCCGGCCTTCGCTGGCACCCAGCTTGTCGAGCATCTGAGCATGGCGCCGGCGCAGGCTGTGCGCGTCGAGCGGCTCGTCCAGTGCATCCAGCCAGGCAATGAAGCGCGACATGTGCGTGCCCTTCTTCTCCGCCGGCAAGGCCACGTCCAGATCCCACTGTGCGGCCGTGCTCTGCACCACGCCGGCCACGTTCAGCTGCAGCGGATAGCTCAGGTCCTTGATGCCGACGCGCTGGATCGGCAGGTGCCGCTCGTCACGCTCGCTTTGCGTGTCGGGGATGTGCAGGGCGTCGGTCAGGTTGGTCATGATGCATCGGGGCTGGAGCGTCTAGCCGCCCCCGGCAGCATGACATCGATCGCGGTTGTACGCTGCCAAGGGGTGATGGGCCTGTCGCTCAAGCGTCAATGGTTGGCCGCGGGCCGCACCACGGTCAGGCGGCTGCCGAAGCGCTTGAGCACGGCCTGCTCGATGCCTGCGGCATCCAGGCCGCACATCGACAGCAGCTTGTTCGGGTCGCCGTGTTCGATGACCTTGTCCGGCAGGCCCAGCTGCAGCAGCGGCAGCGCCAAGCCATGGACGGCCATGCATTCGCCCACCGCGCTGCCGGCGCCGCCCATCACGCAGCCTTCCTCGACGGTGACGATGGCTTCGTGCGAACGCGCCACCTCGAGCACCATGGCGACATCGAGCGGCTTGACGAAGCGCATGTTGACCACCGTGGCGTCCAGCGCCTCGGCCGCCTGCAGCGCCGGGTAGAGCAGCGGGCCGAAGGCCAGGATGGCGATGCGCGGTCCGCCCACCGCATTGGCCCTGCCGGTGCTGCGGCGCAGCTCGGCCTGGCCCCAGGGCAGCTCCGACAGGTCGGTGCCGATGGCGGTGCCGACACCCACGCCGCGCGGGTAGCGCACAGCCACCGGGTGCTCCTGGCGGAACGCGGTGCTCAGCGCCTGGCGGCATTCGTTCTCGTCGGCCGGCGTCAGCAAGCTCATGTTGGGCACGCAGCGGATGAAGGCGATGTCGTAGGCGCCGATGTGCGTGGCGCCGTCGGCGCCGACGATGCCGGCGCGGTCCAGCGCAAACACCACCGGCAGGTTCTGAATGGCCACGTCGTGCACCATCTGGTCGTAGCCGCGCTGCAGGAAGGTGCTGTAGATGGCCACCACCGGCTTGAATCCCTCGCAGGCCAGGCCGGCGGCAAAGGTGACGGCATGCTGCTCGGCGATGCCGACATCGTAGAAGCGCTTCGGGTGGCGCTTCTGGAACTCGACCATGCCCGAGCCTTCGCGCATCGCGGGGGTGATGCCGATCAGCCGCTCGTCGGCATCGGCCATGTCGCACAGCCACTGGCCGAAGACCTGGGTAAAGGAGGGCTTGCCCGGCACAGCCTTGGCAAAGCCGTGCAGCGGGTCGAACTTACCCGACGCGGCGTGGTACTTCACCGGGTCGGCCTCGGCCAACTTGTAGCCCTGGCCCTTGCGCGTGACGATGTGCAGGAACTGCGGGCCGCGCGCCTGGCGCAGGTTCTCCAGCGTCGGGATCAGCGCGTCCAGGTCGTGGCCGTCGATCGGGCCGACGTAGTTGAAGCCGAACTCCTCGAAAATGGTGCCGGGCACGACCATGCCCTTGGCATGCTCCTCGAATCGGCGTGCGAATTCGTACAGCGGCGTGTTCTTCAGCACGCTCTTCGCGCCTTCGCGTGCCGAGGTGTAGAAGTTGCCGCTCATCAGCCGCGCCAGGTGCTTGTTGAGCGCGCCCACCGGCGGGCTGATCGACATGTCGTTGTCGTTCAGCACCACCAGCATGTCGGCCAGCACGCCGGCATGGGCGACG
>JAGTRL010000199.1 GCA_018261815.1 Pseudomonadota bacterium
CAGGCGACCAAGCGCTCGCTGAACGAGATCGCCGCCGGCCGCTACGACGAACCGGCACTGCGCGAGCGCGAGCGCCTCACACAGGCCAGCGCCGACTTCGCCGAAGGGCGGCGCGCCTTCGGCGAACGGCGGCCGCCGCAGTTCAGCGGCCGCTGACCGCCGCGCCCGCTACAGTTGTCGCGGGCCCAATCGAGCCGGAGACCGACCATGTGGAGCTATACCCCGCCGTTGCGCGACATGCAGTTCGTCATCGAGGACGTGCTGCAGGCGCCGGCCGGCTGGGCGGCGATACCCGCCTTTGCCGAGCTCGACGCCGACACCGCGCGTGCGGTGCTCGAGGAAGCCGGCAAGTTCGCCAGCGGAGTGCTGGCGCCGATCAATGGCGCCGCCGACCTGCAGGGCTGCACCTGGGCCGACGGCGAGGTGCGCACGCCGGCGGGCTATCGCGAGGCCTATGCGGCCTTCGTCGAAGGCGGCTGGCCGGCGCTGCCCTGCCACCCCGACGACGGCGGCCAGGGCCTGCCGGCGCTGCTGGATGCGGCGCTGGGCGAGATGATCGCCGCCGCCAACCACGGCTGGACCATGTACCCCGGGCTGCTGCACGGCGCCTATGAATGCCTGCGCGCCCATGGCAGCGACGAGCTGAAGAACGGCTATCTGGCCAAGCTGGCCCGCGGCGAATGGCTGGCGACGATGAACCTGACCGAGCCACAGGCCGGCAGCGACCTGGGGCTGCTGCGCACGAAGGCCGAGCCGCAGCCGGATGGCAGCTACGCGATCACCGGCAGCAAGATCTTCATCTCCGGCGGCGAGCAGGACATGACGGAAAACATCGTGCACCTGGTGCTGGCGCGGCTGCCGGACGCACCACCCGGCACCAAGGGCATCTCGCTGTTCCTGGCGCCGAAGATCCTGCCGGACGGCACGCGCAACGCCATCCGCTGCGATGGCATCGAAAAGAAGATGGGCATCAAGGGCAGCGCCACCTGCGCGATGAGCTTCGACGCTGCCACCGGCTGGCTGATCGGCCAGCCGCACCGCGGGCTGGCAGCGATGTTCGTGATGATGAATTCGGCGCGCTTGCACGTGGCGATGCAGGGCCTGGGCCACCTGGAAGCCGCGCAGCAGAACGCGCTGGCCTACGCGCGCGAGCGCATCCAGGGCCGCGGCAAGTCGATTGCGCAACACCCGGCGATGCGGCGCACGCTGTGGAGCCTGCGCGCGCTGGCTGAAGGGCAGCGCGTCATCGCCTACTGGACGGCGATGCTGCTCGATGAACTGCACCACCATCCCGACGCGGCGCGGCGCGCGCAGGCCGAAAACTTCGTTGGCCTGCTGACACCGGTGGCCAAGGCCTTCTTCACCGACAACGGCCACCGCGGCGCCGACGAGGCGCTGCAGGTCTGGGGCGGCTACGGCTTCGTGCACGACTACGGCATCGAGCAGACCGTGCGCGACAGCCGCATCGCGATGATCTACGAGGGCACCAACCAGATCCAGGCGATCGACCTGCTGCAACGCAAGGTGCTCGACGATGGCGGCGCGAAGCTGGAGGCGCTGCTGGTGCGGCTGCTGGCCGATGCCGACGCCGCCGCGCCGGCCCTGGCCGAGTTTGCCGACGCGCTGCACATGCAGGTGGCAGCCGCGCGCGCGGCCACCGCGGCGCTGGTGGGCGGCGCGCGTCACGACGCCGAATGGCCGCTGCGCGCTGCCGACGACTACCTGCGTGGCATCGGCCTGACGCTGCTGGCGTGGGCCTGGCTGAAGCGCGCCGCGGCGGCGCAGCCGAAGGCGGGCGAGCCCTGGTTCGACGACACGCTGCGCGCCGCGCGCTTCGGCCTGCAGTGGCTGCTGCCCGAAGCCGGCTGGCGCTGGCAGCGGGTGTGCGCGCAGCAGGCCGAGCTGCCGGCGCTGTGAGCACGGCCGAAGGCGGGAGCATCCCATGATCGACAAGATCTTCCCAAGCGCCGCCGCCGCGCTGGCCGACGTGGCCGACGGCGCCACGGTGATGATCGGCGGCTTCGGCACGGCCGGGTTGCCGAACGAGCTGACCGACGCGCTGCTGGTCCAGGGCGCGCGCGAGCTCACCGTGGTCAACAACAACGCCGGCAACGGCGATACCGGGTTGGCCGCGCTGCTGGCCGCCGGGCGGGTGTGCAAGATCATCTGCAGCTTCCCGCGCCAGGTGGACAGCCACCACTTCGACCGGCTGTACCGCGCCGGCAAGATCGAGCTGGAGCTGGTGCCGCAGGGCAACTTGGCCGAGCGCATCCGCGCGGCCGGCGCCGGCATCGGCGGCTTCTTCACGCCCACCGGCTACGGCACCGAACTGGCCCAGGGCAAGGAGACGCGCGAGATCGACGGCCGCATGTACGTGCTGGAGTCGCCGATCCATGCCGACTTCGCGTTGATCAAGGCGGAGCGTGGCGACCGCTGGGGCAACCTCAGCTACCGCATGACGGCGCGCAACTTCGGCCCGGTGATGGCGATGGCCGCGCGCACCACGGTGGCCACCGTGCACGAGGTGGTGGAACTCGGCGCGCTGGACCCTGAGTGCGTGGTCACGCCGGGGCTGTTCGTGCAGCGTGTGGTGCGCATCGAGCGCGCGCCGACGCGTGGCGCGGGCTTCTGAAGGGAACGCAGATGGCGGACTACAAGCGCTGGACCCGCGAACAGATGGCGCGGCGCGTGGCCCGCGACATCCCCAACGGCGCGGTGGTCAACCTGGGCATCGGCCTGCCGACGCTGGTGGCCAACCACCTGCCGGCCGACCGTGAGGTGATGCTGCACAGCGAGAACGGCATCATCGGCATGGGCCCTGCGCCTGCCGAAGGCGCCGAAGACTACGACCTGATCAACGCCGGCAAGCAGCCGGTGACGCTGCTGCCCGGCGGTTGCTTCTTCCACCATGCCGACAGCTTCGCGATGATGCGCGGCGGCCACCTGGACATCTGTGTGCTCGGCGCCTTCCAGGTGTCGGCCGGCGGCGACCTGGCCAACTGGCACACCGGCGCGCCGGACGCCATTCCGGCCGTGGGCGGCGCGATGGACCTGGCCATCGGCGCCAAGCGCACGCTGGTGATGATGGAACACTGCACCAAGGCCGGCGAGAGCAAGATCGTGCCGCAGTGCAGCTACCCGCTCACGGCGCTGGCATGTGTGAGCCGCGTGTACACCGATCTTGCGGTCATCGACCTGGGCCCACAGGGTGCCACCGTCGTCGAGATGTGCGAGGGCATGGACCTGGCCCGGCTGCAGGCCGTGACGGCAGTGCCGCTGCGCGCCGGTTGAGCGGCGGCCGGTCTGCCCGCCGCGATGTCGCGTCGATGGATGGAGAATCCCCAGCCTACCCTCAACCGCATCCCACACAAGGAGCTTCCCATGATCCATGTCGTCGCCATGCTCACCACGCAGCCCGGCCAGCGCACCAAGGTGCTGCAAGCCTTCAATGCCAATGCGGTGACGGTGCGCGCCGAGGACGGCTGCATCGAATACGTGGCCACGGTCGACGCGCAGGGCATGCCGGCCTCACCCGGCACGCTGGGCGACGACACCTTCGTCGTCGTCGAGAAGTGGGCCAGTCTGGCTGCGCTGCAGGCCCACGCGGCCGCGCCGCACATGAAGGCCTACGCGGCCAGCGTCAAGGAATTGATGGCCAAGCGCGTGATCCACGTGCTCGAGCCTGCCGAGGCCGCCTGAAGCGGCACACTGGCGCGCCGCGCCTGAACCGACCCTTTTTCGAGGAGACGACATGAACGAAGCCTTCATCTGCGACGCCATCCGCACCCCCTTCGGCCGCTACGGCGGCGCGCTGTCGTCGGTGCGCACCGACGACCTGGGCGCGATCCCGATCCGCGCGCTGATGCAGCGCAACCCCAAGGTCGACTGGCAGGCCGTGGGCGACGTGCTCTACGGCTGCGCCAATCAGGCCGGCGAGGACAACCGCAACGTGGCACGCATGGCCGCGCTGCTGGCCGGGCTGCCGGTCGAGGTGCCGGGCGCGACCATCAACCGGCTGTGCGGCTCGGGGCTGGACGCGGTGGGCTCGGCAGCACGCGCGATCCGCTGCGGCGAACTGCAGCTGGCCATCGCCGGCGGCGTGGAAAGCATGAGCCGCGCGCCCTTCGTCATGCCCAAGGCCGAAAGCGCCTTCTCGCGCGCCAACGCGGTGTACGACACCACCATCGGCTGGCGCTTCGTCAACAAGCTGATGAAGGCGCAGTACGGCGTCGATTCGATGCCCGAGACCGCCGAGAACGTGGCCGAGCAGTTCAAGATCGAGCGCGAGGCGCAGGACCGCATGGCGCTCGCCAGCCAGCTGAAGGCCGTGGCCGGTCAGAAGAGCGGCTTCTTCGAGCGCGAGATCTGCTCAGTGAGCATCGCGCAGAAGAAGGGCGACCCGGTGGTCGTCGCCAAGGACGAGCACCCGCGCGAGACTTCGATGGAGGCCTTGGCCAAGCTGAAAGGCGTGGTCAGGCCCGAGGGCACGGTGACGGCCGGCAACGCCAGCGGCGTGAACGACGGTGCTTGCGCGCTGCTGCTGGCCAGCGAGGCGGCGGCCGCGAGACATGGACTGAAACCGCGCGCCCGCGTCGTCGGCATGGCCACCGCCGGCGTCGCGCCGCGCATCATGGGTTTCGGCCCGGCGCCGGCCGTGCGCAAGGTGCTCGAGCTGACCGGGTTGAGCCTGAAGCAGATGGACGTGATCGAGCTCAACGAGGCCTTCGCGGCGCAGGGGCTGGCGGTGCTGCGCGATTTGGGGCTGGCCGACGACGACGCGCGTGTCAACCCCAACGGCGGCGCCATCGCGCTGGGCCACCCGCTGGGCGCCAGCGGCGCGCGGCTGGCCACCACCGCGCTGAACCAGCTGGAGACCATTGGCGGGCGCTACGGCCTTTGCACCATGTGCATCGGCGTCGGTCAGGGCATTGCGCTGGTGATCGAGCGCGTGTAGGCCGCTCGCGCTGAAGCGGCAACGGGGCAGCGCGGCCTCAGGCCAGCCACTGCGGCCGCAGCAGCAGCACGGCGCCGAGCGTCAGCATCACCATCCCGCTCACCAGCTTCAGCACCCGCCCGCCGCGCTCGCTGAGCTTGCCGCTGCCCACCGCCAGCACCGCGGTGGCCGCCATCAGGCTGTCGTCGGCGATGTAGCCCACGATGTACAGCCCCAGGTACGCGTAGCGGGCCGCGGCGGACAGTTCGTACTGCGTCAACACCGCGGTGTAGATCGCTGGCAGGCCGGCGGTGCACAGCAGCTCGATGAAGTTCACCACCACCGCCAGCGCGGCCACACCGAGCAGCATGGCCGGCAGTGCACGCGCCTGCAACACGCCGTGCATCCGCGCCACCAGACCCGGCCGGGCCGCCGCTGGGATCGACAGCGAGGGGCCGTGCCCCGGCGCGGCGAAGTCCTTCAGGTTGAGAGCACCGATCAACAAGGCCAGCGTCGCCAGACCGATGCGGACGGCGTCCGACAGCCCGACCGCCAGGAACACATTGAGCCACGCCGCCATGAAGGCGAAATAGACCGCCCCGCTGACCAGCACGAAGGTGCCGGCCACCAGCGCCATGCGGCGGCGGTCCTTCAGCCGCACCAGCACCGACAGCAGAAACAGCAGCACCCACATCGCGCAGGGGTTGAAACCGTCGAGCAGGCCCAGGGCCAACGTGAACAGCGGCAGGCCGAGCCGCTCGGCGCTCAGCGTGCCGAGCCACCGGCTCTCGACCTGCGCGGGGCTGGCGGCGCCAGCGTCGACCAGGGCCAGCAGCTCACGGCCGGTGTGCTCGGCATCGTCGAAGCCGACCCGCACCCGACCGTCGATCTCGAAGGTGGGCACGCCGGGCGGCCACACGCCCGCGGCGCGCGACAGGCGAATCAGCTCGTCGCGCGCCGCGGGATCGCTGTCGACCGGGTGGAACTCGATGCGCAGCCACGGTCGCGTGGGTGCGACGGTCGCGAGAAACGCCTTGGCGTCGGCGCAGTGCGGGCAACCTTCGCGCATGTACACGCGCAGCACCCGTCCTGTGTCGGCGGGGCCCGCCGCGTCGGTGGCGGCCGAAGCTGCCGCGAACAGAAGTGCGGCCACTTGCAGCAGCAGCACGATCGACCGCCCCCAGGATCTCGACATCACCCCATTCCCCGGTCTGCTCATCGCGGCCTGCGATGGATCGGCCAATGCTGCTACACCGCGTTGCCACCGGCATTGATCGTCCGCAGCCCCGGTGCGCGGACGCGGACCCGGCGGCGACACGCAGTTCGAGGAATTTGCGGGGCAAGCGCGCATTGATATGCTTCGGTTCGTTCGCGGCGGGTGTGGCTCGGCGCGCTGATGTCGTTGCCGATGATGCGTATTGCTGCCCTCCTCACTGCCGCGCTGCTCGTCAGCCTGCTCGCCGCCTGCGGCAAGGAGGTGCCCAAGCTGCCCCCGCCGCCGCTGGAGGTGAGCACGATCACGGTCAAGGCGCGCGACATCGACATCTCGGCCGAGTACGTCGCGCAGACGCAGAGCTCGCAGGCAGTGAACATCCAGGCGCGCGTCTCCGGTTTCCTCGACAAGCGCGTCTACACCGAGGGTTCGGTGGTCAAGGCCGGGCAGGTGCTGTTCCGCATGGACCCCAAGCCCTTCCAGGCGCAGCTCGACGCCGCCAACGCGGCGCTGCAGCGCAACCAGGCGGCGCTGGCGGTGGCGAAGCAGAACCTGGACCGCACCAAGCCGCTGGCGGCGAAGAACGCGCTGTCGCAGAAGGACCTGGACGACGCGACCGGCCAGTACGAGCAGGCCGCGGCGGCGGTGGAGCAATCGAAGGCGCAGGTCACCTCGGCGCAGCTGGACCTGAGCTACACCGTCATCACCACGCCGGTCACTGGCGTCAGCAGCTATGCCGCGGTAGCCGACGGCACTTACCTGAACCCACAGAACGCGCAGCTGACCACCGTGTCGGTGCTGACGCCGATGTGGGTGAACTTCAGCCTGTCGGAAAACGAATACCTGCGCGTCCAGAACGATATCCGCGACGGCCGGCTGAAGCTGCCGCCGGACATGAACCTGATCGTGGAGATCGTGCAGCCCGACGGCAGCGTCTTCCCCTTCACCGGCAAGATCACCTTTGCCGACCCCTCGTACAACTCGCAGACCGGCACCTTCCTGATCCGCGCCACGGTGGACAACCCCAAGGGCGTGCTGCGCCCGAACCAGTACGTGCGCGCACGCTTGAAGGGCGCCGTGCGTCCCAATGCCATCCTGGTGCCGCAGCGCGCGGTGCAACAGGGCGCGAAGGGCCATTTCGCCTGGGTGCTCAACAGCCAGGGCAAGGCCGAGCAGCGGCCGCTGGTGGTCGGTGACTGGCGCGGCGACAGCTGGTTCGTCAACGAAGGCCTGAAGCCCGGCGACCAGCTGGTGGTGGACGGCGGCCAGCGCCTGTCGCCCGGCGCCACGGTCATCGTGGCGATGACCGACGGCGTGGCCAAGGCCGCCGCGCCGGCCAGCGCCGCACGCTAGGCCGGCGCATGTTCTCGCGCTTCTTCATCGAGCGGCCGATCTTCGCGGCGGTGGTCGCGATCCTGCTGTGCCTGGCTGGGCTGGTCTCGATGACCGTGCTGCCGGTGCAGCAGTACCCGGCGATCACTCCGGTGCAGGTGACGGTGCAGGCCACCTACCCCGGCGCCGACAGCAAGACGCTGGCCGACAGCGTGGCCTCGCCGATCGAGGCTCAGATCAACGGCGTGGACAACATGCTCTACATGAGCAGCACCAGCTCGGCCACCGGCCAGCTGGTGCTGACCGTGTACTTCTCGCTGGACACCGACCCCGACATCGTCCAGGTGCAGGTGCAAAACCGCGTCAACCTGGCGCTGCCCGCCTT
>JAGTRL010000200.1 GCA_018261815.1 Pseudomonadota bacterium
AGCTCGTCGTTGAAGTCGTAGCTGGAGTTGTGCAGCATGCACGGGCCCATGCCGTGGCCGCCCTCGCGGTGCGCACCGTCGCCGTTGCCGATCAGGAAGTAGCAGCCGGGCTTGGCCTGCAGGAAGTAGCTGAAATCCTCGGAGCCCATCGTCGGCTCGAAGTCGAGCACGTTCTCGGGTCCGACCACCTCGCCCAGCAGCTTGCGGGTGAACTCGGTCTCGGCCCCATGGTTGACGGTGGGCGGGTAGTTGCGCTTGAAGTGGAACTCGCAGCCGGCCTCGAAGGCGGCGCAGGTGCTTTCGGCGATGACCTTCATGCGCCGCTCGACCAGGTCCAGCACTTCGTTGGTGAAGGTGCGCACCGTGCCCTGGATCTCGCAGAAGTCGGGCACCACGTTGGTGGCCTCGCCGGCGTGGATCATCGTCACCGAGATCACCGCGGTGTCGATCGGCTTCTTGTTGCGCGAGACGATGGTCTGGAAGGCCTGCACCATCTGGCAGGCCACCGGCACCGGGTCGATGCCGTTGTGCGGCAGCGCGGCATGGCTACCCTTGCCGCGAATGGTGATCTTGAATTCGTTGGAACTGGCCATCACGGGGCCGCTCTTCAGCGCGAATTGCCCGACCTTCATGCCCGGCCAGTTGTGGATGCCGAAGATGGCCTCCATCGGGAACTTCTCGAACAGGCCGTCCTTCATCATCTCGCGCGCACCGCCGCCGCCTTCTTCGGCCGGCTGGAACACCAGATAGACGGTGCCGTCGAAGTTGCGGTGTCTGGACAGGTGGCGAGCGGCGGCCAGCAGCATCGCGGTGTGGCCGTCGTGGCCGCAGGCGTGCATCTTGCCCGGGTGCGTGCTGGCATGGGCGAAGTGGTTGTGCTCGGTCATCGGCAGCGCGTCGATGTCGGCACGCAGGCCGATGGCGCGGCTGGAACTGCCTGATCTGACGATGCCGACCACCCCGGTCTTGCCCAGGCCGCGGTGGATCGGAATGCCCCAGTCGGTCAGCGCGTTGGCAATCACGTCGGCGGTGCGCTCTTCCTGGAAGCACAGCTCCGGGTGGGCATGGATATCGCGGCGGATGGTGGTGATGCTGGCGGCGTCGGCCAGGATGGATTCGATCAGCTGCATGCGAACTCCGGCGGTGGTCGGCTTGGGAAAAACCATCTTACCCCGCTGTCACTGGGCTGTCCTGCCGCACCGCGCATGCCCGCCCAGCGGCTACGATCATTGCGTTGTTTCATCTGCCGACATGAGCCCTGCCACCTTGCGCCAACTGAAAGACCTGCCTGGCCCGCGCGGTTTGCCGCTGCTGGGCAACACGCTGCAGGTCAAGCCGCCACGCATCCACCTGGACGTCGAAGGCTGGGCGGCCAAATTCGGCCCGCTCTTTCGCATGCAGCTGGGCCGTCGACAGCAACTGGTGATTGCCGACCACGAACTACTCGGCGCGGTGATGCGCGACCGGCCGGAGGGCTTCAGGCGCAGCCCGCTGACCAGCCTGATCGGCGCCGAGATGGGCCTGCCACAGGGGCTGTTCGGCTCGGAAGGCGAGGACTGGCGCAAGCAGCGCCGCATGGTCATGGCCAGCTTCGCGCCCGGTCATGTGCGCGCCTACTTTCCGTCGCTGGTCAAGGTCACGCTGCGGCTGCGTTCACGTTGGCACAGGGCGGTGCGTCAGGGGCAGGACATCCCGCTGCAGGCCGACCTGATGCGCTTCACCGTCGACGCCATCGCCGGCCTGGCCTTCGGCAAGGACATCAACACCCTCGAATCGGGCGAAGACGTGATCCAGCGCCACCTGGACAAGGTGCTGCCGGCGATCTTCAAGCGCGTGCTGAGCCTCGTGCCGTACTGGCGCTGGTTCAAGCTGGAATCCGACCGGGAGTTGGCGCGCAGCGTGGCGGTGATCAACCGCACCATCCTTGAGTTCATCGCCCAGGCGCGGCAGCGACTGCGCGATGAACCTGCGCGGCGCGACCAGCCGCGCAACCTGCTCGAAGCGATGATCGTCGCTGCCGACCTGCCCGACAGCGGCCTGGGCGATCGTCATGTCGCAGGCAACGTGCTGACCATGCTGCTGGCCGGCGAGGACACCACCGCCAACACGCTGGCCTGGATGATCCACCTGCTGCAGCGCAACCCGCAGGCGCTGCGGCGAGTGCAGCAGGAGGTGCGCTCGCTGGCGCCGGACCCGGCCGCCTACCGCTTTGACCAGATGGAGCAACTGGTCTTCCTGGAGGCCTGCGCCAGCGAAACCATGCGCCTGAAGCCAGTGGCGCCCTTCATCGCGCTGCAGGCGCTGCGCGACACCATCGTCGGCGACGTGGCCGTACCCGTCGGCACGCAGATCTGGGGCGTGCTGCGCCACGACAGCGTCAGCGAGCAGCATTTCGCCCGGCCCGAGGCCTTCGAACCTGAGCGCTGGCTGGACGGCGCGCAGCCGCCACTCAGTGCCGCCGCCAAGCGTGCGGCCATGCCTTTCGGCTCCGGCCCGCGCATGTGTCCGGGCCGCTACCTGGCGCTGCTGGAGATGAAGATGGCCATGGCCATGCTGCTGTCCAGCTTCGACATCGAGTCGGTCGACGCGCCGGGTGGCGGGCCGGCCGAGGAGCGCATGGCCTTCACGATGAACCCGGTCGGGCTGCGCATGCGGCTGCGCGAGGCCGCGGCCGCGCCATAGAAAAAGGGCGGGAACCCTGCGGTCCCCGCCCTCGCCCTGGAAGGGTGGCGAAACTACTTCGGCAGCACCACGGTGTCGATGACGTGGATGACGCCATTGTCGGCCACGATGTCCACCGCGGTCACCTTGGCCGCGTCCACGGTGACGCCGCCGGTCGTGCCGACGGTCAACTCATAGCCCTGGGCTGTCTTCACCTTGCCGGCGGCGACGTCCTTCGACATCACCTTGCCGGGCACCACGTGTGCCAGCAGCACGGCTTGCAGCTTGGTCTTGTCGGCCAGCAGCGCGTCCAGGTCGGCCTTGGGGATCTTGGCGAAGGCCGCATCGGTCGGCGCGAACACCGTGTAGGGGCCCTTGCCCTTCAAGGTGTCCACCAGACCGGCGGCGGTCAGCGCGGTGGCCAGGGTCTTGAAGTTGCCGGCGGCCACGGCCGTGTCGACGATGTCCTTGGCCTGGACGGAAAGCGCGGCCAGCGACAGGGCGGAAATGGCAAAGAACTTTTTCATGACGAACACTCCTTGGGTTGGAAAGACGAGAGCACGGAACAGATGGAAAGTTCAGGGTGCGGGCAGCAGCACCTTGTCGATGACGTGGATCACCCCATTGCTGGCAATCACGTCGGTGGCCACGAGCATGGCTATACGGGCGTTGCCATCGGTGATCGCGAGGTTCGCGTCGACGCTGAAAGTCGAACCTTGCAAGGTGGTCACTGCCGCAGGCTTCGGCAGCGCCACGACGTCGGCGGCCCGCACATCGCCGTTGACCACGTGGTAAGTCAGGATGCCTGACAGGCCCGGGCTCGCCAGCAGCTGGTCCTTGGTGATGGACAGTTCGACCAGCGCCGACGCGAAAGCATCGTTGGTCGGAGCGAACACGGTGAACGGTCCCGCGCCGGACAGCGCACCCGCCAGATCGGCCGCCACCACGGCTTCCACCAGGACCGAGAACACAGGGTTCGACTGCGCCATCTGCACCACGTTGAGCACGCCAGGCGGCACGAGCACCTTGTCGATGACATGGATCACACCGTTGCTGGCCGCCACGTCGGCGCTGGTCACGCTGGCCTGGTTCAACGCGGCATCGGTGAGCTTGACGCCCGATGCGGTGTCGACGGCCAAGGTCGCCGGCGTCCCGGGCGTCAGGCTGTACAGCGTGGCCTGGGACGCGCCGCCGGCAACCAGTTCGGCAGCACTTTCGTTCGTCGGCAAGACGTGGAACGTCAGGATCTTGGCCAAGGTCGGACCATCGAGAGCGGCGACCATGGCGTTCGCATCGGCGAAGCCCAACGACGTGGCCAGCGCAGTGAATGCCGCATCGGTGGGGGCGAATACCGTCAGGTCGGCGTTCGGATCGGAAAGCTCGTCCACGAGCCCGGCCTTGTCGGCTGCCGCTACCAGAGCATTGAATCCGGCACTCGTCGCGACTTCAGCCAGCGTGCCGGGTGGGGTGACCGGGGCAGGATCGTCATCGTCGCTACCGCAGGCGGTAAGCAAGATTGCGGTCGAAGCCGCCAACATGAGTTTCAACCAGCTTTTCATGGGAATTCCTCGATAGGGCGTTGTGGGGGATAGGGAAACTGTTGCTCGGTCAGACTGAACGAGGTGAAATTTATACTGATCATTACCTCATATGAACTATAAGGTCTTTATTGGACTATTTGGTCTAGTTCTGGATATCGATCGGTCGCCCCTGGCGCAAGTCGATGCCCGAAACCTGAGGTGGAGCCTTGGTCAGTTCGCTTCACGCGACCTGCGGACCTGCGGTGCTCGTTGGCTTCGGCAACTCAAGCCGATCCGCTGTCACGCAGACGTCGCGGCCGTTCGCCGGACGCGAAGCGGCGCGAGGTAGTCACCCCGGGTTGGGTTGGACGGTGCCCGTACGGGCCGCGGGCTCTGGCCGCTATGCCATCATCTGCACATGAACGCGCCCGAGCCCGGACACATGGTGCGCGCGGCCTGCCCGCACGACTGCCCCGACACCTGCGCGATGCAGGTCATCGTGCAGGCCGGTCGCGTGCTGCGCGTGCAGGGCGATGCAGCGCACCCTACGACCCATGGCGCGCTGTGCACCAAGGTGTCGCGCTATGCCGAGCGCACCTATCACCCCGAGCGGGTGCTGCAGCCCCTGAAGCGTATCGGGCCCAAGGGCTCCGGCCGCTTCGAGCCGGTGCGTTGGGACGAGGCGCTGAACGACATCGCTGCGCGGCTGAAGGCCATTGCCGCGCGCGACCCCCAGGCCGTGTTGCCCTACAGCTATGCCGGCACGATGGGCCTGCTGCAGGGCGAGAGCATGTCGGCGCGCTTCTTCCACAAGCTGGGCTCCTCGCGGCTGGACCGCACCATCTGCGCCAGCGCCGGTGGCGAGGCGCTGATCGCCACCTATGGCGCCAAGGTCGGCATGCATGTCGAGCACTATGCCGACAGCAAGCTGATCCTGATCTGGGGCAGCAACTCGATCGCCTCGAACCTGCACTTCTGGACCTTTGCCCAAGCGGCCAAGCGTGCCGGCGCCAAGCTGGTGTGCATCGATCCGCGCCGCACCGAGACCGCCGACAAGTGCCATGAGCACCTGGCGCTGCTGCCCGGCACCGATGGCGCGCTGGCTCTGGGCCTGATGCACGAGCTGATCCGCAACGACTGGCTCGACCACGACTACCTGAACCGTCATGTGCAGGGCTGGCCCGCGCTGCGCGAGCGCGCGCTGCAGTGGCCGGCCGAGCGCGCGGCAGCGGTGTGCGGCCTGCCGGTCGAGCAGCTGATTTCGCTGGCGCGCGACTACGGCACGACGCAGCCTGCCGCCATCCGCCTGAACTACGGCATGCAGCGCGCCCGCGGCGGCGGCAATGCAGTGCGGCTGATTGCGCTGCTGCCCTGCCTGGTGGGCGCCTGGCGGCACCGCGCTGGCGGGCTGCTGCTGTCGGCGTCGGGCTGGTTTGCCCCGGTGCGCGACGAGTTCGCGCTGCAGCGCCCCGACCTGCTGGCCGGGCGCTCACCGCGCATCGTCAACATGAGCACCATCGGTGACGACCTGCTGCGCGAGGCCTCGCCTGACTTCGGGCCCAGGATCGAGGCCGTCGTGGTCTACAACAGCAACCCGGTGGCGGTGGCGCCGCAAAGCCGCAAGGTGGTCGAAGGCTTCGCGCGCGAAGATCTTTTCACCGTGGTGCTCGAGCATTTCCTGACCGACACCGCCGACATGGCCGACTACGTGCTGCCGGCGACCACGCAACTCGAGCACCTGGACGTGCACACCTCCTACGGCCACACCTACGCGCTGATCAACGAGCCGGCGATTGCTCCGCTGGGACAGACCAAGCCGAATACGCAGATCTTCCGCGAACTGGCCGCACGCATGGGCTTCACCGACGCGTGCTTTGCCGACCGCGACGAGGCGCTGGCCCGTGCCGCCTTCAAGCCCGAATGGGTGGACTTCGATGCGCTGCGCGCCAGGGGCTGGGTCAAGCTGGCCTTGCCCGACGCTCCCTTTGCCGAGGGCGGCTTTCCCACGCCGGGCGGCAAGGTGCTGGCCGACGCGCCGGGCCTGGGTGTGCCCGACTACGTGCCCAGCTACGAAAGCCGCGCCTCGGCGCCCGAACTGGCGCAGCGCTATCCGCTGGCGATGATCTCGCCGCCGGCGCGCAACTTTCTCAACTCCAGCTTCGTCAACGTGAAGAGCCTGCGCGACATCGAAGGCGAACCGCTGCTGGAAATCCATGCCGAGGACGCCACCGCACGCGGCATTGTCGACGGGACGGTCGTGCGTGTCTTCAACGACCGCGGCAGCTATCGCTGCAGCTGCCGCGTCAGCATCCGCGCCCGGCCGGGTGTCGTCAACGGCCTGGGCATCTGGTGGCGCAAGCTCGGGCTGGACGGCCGCAACGTCAACGAGTTGACGCACCAGCGGCTCACCGACATCGGGCGCGCGCCGTCGTTCTACGACTGCCTGGTCGAGGTCGAGGCGGCTCTCCCATGATCCGGTGTCGCGTCGCCGCTGGCTGATGGCCGGCCTGGGGGGGGGCGGCGCCTTGTTGCTGGCCGCCGGCGCGCTGTGCCTGGGCAGCGGCTGTAGCGACCTGGACTACTACCGCCAGTCGGTTCGCGGCCACCTCGACCTGATGTCGCGCGCCAAACCGGTGGACGACTGGCTGGCCCAGGGCGACACGCAGCCCACGCTGAAGCAGCGGCTGGACTTGTCCAGGCAAATGCGCGACTTTTCCGTGCAGGTGCTGAAGCTGCCCGACAACCCCAGCTACCGCGCCTATGCCGATCTGCAACGAGCGGCCGCGGTGTGGAACGTGGTGGCGGCACCGCCGCTGTCGCTGAACCTGAAGACCTGGTGCTACCCGGTCACCGGCTGCGTCGGCTACCGCGGCTACTTCGACCGTGCTGAGGCCGATGCCTTCGCTGCCGCTCTGCGTGCCGAGGGCTACGACGTCAGCGTCTACGGCGTGCCGGCCTATTCGACGCTGGGCTGGAGCAACTGGATCGGCGGCGACCCGCTGCTCAACACCTTCGTCAACCGCTCCGAAGGCGAACTGGCGCGCCTGATCTTTCACGAACTGGCGCACCAGAAGCTCTATGTCGCCGACGACACCATGTTCAACGAGTCCTTCGCCACCGCGGTGGAACGCATCGGCACGCGGCTGTGGCTGGAGCAGCATGGCAGCGATGCGGTGCGTACCCAATATCGCGAAGGTCAGCAACGCCGCCAGGACTTCCGCGAGCTGACGGCGCGCTGGCGCGACCAGCTCGAAGGCCTGTATGCCAGCGACCGCAGCGATGAGGCCAAGCTCGCCGCCAAGTCCGAGCTGCTGGCGCAACTGCGCGCCGACTACGTGCAGACGAAGCAGCAGCGCTGGGGCGGCTTTGCCGGCTACGACCCGTGGTTCGCCCACGTCAACAATGCCTCGCTGGGCGTGCTGGCGGCCTACACGGAATTGGCCGGCGATTTCGAGCGCCTGTTCGTGCAGCAGGGCAACGACTTCGAGCGCTTCTATGCCCGCGTGGCGGAGATCGGCGCCTTGCCGAAGGCGCAGCGCCACGCCACACTACGCGCCGTTCCCTAGACCCTGCAAGGAGACCTCGTGGCGGACATTCGCATTCATCGCGAGCACGCGCTCGGCCTGCCCAAGGCACGCAAGGTGGCCTGGCAATGGGCCGAGGACGTGGAGAAGAAGCAGTGCACCGTGATCGAAGGCGATTTCAGCGACACGATCGAATTCACCCGTTCCGGCGTCAAGGGCACGCTGATCGTGGCGGCCGACCACTTCGACCTGAGTGCCAAGCTCGGCTTCCTGCTCGGCGCCTTCAGCCGCACCATCGAGACCGAGATCGAGCGCAACCTCGACAAGCTGCTCGATGCCGGCAGCGCGGCGGCGAAGAAGACGCCCGCCGCGCGCAAGTCGCGCAAGTAGGCTTCAGCCGCGGCTGGGGCCGAGCAGCGGCGTGTCGTGTGCCAGCAGGTGGGCCTCGCCCTGTTCGAGCATGAAGTAGCGGAAAGCCTCGGCGGCCGGCGACAGCAGCTTCGAGCTCAGGTGCACGATGTTCCACATGCGCATCACCGGCGCATCATCGATGTCCAGCAGCTGCAGCAGCCCGCTGCGCAGCTCCAGGCCCATGGTGTGCAGTGACAGGAAGCTCAGGCCCAGGCCGGCCATTACCGCCTGCTTGATGGTCTCGTTGCTCGACATCTCCATCGCAATGCGCTTGTCGAAGCGGTGCTCGGCGAAGAACTTCTCCATCGCCGTGCGCGTGCCCGAGCCGTGCTCGCGCGCGATGATCGGGTAGGGCGCCAGCTCGCTCACCGCGTGCGGGCCGCCTCGCAGCAGCGGATGGCCCGGTGGCGCGACGAAGACCAGAGGGTGTGCGGCAAAGGATTCCGAGCGCGTGTGGATCTCCTTCGGCGCGCGGCCCATCACCGACAGGTCGACCTCGCCGCTTTGCATCAGCTCCACCAGCTCGCTGCGGTTGCCGACCACGCGCAACCGCACGTCCACGCCCGGGTGCTCCTCGTGGAAGCGGGCCAGCAGCTGCGGCACGAAGTACTTGGCGGTGCTGACCAGGCCGATGGTCAGCAGGCCGTGCTCCAGGCGCTTCAGGCGCGCCATGGCGTCGTCGGCATCCTTCAGCGCCGCCAGCATGCGCCGCGTGTGCACCAGGAAGTATTCGCCGGCGGTGGACAGCGACACCTTGCGTCCGGCGCGGTCGAACAGCGGCAGGCCGACCTGCGCCTCCAGCTCCTTGATCTGCATCGACACCGCCGGCGGCGTCAGGTGCAGCGCCTCGGCGGCGCGGGCCATGCTGCCGTGCTGCGCCACCTCCGTAAACACCCGCAGTTGCCGGAAGCTCACATTCATTGTTAAGCATTCCCTTATCTGATTGGAAAGAATGTCTGACTTTCCTTTAACTGATCTCGAACATACAGTGCCCGCACCCCCAGGTCAATCGCGGTACGCCGCAGCAAGGAAACGCATGAACAAGCCCGTAGACAGCGGACTCCTGACCGAGTCCACCGACATCACCGGTGATGCCAAGAAGCGCTATTCCGCCGGCGTGCTCAAGTACCGGCAGATGGGCTACTGGCAGCCCGACTATGTGATCAAGGAGACCGACACGCTGTGCTTGTTCCGCATCACGCCGCAGGAGGGGGTGGACCCGGTGGAGGCCGCCGCCGCGGTAGCCGGCGAATCCAGCACCGCCACCTGGACGGTGGTCTGGACCGACCGGCTGACGGCCTGCGACAGCTACCGCGCCAAGGCCTACAAGGTCGAGCCGGTGCCTGGCCGTCCCGGCGAGTACTTCGCCTACGTGGCCTACGACCTGATCCTGTTCGAGGAAGGCTC
>JAGTRL010000201.1 GCA_018261815.1 Pseudomonadota bacterium
GCTCGACTTCCTGCCGGAACACGAAGTAGTCAAAGGCGAGGTCGTGAGCGGTCCGCCGCCCGTGCCGGAAGGCGCGGCACCCAGCGCGCTGAGCTGGCTTTGGGACCAGGCCCGTGCCGAGTGGCCCCATGCCTGAGCAGGCTCCGGCCCGCGACCCGTACCTGTACTGGGCCAAGCACACGGGTTGGCGCCACGTCCTGCGCGAGCCCGGGACCGGGCAACTGGCGGTGGCGATCGAATGCCTTGGCAGTGTTGGCGACCTGGTGCATGAGGCACTGCCGGGAGTCGAAATTGCGGAGCACTATGGGCAACTCAGCGTCGTCGACCCGAAATCCATCCGCTACTGCACCGCGCTGATTGACCCGGACGCGCTGGCGACGCTGGAAACGCGAGTCAAGCGGCTCAAGCTCGGCATGGCGGTGGCCCGCCATCGCGGGCCGGCAAGGGAAGCACCCGCGTCGAAGTGCCGTACCAAGGTGGTGATCGGCCTGATCGATGATTTCGTGGCCTATGCGCACCCGCGCTTTCGCGACGCGGAAGGCGGATCGCGCGTGCGCCATGTCTGGAGCCAGGACGCCGCGCGGCCCGCTTGCACCGTCGCCTCGAATTGGCAGACCTGCGCCGATTTTCCCTATGGCTACGAACTCGACACGCACGCCTGCGCGCGCGAGGGCGTGGCGCTGCGTGACACCTATCCGCCAGTCCTGCGCCGCTGGACCCACGGCACCCATGTCGCCGACCTGGCTGCAGGGGGCAACGCGGTGCCTGACGAGGAAGCCTTGCCCGACATCGTCGCCGTGCACCTGCCGCGGCGTGGCGTGGCGGACACCTCGGGCAGCGCGCTGAAGATGCAGGTGCTCGACGCACTGCACTACATCGTCGAGCGTGCCGGGCCCGAGGCGTCGGTGGTGGTCAACCTGAGTTACGGCACGATGGCCGGGCCGCACGACGGGCAAACGATCCTCGAGCAGGCCATCGACGAGTTGGTGGCACTGCGACAGGGCCGGCTGTGGGTGGTCGTCCCCGCCGGCAACAGCCGCGAGGCGCGCTGCCATGCCGTGGTCAAGCTGAACAAGTCGAGGAAGACGGCCAGACTGCGCTGGAAGCTGCTGCCCGACGACGCCACGCCCAGCTGGCTCGAAATCTGGTTGCCTGAGGCCGCCGCAGTCGAGGTGAAGCTCCGTGATCCAGGCGGAACCTGCCGCGTCCGCTGCGTGAAGGGCGAAATGCTCGCAGCGCCGGCACAGGGTGCGCTGCACGGTGGCTGTGGCGTGATCTATCTCGACCGGGTGTCCGACAGCCCCGACAACGGCACCATGATCCTGGTCGCCCTGGCGCCCACGGTCTCGACGGATCCAAGCGTGCCGACCGCAGCCGCAGGGGTCTGGACGGTCGAGCTCAGACACGACGGGCAAGCCGATCTCGGTGAGATCCATGCCTGGATCGAACGCGACGACACGCCCTTCGGTCATCCGACGCGGGGCCGCCAGTCGTACTTCGTCGACCCGAAATATGAAGCCGCAGGCCAGCGCCCGGAACCGGCGGCCGACAGCGCCCAGGCTTATGTCAAGCGAAGAGGCGCGTTCAACTCCATCGCGACCGGCGCTAGGACCCTCGTGGCCGGCGCCTATGTCGGGCAGAGCAACAAAGTGGCGCGCTACTCGGGCGGCGGACCGACGCGCCGCCCTGCAAGGCTGGGGCCGTCGCTGCTGGCGCGCGGCGATGAAAGCCCGACCTTGCATGGCCTGCTTGCGGCCGGCACAGGCGCCGCTGACCGCGTGCGCATGAACGGCACCAGTGTCGCGGCACCACAGGTCGCGCGCCAGGTCGCTCAGATACTCAACGAGGTCGGCGCGGCGTTGCGAGGGGGGCTGGATACCGAAGACATGCTGCGGCGCCTGGCCGAACGATTGTCGGCGCCGCCACCGGGCGCCAAGCCAGGTCTGCCGGACCCCGAACGCGAAGGCCTCGGGCGCCTGCCGGTACGCTGAAGTCCGCTCACCAGCGCGCCGGCAGCGGCCGCAGCAGCCACAAGCGGTGCTCGGCCAGGCGCACGTAGCCACCCGCCGCCAGGTCCTTCAACAGCCGGCTGATCATCTCGCGCGAACAGCCCAGGCGATGGGCCATCTCCTGCTGCGTCAGCTTCTCGCCGACCACGGGCGTGCCGTCGGCCTGCGCCACGGCAAGTGAATTCAGCAGCAACACCAGCCGCCCATAGACATCGTTCAGCGCCAGCTGCTTGGCGCTCAGCGTGGCCGCGCGGGCCCGGCGGATGACCTTGGCGATCAGCTCGAAGGCAAACTCCGGATGCTCGGCAATGTGCCGCTCCAGCGTCGTGCGCGTGATCACCACGCAGCTGCTGGCCTCGAGCGTGATGACGTTGGCCGAGCGCGGGCCGCCGTCCAGGCTCATCTCGCCCAGGTATTCGCCGGGGCCGTAGACGCCGTAGGTGATCTCGCGGCCCTTGTCGCCGCTGGCATAGCTGCGCAGCCGGCCGGCCAGGATCAGGTACAGCGTGTCGCCATGGTCGCCTTCCTCGATCAGCAGGGTGTTCTTGCGATAGCGCCGCACCTCGCCGCGGCGGGCCAGCGCGCGCAGCGCTTCGCTCAGCGCCGGCAGGTGTGCGAGTTCGGCGGGCGGCGGCGGGTTCGACATGGCCCCGCATGGTGCCATGCCCTGCCGGCGGCGCGCATCGGCGCCGCCCCAGCGTCAGGCCGCCTGCAGTGCGCTGCCCTCGCCCTGGCCGCGCAGCGCACCGACCAGCGGCGGCAACACCGCCACCTGCCGCACCAGCGCGCCGATGCTGTCGGAGCGCGTCTTCGAGCGGATGCTGCCGATCTGCGAACGGATGGTGGAGATGCCGACGCCGTGGCGCGTGGCGATGTCGATCGGCTGCAGGCCTTCGCTCAACGCCTCGAGCACCCGGGTTTCGGCCAAGGTCAGGTCGTGGCTGCGGGCGAACCAGTGCACGCCCAAGCCTCCGCACATCTGGCGCTTGCCCATCGACAGCTGCGTCGCGGCCTGGCCATCGGGACCGTCGGTGCGCAACGGCACCACCGCCACCGCCACGCGGTGCCCGTTCTGGCCCAGCATCAGCAGCCGGCGCAAGCCGCGCTGCGTGGCCGCCTGCAGCGCGTCGTGCAGGCGCACCACGTCGGCCGCATCCCGTGCGCGCAGCTGCCGCCCCAGCAGCTGCAGCGGGTGCTGGGCATCGAGTTCGCAGCGCGCCGCATGGTTGAGGTGCAGCACCTGCGCGTCGCTGCCGAGCAGCAGCACGCCGTAGTCGATTTCGTCCAGCATCAGCTCGTACCAGCGCGCCAGCGGCGGCAAGTCCGGGTCCAGAGGGGTCCCCGGCGGCGTTCCCGCCAGCCTTTGAGAGTCCCAGAGGATCGGCTTCAGGCCCAGGGCCTGGGTGTGCATGTCCAGCATGGTGAATACCCCTACGTGTGTCGAGGGTCGGCGGACGGGCCGGCCTCGGCACACAAAGAGTAGGGATCCACCTGCGTCGCAGGTTGTGAATCTGCGGCCGCGCGCCTGTGACTTATTCACGGGCCGCGAGGCGGCCCCGGGTTCAGACGCCCGCCGCCTCGATCTCGCCGAAGGCGTGGTTGAGCCACAGCTTCAGTCGCTGGCGCTCCATCAGCCCGAGCTTGGCGCCGTTGCCGTTGGCGGCGTTCTTGGCCGCCCAGAAGCTGCTGTTGGCGGCGTCGATCTTCTGTACCACGGCGTCGTGCAGTCGCTTGATGTTCACCACCTTGGCGTCCAGGCCGAGCGCGCGTTCCAGCTCGCCGGACTGCTCCAGCTGGCTGAAGTCGTCGCCGCGCAGCTGGTTGCGCACCAGCACGTAGCGCAGGCGGTGGCCGAAGCGGTCGAGCAGCTTCTTCAGCAGGTCCACCGAATCGCGGCCGGAATCCATCACGTGCCAGTAGTGGATGGCCAGGCCGGAGACGTCGGCCAGGTCGAGCACGCCGGATTCGTCCATCCACCTGGACAACGGATCGTGGGTCTGCGCCGCCAGGTCGACCAGCACGCGCCGGCCCGGCTGGTCGATGCTGGATTCGATGATCGTGTCCAGCGCCTCGTAGCGGTCGACCAGCACGGGCGAGGCATAACCGGCGTAGAAGCGCATCAGCGAACCGTGCGAGCGGTCGGTGTCGAAGCCCAGGAAGGGAATGTCGTGGTCGATGAAGTACTGCGCCAGCAGCCGTGACACCAGCGACTTGCCGACGCCGCCCTTTTCGCCGCCAATCAGGTGCACATGCGCCTGGGGCGTGGCCTCGAGGGTGGGGATTTCGCTCATGGTCGGGTTCCGTTGGGGGGCTTGTGCGGGATTGTCCACCCAGCAAACCTCAGGCCAGCACGCGCAGCAGCCAGCGGTTCAGGTCGACGATCTCGTCCATGCACACCGAATGCGGCATCGCGTACTCGTGCCACTCGACCGGGTAGCCCATCGCGACCAGCGCATCGCGCGAGGTCAACGCGCGGTCGATGGCGATCATCGGGTCCTCGCGGCCGTGGGCCAGGAAGATCGGCACATCGGCATTGGCCGCCGAGCGCTCGGCCGCGGTGCTGGCGGCCAGCGGCAGGTAGCCCGACAGGCCCACCAGGCCGGCCAGCCGTTCGGCATGGCGCAGCCCGGTCAGCAGCGTCATCGCGCAACCCTGCGAGAAGCCCATCAGCACGATGCGCGAGGCCGGCACGCCGCGCTGGCGCTCGCGCTCGATCAGCGCCTCGATCAGCGCCTGGGATTCGCGCAGCCCGGCCTCGTCCTCGCGCCGCGCCTGCGGCGTGCCGGCGATGTCGTACCAGGCGCGCATGACGTAGCCGCCATTCATCGTCACCGGGCGCATCGGCGCATGCGGAAAGACGAAACGTGCCCCACTCACCGCCCGCAGGTCCAGCTCCTGGGCGATGGGCACGAAGTCGTGGCCGTCGGCGCCCAGGCCGTGCAGCACGATCAGGCTGGCGCCGGGCGCGTCCCCGCTCTGCATCTCGATGCACTCGAGGCTCATGGGTTGCTCCGGGTGAAACGCGCAAGGATGCCGGCAAACTGTCCTGGCCACGCGGCCAGCGCGGCCTCGTCGCCCTTGAAGACGCTGTTCAGGAAGGCCAGCGACAGCACGCGCGTGGCCGCCTTGACCTGCAGGTTCAGCTGCACGCCGCCGGTGCCGGCGCGGTCGGTGAACATGCTGTGCGAGCCGCCGTTGAACACCGCCAGCGTCTTGCGCGCGCTGCCGGTGGCGTCGAACACCGCCACGCGGTCGTCGGCGCCGGAGTAGTAGCCGGGGATGCGGATGACGTCGTCGGTGGCGGTGACATGCAGGCTGGGTACGCGCACCGGCCCCAGGATCTGCTGCGGCGAGGCCTCGCCGTAGAAGGGCGGGGCCGACAGCACGATCACCGCCTTGATGCGTGGGTCGCGCAGCTCCAGCAGCGTGCCGTTGCGCTGCACCGTGGCGCCGGCCGCCAGCAAGGTGGTGTTGGCGCCGTAGGAATGGCCGGCCGCGACGATGCGCTGGCCGTCCAGGCGTGGCGCCAGCTCGCTGCTCAGCAACTGGTCGAGCGCGAAGCTCAGGTCGCGCACGCGGGCCACCGCTTCGGCCTCCTGTGCCGCACCCTGCAGCCGCGCCACCAGCTCGAAGGGGTTGCCGAGCCACAAATTTCGGTCGCTGCCCACGTGCTGCAGGTGCAGGCTGGCAAAACCCTGGGTGGCCCAGTAGCGGCCCAGGTAGCTGTAGCCGGCGCGCGAGCCGCCGATGCCGTGCGAGAACACCACCAGCGGCACCGGCTGGTCGGGACGGGCCGCATCGGGCAGGTACAGCCGCACCGGCACCTGGCGCTGGCGTGCCGCGTCCTGCCACTCGTAGTCGCGGGTGCTGTACCCGGCGCTGGCCGTGGGCGCCGGCGTGGTCGCGCTCGCGGTCTCCTGGCTGCGTGCCGGCACGGCCAGCAGCGCGGCGCACAGCGCCAGCAGCAGCGGCGCAGCGCGCAGCCCGGGCAGGGCCGGAGAAGGGGGGCGGTGTCGCATCGAGGGCGTCCTTCAGTGCATGTCGGCCGGGCCGGGCGCCGCGCCGGCGGCGGCGGGTTGGGCTGGGCGCTTGCGGTGCAGCCAGCTGTTGATCTTCAGTACCGCATCGTCCACATAGGTGAAGACCACCGGGATCACCAGCAGGCTCAGGAAGGTGGAGGTGATGAGCCCGCCGATGACGACGATGGCCATCGGCGAGCGGAAGCTCGGATCCACGCCCAGGCCGAGGGCGATCGGCAGCATGCCCGCGCCCATGGCGATGGTGGTCATGACGATCGGCCGCGCGCGCTTGTGGCAGGCGTCGAGCAGTGCTTCCATGCGCGTCATGCCGTGTTCGCGCCGCGCCATGATGGCGTACTCCACCAGCAGGATCGAGTTCTTCGTGGCAATGCCCATCAGCATGATCAGGCCGATCATCGACGGCATCGAGATGGCCGTGTGCGTGACGAACAGCGCCAGGAAGGCGCCGGGGATCGACAGCACCAGCGCCGCCAGGATCGTCACCGGCTGCACGAAGTCCTTGAACAGCAGCACCAGCACGATGTAGATGCACAGCACGCCGGTCAGCATGGCCAGGCCGAAGCTGGAGAACAACTCGGCCATGGCCTCGGCATCGCCGACGGTGGTCTGGATCACGCCCGGCGGCAGGTTCTTCAGGCTGGGCAGCGCCAGTGCGGCCTGCTCGACCTCGCCCAGCGGCTGCTGGTTCAGCTCGATCTCGAAGTTGATGTTGCGCTGGCGGTCGTAGCGGTCGATCTGCGCTGGGCCGCTGTCCAGCGACAGGTCGACCACGTTGCCCAGGCTGACCGGGCCGCGCGCGCCGGGCACGGCCAGGCGCGACAGCAGCTCCAGGTCGGTGCGTGCATCGGCCTTCAACTTCACCACCACCGGCACCTGGCGCTGCGACAGGTTCAGCTTGGCCAGGCTCTGGTCGTAGTCGCCGGCGGTGGCAATGCGCAGCGTGTCGGCAATGGCGGCGGACGTGACGCCCAGGTCGGCGGCCTTGGCGAAGTCGGGGCGCACGATCAGCTCCGGGCGCACCAGGCTGGAGGTGGAGCTGATGTTGCCGATGCCCGGAATGGTGCGCAGTTCGCGCTCGACCTGGCGTGCGTGCTCGGCCAGCACGCGGCCGTCCTCGCCGGCCAGCACCAGCACGTATTTCTCCGACGAGCCGCCGAGGCCGACCTTGACACGCGCTCCGGGCAGCGCTTCCAGCGCCACGCGCAGCTGCGATTCAATGGCCTGCTTGCTCAAGCCCCCGCGTTCCTGGCGCGGCGTCATGTTGATGGTCAACGTGGCCTTGCGCACCTCGGCCGCACCCTGCGGCGCGAAGGGGTCGCCGCCGGCGCTGCCGCCGCCGATGGCGGTGTAGACCAGCTTGACGTGCGGGTTGCGCTGCACCAACTCGCGCGCCTTCTCGGCCGCGGCGAAGGTCTGCGCGAAGGTGCTGCCCGGCGGCAGCGAGATCGTCACCTGCGTCTGCGACAGATCGTCCGGCGGGATGAACCCGGTGGGCAGCAGCGGCACCAGCATGAACGAGCCGACCAGAAAGACGCTGGCGGCCAGCGTCGTCTTGACACGGTGCTTCAGGCACCAGCGGGCCCAGCCCATGTAGCGTGACAGCCAGCCCGGTTCGTGATGCTCCTTCTTCGGCTTGTGCAGGAGGTAGGCCGACATCATCGGCGTCAGCATGCGCGCCACCACCAGCGAGAAGAACACCGCGATCGCCGCCGTCCAGCCGAACTGCACGAAGAACTTGCCCGGCACGCCGCTCATGAAGGCGGTGGGCAGGAACACCGCGATCAG
>JAGTRL010000001.1 GCA_018261815.1 Pseudomonadota bacterium
GGCGCCGGCGACGTGGGCGCGGCGCTGCTCGCGCAGCGGCTGGACGGCGTGTTCTTCACCGGCAGCCATGCCACCGGCCTGCGCATCGCGCAGGCGGTGGCGCCCAAACTGCTGAAGCTGCAGCTCGAGCTCGGCGGCAAGGACCCGACTTACGTGCGCGCCGATGCCGACCCGCTGGCCGCTGCCGAGAGCCTGGCCGATGGCGCCATGTACAACACCGGCCAGAGCTGCTGCTCGGTGGAGCGCATCTACGTGCACGAGAGCCTGCACGACGCCTTCGTCGAACACTTCGTTGCCACCGTCAAGGCCATGCGCCAGGGCGACCCGCTGGACGAGGCCACCTACATCGGCGCCATCACCCGCGCGCCGCAGTTGGCGGTGTTGCAGGCCCAGGTCGAGGACGCGCTTTCAAAGGGCGCCACACTGCTCACCGGCGGCCATGTCCGGCCCGGCCCGGGCAACTGGTTCGAGCCCACCGTGTTCAGCGGTGTCGACCACACGATGGACCTGATGCGCGAAGAAAGCTTCGGTCCGATCATCGGCATCCAGAAAGTGGCCGGCGATGCCGAAGCCGTGGCGCTGATGAACGACACCCGCTACGGCCTGACGGCCGGCGTCTACACCCGCGACGAAGCCAGGGCACGCGAGTTGCTGGCCCAGGTCAATGCCGGCAGCGTCTACTGGAACTGCTGCGACCGCGTCAGCCCGCGGCTGCCCTGGTCGGGCCATGGCGATTCGGGCGTGGGCCTGACGCTGTCGACCCACGGCATCCAGGCCTTCACGCGGCCCAAGGCCTGGCACCTCCGTCACCCTTGATGCGGCTGACCCTCTTCGACCTGGACCACACGCTGCTCGACGGCGACAGCGACCAACTGTGGTGCGAGTTCCTGATCGACCGCGGCGTGCTGCCGCGCGAGCCCTTCGAAACGCTCAACCGCGACATGGCACGCGACTATGCGGCGGGCCATGTCAGCGCACAGGCCTTCTGCGACTTCTACATCAGCACGCTGGCCGGGCGCAGCGCGGATGAATGGCAAGCGCTGCGCCGCGGCTACATCGACGGCCGCGTCGTGCCGCGCATCACCGACGCGGCCATGGAGCTGGTGGCGCGGCACCGCGACGCCGGCGACCTGGTGCTGCTGACCACCGCCACCTGCCGTTTCCTGAGCGAGCTGACCGCCGTGCACCTGGGCATCGCGCAGCTCATCGCCACCGAATGCGAGACCGGACCCGACGGCCGCTTCACCGGCCGCAGCCTGGGCGTGCTCAACATGCGCGAAGGCAAGGTGCAGCGCCTGCACGACTGGCTGTCGAGCCAGCAGCTGGAGCTGACGGAGGTCGAGAGCACGCTGTACAGCGATTCGATCAACGACCTGCCCCTGCTCGGCGCCGTGCGACACGCGGTGGTGGTCGACCCGGACGTGCGCCTGGCCGCCGAGGCGGCCGCACGCGGCTGGCCGGTCGTCTCACTGCGTTGAGCGCTGTGCCATGGGCCACCGCGACGACGACTCCCTGCCGCTGCTGGTGCTGACCACCGTGGCCACGCGCGAGCAGGCGCTGGCGCTGGGCCGCGAGATGGTCGAGCGCCGGCTGGCGGCCTGCGCGCAGATCAGCGCCATCGACAGCGTCTACCGCTGGAAGGGTGCGGTGGAGCAGGAGGCCGAGTTCCGTCTGCTGCTCAAGACGCGGGCGTGCATCTACGCGCGGCTGGAGGCTGCACTGCGCGAACGCCACCCCTACGAGCTGCCGGCGATTCATGCCATCGCCACGGCACGGGCGGACGCGGCCTATGCCGAGTGGGTGCGCGACAGCTGCGACGGCTGATTTGCGGCCCGCTGCAGGGGCCACCGATTCCGTGGCATCGTTGCGGCCTTGCCGACCCCACGGAGCCCTCGCGATGCGCAACCCCCTGTTCGGTCTTGTCGCCTTTCTGGCCCTGCTGGCACCGCCGCTGCAGGCGGCCGAGCTGCCGATCTTCGACGCCCATGTGCACTACAGCCACGATGCCTGGGACAACCTGCCACCGAAGGATGCGGTGGCTCTGCTGCGCAAGGCCGGGCTGAAGCGCGCGCTGGTGTCGAGCTCGGGTGACGGCGGTACGCAGCGGCTGGTGGCCGAGGCGCCGGACCTGATCGTGCCGTCGCTGCGGCCCTACCGCTCGCGCGGCGAAATCGGCAGCTGGGTACGCGACGACAGCGTCGTCGCCTTCCTCGAGGAGCGGCTGCGCAACGCGCGTTATGCCGCGGTGGGCGAGTTCCATCTTTACGGCGCCGATGCCGAACTGCCGGTGCCGCGGGCCATGGTGGCACTGGCCCGGCAGCACCAGCTGGTACTGCATGCGCATTCCGATGCCGACGCGATCGAGCGGCTGTTCCAGCAAGACCCGCAGGCGCGCGTGCTGTGGGCGCATTCCGGCTTCGACCGGCCGGAGAAGGTGGCCGAGCTGCTGCGCAAGCACAAGAACCTGTGGTGCGACCTGGCGTTCCGCAGCGAGCATGGCAGCGCCGGCAAGGTGTCGGCCGAATGGCGCGCGCTGTTCACCGAATTCCCCGATCGCTTCATGGTCGGCACTGACACCTTCACCCCGGAGCGCTGGCACTACGTCATCGAGCACGCCAACTGGACGCGCGCCTGGCTGGCCGACCTGCCGCTGCCGCTGGCCGAACGCATTGCCTGGCGCAATGCGCAGGCGTTGTTCTCGTTCTGGAAGGCGGGCAGCTCGCAATGACTGGGCAGGCGGCGCTCGCGCTGCTGGTGGCTTTGGCCGCCGGCCCGGCGCTGGCCTGCGGCGACAGCCTCGGCAGCGGCACGCGGCGCATTGAGGATGCGCAGTTCCTGCTGGTCTACAAGCTGATGCCCGAGCCGGTGCCGGTGGGCCGGCATTTCAGCATCGACTTTGCGCTGTGCCCGCGTGGCGCGGCGCCACTGCCCGGCGAAGTGCGCGTCGATGCGCAGATGCCCGAGCACAAGCACGGCATGAACTACCGGCCCAGCGTGGCGCCGCGTGGCCCGGGTCAGTACCGCGCCGAAGGCCTGATGTTCCACATGCCCGGGCGCTGGGAGCTGAGCTTCGAGCTGCGCAGCCCAGGCGCGGCGTCAAGGCGGCTGTCACAGTCGCTGCAGGTCGGGTGACGCGGCGCCGTCGGCTCGGGGCTGCGCTGGTGGCGCTGCTGATGGGCGCCGCGCTGGCCCAGCCGCTGGTTTCGCCACTGAGCAACGAGGACCTGCCGCGCCTGCTGGCGCATGGCCCGTGGCCGCCGCCGCCGGTGCACGACCCGTCAAACCGAGCGTCGGCACGGCCGGCGGCCATCGGCTATGGCGCCGCGCTGTTCCACGACACGCGCCTGTCGCGCGACGGAAGCCTGGCCTGTGCCAGCTGCCACCAGCCGGCACGCGGTTTCAGCGACGGGCTGCCGCGGTCCGTCGGCCTGCAGCCCGGCACGCGCAACACGCTCGGACTGGACAACGTCGGCCAGCAGCGCTGGTTGAGCTGGGACGGCGCCAACGACAACCTGTGGGCGCAGAGCCTGCGTCCGCTGCTCGATGCCCGCGAGATGGGCAGCAGCCTGGCCCAGGTGGCGCGCACCGTGCGCGGCGACCCGGGGCTGCGCGACGGCTACCGCCGCGCCTTCGGACAGGACCCCGGCGCCGACGATGAAGCTGTCGCCGTCGACGTGGCCAAGGCCCTGGCCGCCTACCAAGAGACGCTGGTCTCGCCGCGCACGCCCTTCGATGAGTTCCGCGACGCGGTGGCGCGCGGCGATCGCCAGGCCGCAGCCGCCTACCCGGCCGCCGCGCAGCGCGGGCTGGCGCTGTTTCTCGGTCGCGGTCGCTGTTACGTCTGCCACAGCGGGCCCACCTTCAGCAACGGCGAGTTCAGCGATATCGGCGTGCCCTTCTTCATCGGCCGCGGCCAGGTGGACCCCGGTCGACACGGCGGCATCCAGGTGCTGCAGCGCAGCCGCTACAACCTGCTCGGTCCCTTCAACGACGATGCCTCGCGCAGCAGCGCCACCCCCACACGCCATGTCCTGCTGGAGCACCGCCATTTCGGCGAATTCAAGGTGCCCAGCCTGCGCAACCTGGCGCGTACCGCGCCGTACATGCACAACGGCAGCCTGAAGACGCTGCGCGAGGTGCTGCGCCACTACTCCGAGCTGGACGAGAACCGGCTGCATGCCGACGGTGAAGCCATCCTGGTGTCGCTGCGCCTGAGCGAGGCCGAGACCGAGGATCTGCTGGCCTTTCTGGACAGCCTGAACGCAGCGGCCACCCGCTAGCATGCGCGCAGCGACCCGGGCACGACGATGAATCCCATTGCCCAGACCTGCGGCATCCTGCTCGTCGACGGCGTCGAGGGGCTCGACCTCGTCGACCCCTGGGAAATGCCTCGCATCTGTAGCCTGTTTGCCGGCGGGCCCCCGCGAACAACCGGCTGGTCGCCCAGACGCGCGCGCCGGTGCAGTGCGCGATGCTGATGTTGGTGTGCAGCGGCGCCTTCGCGCTGCATGCAGCCGGGCTGCTGATGGTTGCCAGGCCACCACGCACTGGGCCTTGCTGCCGCAGCTGCGCGAGCTGGGCGACGGGCAGGTGCTGGAACAGCGCCACGTTCGCGATGGCAAGTTCTGGACCTCGGCCGGCGCGTCGGCGGGCATCGACATGATGCTGGCCTGCGTCGCCGTGGTGGCCGGTGACGACACGGCGCGCAAGGTGCAGCTCGCTGCCGGGTACTGCCCCAGCGGCATGCGCTACGGCCCGCAGGCCGGGGCTGCCGGCGCGCCTGCTTGTGTCTGCCATGCCTGAGGACGCGCGCTTCGGCACGCTGCACGCGAGCCAGGCGCTCGAGGTGACCGCACCCGACGGCGCGCGTGCACGTGCTGCTGGCGCTGCAGCGCGGCAGCATGGCGATATTCGAGCTCGCACCGGGCCAGGTGTCGACGCCGATGCGTCACCGCAGCGTCGAGGAGCTGTGGTACGTGCTGGCGGGTGAAGGCGAGATGTGGCGCCACGATGCCGTCGGCGAGGCGGTGGTCAGCCTGCAGCCGGGTCTGTGTCTGAGCCTCCCGCTGGGCACCGACTTCCAGTTCCGCTGCCTGGGTGGCGAGGCGCTGCGCGCCGTGGCGGTGACGCTGCCGCCGTGGCCCGGCGACGCGGAGGCGCTTCCGGTCACCGGCCGGTGGATGCCTACCGCGCCTTGAACCGACTCTCCGCTACGGCCGGCACCACTGCCGTTCGCAGGGCACGCCGTCGTGGTTGCCGTCCATCTTGACACCGGGGCAGTGCTTCAGGAACCAGGTGGCTTCCGCGCACGAGTGCATTTGCGAGCAATGGGTGCGGCCGTCGCAGCGGTAAGCGGCGGTGGCGGCCGGTGAAGGCAGCGCCACGGGCTTCGGCGCGATGCTCGGTGCGGCAGGTGGGGTGGGAGACGCCGCCTTGGGCGCATCGCTGCCCTGGCAAGGGCCGTGGTCGCGGCGGAAGTCCCGGGGCATCACCGCGCCGGCGTCACCATTGAAGCCGCGCGACAGTGCCTTGGCCATGCGCTCCTCGGCCACGTAGGGGCCGCGGTCGTACTTGTAGCGGTTGCTCCAGGCATGGCCCTCCTGCACCAGCGTCTTGTTGACGTTGAGCGTGTCCAGGTACAGCGTGCCGAGGGTGCGGCCGTGCGTGTCGCGGCCGCTGACGCGCACGCTGACCGCCTTGTTGAGCACCAGGTCCTGCAAGGCGCGCTTGGCCTCGGGGCCCCAGGGCTGGCAGATCTCCGGTGCGTCGATGTCCTGCAGCCGCAATTCCACCGGCGCGCCCGGCGGCGAAGGCTCCAGCCACAGGCTGTCGCCGTCACTGACGCGCACGACCGTGCCTTGCAGCGCGTTCGTTGCCGGGCCGGCGGCCAGGCTCGGACCCAGTCCGCACAGGCACATCAATGCCATCCAAAGGAGCTTCATGCCGGCATTCTGCGACAGCAGATCCTTGCGCGGGCGTGACCTTTCCCTCGCCCGCACCGTGTTGAGCCACAAATGGTGAGTGCGTACCTCCCCATGGCGAGCCATGGATGGGTCAGGCGGCAGCGCGGATTCAGCGGAGCGGGTCCACGCTGGGAAGCTCTGGTCCGCCATCGCGATCAGACCGCGGAGTTGCGCCGGCGCCTTGCCCGAGTCTGCGGCTCCTGCAGCGCCGCCTCGGCATCCTTCAGGATGCGAGCCAGCCTGTCGGCCAGCTTCTCGGTCGTCAGTTGCTCGCGGAAGCGCTCCACTATCAGCGGCAGGCTGAAGGGGCTGGGCGCGGCCAGCTCGACGAAGTCCAGGCGCAGCTTGCGCATGCGCTTGAGCGCCGCGCGCAGCCTGGAAATCTGCAGCTCCTGCGACAGCACCTCGGCCTCGGCCTGGCCGAGCAGGCGGTTGCCCGGGTCGTACTTGCGAAAGACCTCGAAGAACAGGCTCGACGAGGCCTGCAGCTGCCGCGTGCTCTTCGGCGCACCGGGGTAGCCGCTGAACACCAGCCCGGCCACGCGCGCGATCTCGCGAAAGCGCCGCTGCGCCAGCTCGCCGCTGTTCAGGCTGGCCAGTACGTCGGCCAGCAGTTGCGCGTCGTCGAACAGCGCACGCGTGTGCAGCCGGTCCAGCGCCGGCTCGTCGGCGGCAAGCAGCTCGAAGCCGTAGTCGTTGACACTGAGGCTGAAGCTGTTGGGCGCGCCGCGGCTCAGCCGCCAGGCCAGCAGCGAGGCCAGCCCCAGGTGCACCAGCCGGCCGGCGAAGGGGTAGATGAACAAGTGATGCCCCTCGCGCGAACGGAAGCGCTCGACCAGCAGCGTCTTCGGCGTCGGCAGCTTCGACAGCCGCAACTGGGCCTGCAGCATCGGCTGCGCCGACTGCAGCTCGGGGTCGAGCCAGTCGCCCTGCGCGCAGCCGTCGAGCACGCGCAGCGTGGCATCGGCCAGCTCGCTGGACAGCGGCATGCGCCCGCCGCTCCAGGCCGGCACGATGCCGCGCTTGCCGGTGGCCTTGCGCACATAGGCCGCCATGTCCTGCGTGCGCACGTACTCGAGTACCCGGCCGCCGAAGACGAAGCAGTCGCCCTGCTTCAGCCGCGCGATGAAGGACTCCTCCACCGTGCCGAGGGTGCCGCCGCCAAGCCATTTCACCTGCATCGAGGCATCGGCGACGATGGTGCCCACCTGCAGCCGATGGCGCAGCGCGATGCCGCGGTTGACCACGCGGTAGCGGCCATCCTGCAGCACGACGCGCTGGTACTCGGGGTAGGCCTGCAGGCTGTCGCCGCCGCGCACCACGAAGTCCAGTGCCCACTGGAAGGCGTCGCGCGTCAGCTTGCGGTAGCTCCAGGCGCCACGCAGTTCGCGGTACAGGGCCTCGGCTTCGAAGCCGCCGGCCAGAGCCATGCTCACCAGGTGCTGCACCAGCACGTCCAGCGGCGCGTCGGGGGCCTCGCGCGCTTCCACCCGTCCGGCCAGCGCGGCGCGGCGCGCGGCCACCGCTTCCACCAGCTCCAGCGTGTTCGTCGGCACCAGCGTGATGCGGCTGGCGCGGCCCGGCTGGTGGCCGCTGCGCCCGGCGCGCTGCAGCAGCCGCGCCACGCCCTTGGCGCTGCCGATCTGCAGCACACGCTCGACCGGCAGGAAGTCCACGCCCAGGTCCAGCGACGAGGTGGCCACCACCGCGCGCAAGGTGCCGGCCTTCAGGCCGGACTCGACCCACTCGCGCACGCTCTTGTCCAGCGAGCCGTGGTGCAGCGCGATGCAACCGGCCCAGTCGGGCCGCGCGTTCAGCAGCAGCTGGTACCAGGTCTCGGCCTGCGAGCGCACGTTGGTGAAGATCAGTGTCGTCGACGAGCGCTCGATCTCGTCGACCACCGGCTGCAGCATCTGCGCACCCAGGTGCCCGCCCCAGGAAAAGCGCCCCGGCTCGCGCGGCAGCAGCGTGTCGACCTGCAGCGGCTTGTCCAGCCGGCCCTGCACCATCTGCGCGTCACCCGAGTGGCGCGGGCCGAGCAGCGCGCGCAGCGCCTCGTCCAGGTTGCCGAGCGTGGCCGACAGGCCCCACACCACGAGCTGCGGGTTCCACAGGCGCAGCCGCGCCAACGCCAGCTGTACCTGCACGCCGCGCTTGTTGCCGATGAGTTCGTGCCATTCGTCGACGATCACCACCTGCAGCGCGCCGAAATCCTCGCGGGCCCGTTCGCGTGTCAGCAGCAGCGTCAGCGATTCCGGCGTCGTCACCAGCGCGGTCGGAAGCCGCCGGTCCTGGCGCGTGCGTTCGCCCGCCGGCGTGTCGCCAGTGCGCAAGCCCACCCGCCACTGCGGCGCCAACTCGGCCAGCGGTTGCTGCAACGCGCGCGCGGTGTCGGCGGCCAGCGCGCGCATGGGCGTCAGCCAGAGCACTTGCAGAGCGGTTCCCGCAGATTCGACGACCTGTGCGCGCTGCAGCGCCCCCAGCCACACCGCGTAGGTCTTGCCGCTGCCGGTGGTGGCGTGCAGCAGGCCGCTGCGGCCTTCGCGCATCGCCGCCCAGACCTGGCGCTGGAAGTCGAAGACGCTCCAGCCCCGCGCCTGGAACCAGGCATCGAAGGCGGTGTCGGGCGGGTGAGGATTGTCCATCGTCAAGACCGGGGCGATTGTCGGCGGCCTCTCGGCACAAACACGCAGCCGCGGCCTTGGCGCCTTGATGAACAATGGCCGCCCCGAACCCGATCTGGAGCCTACATGCGCACGACCGCCTTGTTGAACGCCCTGCTGCTGAGCCTGGCCACCCTGGCCGGCAGCGCGATGGCCCAGGTGGACAAACCGGTGCGGTTGCTCGTTGGCTTTGCGCCAGGCGGCTCGGCCGACATTGCCGGCCGCCTGCTGGCCGAACGCATGAAGGACGAACTGAAGCAGAACGTGGTGGTCGACAACAAACCGGGTGCCGGCGGGCGCATTGCCGCCGAACTGCTAAAGAACGCGCCGGCCGACGGCAGCACGATCATGATCACGCCGATCGTCGTGCCGATCCTGGCGCCGCTGGTGTTCTCGAAGCTGAACTACGACCCGCAGGCCGACTTCGCGCCGGTGGCTGCGGTGGCCAACTTCCAGTTCGGCCTGTCGGTGAATGCGGCTCATCCGGCCAGGACCGTGGCCGAGCTGGTGACCTGGTGGAAGGCCAACCCGGCGCAAGCCAACTTCGGCACTCCGGGGCCGGGCAGCCTGCCGCACTTCTTCGGCGTGATGATCGGGCGCGACGCGGGGCTGGACCTGATCCACGTGCCGTACAACGGCGGCGGCCCGCTGATGACGGCGCTGATGGGCAACCAGGTGAGTTCGGCCGTCGACACGCTGGTCGACCAGATCGAACTGCAGCGCGCCGGCAAGATCCGCATCCTGGCCAGCGCCGGCGCCCAACGCGCCGCGCTGCTGCCCGAGGTGCCGACCTTCGCCGAGTCGGGCCTGAAGGGGGTGGAAGGCAGCAGCTGGTTTGCGATTTATGCGCCGGCGCGCACCCCCGAGGTCACGCTGCGTCAGCTGAACGCGGCCATCAACCGTGCCTTGGCCGCGCCCGAGTTGCGCGAGCGCTTTGCCAAGCTGGGGCTGGAGCCGACCGGTGGCACGCAGGCCGACCTCGTCGCGCTGATGAAGCGCGACAGCGAGCGCTGGGCGCCGGTGGTCAAGGCCTCCGGCTTCAAAGCCGACTGAAGACTTTCAGGCACTGACGATCCAGCCCTCCAGCGGGTCGATGTCGGGCGGCAGGCCGTAGCCCGAACGCTCGCTGGCCCAGGCGGCCTGCATCAGGCACAGCACCGCGTCCAGGCTGTCGCCGCTGGCATCCTCGACCAGGCGCTCGTGCTGGGCCGGCGACACCTTCAGCCGCAGCCCCAGCCGCGTGCGCCCCTGCTCCAGCGCAGCGACCATGTCCTTGCGCGCGATGAGCCGCGTCGCGGTCTGCCGCGCCGCATCGTCGGCCTTGTAGGAACGCGCGCCGATCAGCTCGCGCGCCAGCAGCCCAGGATAAGCCTCCAGCGCCACGCGGCTCCTGTCGCCATCGTGCAGTCCCGGCAGGTGCAGCCCGGCATCGATGAGCAGCGGCACGCCGGCGTGCAGCATGTACGCCACGGGCGGGTTGACCCACTTCATCGACGGGCTCGATCCGGCCGGGCGGTCGCAGGCGCGGTGCGCGAACTTGGCGCCGGCCGGCCGCGCATCGCAGAAGGCCTTGAACTGCAGGCGGATCTCGGCCCGGCCCAGCGCCTGGTAGTGGCGTATCAGCGCCAGCCACTGCCGCGGCCAGTGCAGCGCCTCGACCAACTCGCGTGGCAGGCCGAAGGGGAAGTCGAAAGCGCCGACCCAGGGCCCCGGCTCGCGCAGCGCCTGGGCCAGACTGTCGAAGTCGCTGTGCTCGACCACGCGGCCCAGCCGCAGCACCGCGCCGTGGCGTTGGCCTTCGGCCCACAGCACTGGCTTGCGCCGGCTGGGGCGGCTGCTGAAATCGACGCCGATGCAGCGCACGACAGCCTGGGGGGTTGGATTCATCGCGGCGATTGTCGGTGCGCGCCGATTACAGTCGGCGCTGGCCAATGGCAGGAGCACGCGCGATGAATCCGGTACTGGTAGAAGCCTGGCGCGGCAATGCCGTCGAGTCCGCGCACCGCGGCGCGCTGGCGGTGGTCGATGCCGACGGCGGCGTCGTGTTGGCGTTGGGCGACACGCAGCGGCCGATCTTTCCGCGCTCGGCCGTCAAGGTGCTGCAGGCGCTGCCGCTGGTGGCCAGCGGCGCAGCCGAAACCCTGCAACTGAGCGACGAGGAGCTGGCGCTGGCCTGCGCCTCGCACAACGGCGAGCCGGCACACGTGGCCACCGCGGCCGGCATGCTGGCCAAGGCGGGGGTGGATCTGCAGGCGCTGGAATGCGGCACGCACTGGCCTTACCGCGAGGCCTTCCAGCGCGAGATGGCCGCGCGCGGCGAGACCCCCACCGCCCTGCACAACAACTGCTCGGGCAAACACTCCGGCTTCATCTGCCTGGCCTGTCGCATGGCCGGCGAACGACCGCTGTTCGACTATGCCAAGGGCTATGTGCGCGCGGACCATCCGGTGATGCGCGAGGTGACGCATGCGCTGCAAGCAGCCACCGGCTGGGACTTGTCGACCGCGCCGCAGGGCATCGACGGCTGCTCGATCCCGACCTTCGGCATTCCGCTGCAGCACTTGGCGCGGGCCTTCGCGCGGCTGGGCACCGGCATCGGCCTGAGCGAAGACCATGCGCGGGCCGCGCAGCGGCTGCGCCAGGCGGTGGCGAAGGCCCCGTTCATGGTCGGCGGCACCGACCGCTTCGACACGCGGGTGATGCAGCGGCTGGGCGAGCGCGTATTCTGCAAGGTCGGCGCCGAAGGCGTGTACTGCGCCGCCCTGCCCGGCCGCGGTCTGGGCGTGGCGTTGAAGATCGACGACGGCAACAACGCGCGCGCGGCGGAGGTGGTGATGGCAGCGGTGATCGAGGCTTTCGTGTCACTGGACGACGGCGAGGCTCAACTGATGCGATCCCTCGGCGAGGTCTGCCTGAGAAATTGGAACGGAATCGAAGTCGGCAGCCTCCGTGCCAGCCAACTGCTGCGCACCGAGGCACCTGTGCTGAGCTCTTCGCCGGTCGGCGGTTCACGCGGGCTGCATGCAGGCCCGCCGGTAGCCGGAAGAGCGAGACACTCTGGGCCATGACACATGTCAGCGCAGAAGTCTAGATTTGTCGGCAAGCTGTCCGTAACCGCATCATGCGGCCTCAGGGTCTCACCCCTCAATCGGGGGATCGGCCGCACCGATTTCGGCAGCAATCAGAATGACCCATGAAAGCTACAATGTCGGCCTCCGTAGAGCAAAACTTCTGTCTCGTGGACTGGTCGAGCACATAGCGATCGAGCTTGCGTGGGCTTAGGCCTGGTGGCAATTTCGGACAACGTGGAAAGGACGTCGACAGTGTTAGACCCACTTTGTCAGCCAGCTTGTGTTTGCAGGCTGCTTGGGACGCCCGTCGATAGAGTTATGTTCCTCAAATAGGGATGCAAGCAAAATGTCAACTCGACCGGGCCTTTTCTCGCGAGCAATGGGTATTGCCGTGATTTCCGTGTTTCTCGCTGCTTGTGGCGGCGGTGGCGATGACGATGGCAATGGTTCCCAATCGGGAACTGCTCCACTGGATACGGCGCGCATCGACTGTTTGGTTCTCGATGACTTGACCGGCAAGACCGTCGCCGAGGCTGCCGTGGTCTACCAGGCAGGAGAGAAGACCTATACGACGCAGACGAATGCCAATGGCCAATGCAGCCTCGACATGCCAGCCTCCGAAGTGGTCGGCATCAAGTATCCAGCGGCGACGGTCACAAAGACCGGCTACGAACCGCAGACCATGCTCATGTATGCGCTCCAGGCGGGCCGTGCATCTTTTTATGAGGTCCGCCTGATCCCGTTGGCGGCAAATATGAGCATTCCCGTCGGCGGCGACACGGTGATGCACCTCGGTGATGAGGTGTTCGAAGGCTCCGTCAACTCACAGTTCCAGAAAGCGACTGACGGTAGTGAGTTGGTCTTTCAGATCCCCGACTGGGCCGAACAATTGAAGAAGCCGGGCGTCACGAAGGCTACGGTCTATCTGGACGCCAAAGGGTGGCAAAGCGACATCTGCGACAACCGGATTGCGCTGTCCGGGGAGATCGGCACGGTGAGCTTGCCCGGCGGCGTTTCGCCGGCCGACGGCTTGTGGGGTGGAGGCCGGCAGGTGCCCTTCGTGTTCGATGTGGCCAAGGTGGGAACACTCAAAGGCGAGTTGCGAATCACGTCAGGCACGTGCAGCAATGACGCGATCGACGACTTGGACGATTTCGAGATCAATCGGATTCGAGTCGAGTTCAACTAAGCCGGTTAACCTAGGGCTGCTTCCGCCATGACAGCAGCGCACCCAGTGCGTCCTTCGGCGGGTCCGGCCGCGCGCCCGCTCGTCGGGCGCGGCCATGTGGGCCGTAGTGAGCCCGAAGGGCATCGCCGGCATAGCTCGGCAGGGTGAGGTTCAAGCGCCGGACGTAGGCGATAACCGACCTGGCACGCTGGAGTTGGCCACGGTGGGCAGCGGCAGCAACGTCCGTCTCGGACCCATACCGGCGAAAAGCGTTGTCAGGCCGTGGATCAACCACGACACCCCGATGGAGAGAATGTCTCTGGGTGCCAATCCCTCGGCGCCCTTCGCTGCGGCAGCCGCGTCGCGGATGGCATGCAGCCTCATCGTCGAGCCGCCAATGTGCGCGAGGCCAGGCCGGTCCGATCAGTCCAGCCCGAGCTTGATGCGCCGCGCCACCTCGCCCCACTTCTTCGATTCGGCCGCCAGCTGGGCCGCGGCCTGTGCCGAGCCGCTGCCGACCACCACCTGGTCGCTGGCACGCAGCTTCTCGGTCACTTCGGGTGCCTTCAGCGCATCGACGAAAGCCTGACGGAACTGCTCGACGATGGGCTGCGGCGTACCGCGGGGCGCATACATCACCAGCGAGAAATCGGCCGCGTAGCCCGGCACGCCGGCCTCGGCGATGGTGGGCACGTCGGGCAGCGTCGGCGAACGCGCATTGCCCGACACCGCCAGCGCCACCAGCTTGCCGCTGCGCACATGCGGCAGCACCGTCGGCCCGGCCAGCAGACCGCAGGGCACCTGGTTGCCCACCACGTCCAGCGTGGCCGGCGCCGGGCCCTTGTAGGGTACGTGCACCATCTCGAAGCCGGCCATCGATTGCAGCAGTTCCATCGACAGGTGCCCGGGTACGCCGGCACCGCCGGATGCATAGCTCAGCTTCTCGGCCTTGGCCTTGGCGATCAGTTCCTTCAGCGTCTTCACGCCCAGCGCCGGGTTGCACACCAGCGTCTGGCTGAAGGTGGTGCCGATGGTCACCGGCTGCAGGTCCTCGACCTTGAAGCCCAGTTGCTTGTAGACATGCGGGTTGACGGTGAGCAGCGTGTCGGTGCCCCACAGCCAGGTGTAGCCATCGGGTGCGGCGCGGGCCACTTCGGCGCTGCCCAGGTTGCCGCCGGCGCCAGGCTTGTTGTCGATGACGATCGGCTGCTTCAGCACGATCTGCATCTTCTCGGCCGCCAGGCGCATGACGATGTCGCTGGGCCCGCCGGGCGGAAACGGCAGCAGCACGCGTACCGGCTTGGTCGGCCAAGCGGTCTGCGCCTGGGCCAGGGTCAGCGTGCCCAGCACGGTGATGGCAACAAGTAGCTGGCGGCGGCGTTGCATGGCGGGTGTCTCCTTCGGGCACTTGGACGGCACGGTCCGGAGACACCAATGTAGCCGGCCTGCGGCCGGAGCCGGACGGTCAGCCCGCGCTGCGGGCGATGCGGGCCTTGCGGACCGGCGCGCTGCGAGTCTGCAGCTCGCCCAGCGCGTCCCCCAACGCAGCCGACAACTCGCGCGCATCACCCACCACGTTCAGCGCCGTGGTGAAGCCGAAGTGCATCGCGCCGGCGTAGCTGAGTACCGTGATGTTCAACCCCAGTCCGTGCTCGACGATGGACATCGGCCAGTAGCTGGCCATGCGCGCACCCGCGGCATACAGCGGCACTTGTGGACCGGGCACGTTGGAGATCACCAGGTTGGCCAGCGGTGGCAGTGCCTGGCTCAGGCCGGAGCGGCCGTACAGCGTGGCCAGGCCGTGCATCACCCAGGGCACGCCGAGGGTCGGAAAGTCGGTCGGCACCAGCCCCTTGGCCCGCCGCGCCACGGCCTTCACCGCGCCGGCCGCGTCACGGATGGCGCGCAGCCGCTTCACGGGGTCGGCGATCTGCGTGTTCAGGTTGACCAGCGCCATCGTCGCCTGCGTCGTGTATTCGGTGTTGCCAGGCTCGCGCACCGAGATCGGCATGGCCGCGAGCAGCGGCTTTCTCGGCACACCGCCGTGCCGTGCCAGGTAGCGTCGCAGCAGGCCGCTGCACAGCGCCAGCACGATGTCGTTGAGCGTGGCCTCGTGCGCCTTGGCCAGTGCCTTCAGCGTGTCCAGCGCAATGGTCGCGCCGGCAAAGCCGCGCTCGCCGCGAATCGGCCGATTGAGTTCGGTCTTCGGGCCGAAGGCCGCGTTCTGCATCAATCCGCCGCCGCGGCGCGGTGGCGCAGCGCCGAAAAGCCCGGTCAGCGTCTTCAGCAACTCGGGCAGCTGGCGCACCAGCTTGATGTACTGGCCCAGGTCGTGCTTCAGCGCCGCGGCGGCCAGCTCGGCGCGGCCCGGGTGCTCGGCCGGTGCGGCTTGGCTCGGCGCGATGCGCCGCGGCTTGGGCGTCAGGTCGAACAGCGTCTGCGCCAGCATCACGCCCGACTGCCCGTCCACCACCGCATGGTGCACCTTGAAGTAGTAGGCCGCCTGGCCGCTCTGCAGGCCGTCGATCACCACCAACTGCCACAGCGGGCGACTGCGGTCCAGCAGCTCGGCATGCAGTCGGCCCGCGCAATCTTCGAACTGCGCACGGGTGCCGGGCTTTGGCAGCGTGACGCGGCGCACGTGGTAGTCCAGGTCGACCTGGCCGTCCTCGACCCACACCGGGTTGGCCAGTTGCAATGGCATCGGTGCCAGCTTGCGCGTGAAGACCGGCGCCAGGTGCAGCCGCTTGCGCATCAGGCGCTTGATGTTGGCGTGGAAGTCGCCCTTGTAGCCTGGCGGCAGATCGAAAACGTGCAGGGACGCCACGTGCATCGGCGTCTCGGGCGTCTCCAGGTGCAGGAAGGCGCCGTCCAGCCCGCTGAGGGCCTTCACTTCAAATGCGGCCGGAGAAACGCAGCAGCACCTGCGGCATGGCATGGCGCATGTGCATCGACACGCCGAGCGCCGCCATGTGGTTGCTGTTGCGCCCCAGGATGGTCTGCGACAGCGGCAGGAAGACCTCTTCCTCGAAACGCGCATGGGCCTGGTAGCTGTCGACCAGCGCCTGGATGTCGGCTCCGTCGACATCGCTGTCGTGGCCCTTGGCCACGGCCTTGAGCTTGGGCTCGAGCTTCGACCACGCGGCCTCGACCTTGCGGTGCTCGGCCGTCAGCGTGTTGACCAGGGCCTGCACCCGGTCGCGCTCCTCGCCCTTGGTGGCACTGGCCAGTACCGCAGGGAACAACTCCTTCTCCTCTTCGGCATGGTGCTTGAACACCGCGTCGCGGAAAAAACTCAACGTGTCCGTGGCGATCTGCCGCGCCCGGGCCGCCGGCTCCAGCAGCTCAGGCAGCATGCCCAGCTCCTTCAGGTGCCCGAGGATGCCGGCGTGGCATTGCGAAAAATCTTCGATCGGCGATTGGCTGGCTTCGGTGGAACTGATGCTCATGGCGGACCCTGGATGGCCCGCGGTCCAACGCCGCGGGATGCACTTGCGGAGCATCGTAGGGCCGCGCATGCCGCGCAGTCTTGCGCGAGGTCAAGTGCGCGCCGCGTCGTGGCGCGCGCTGTCAGGCCATCGCCGCCTGCGCCGCCCTCACCTCGACGCGCACCTGCTCGGTCGGCTCGGCCTTCAGCTCGCTGAACAGCGTTGTGGTCTTGATCGAATCGAGGCGCGGGTGCGGAATCGACACCTCGCGGTCGAGCTTGATGCGCACGGGCCGCGCGCTCATCACCAGCACGCGGCTGCCCATGAATGCCGCCTTGATGATGTCGTGGGTGACGAAGATCACCGTCTTGCGCTGCTCTTCCCCGATGCCGAGCAGCAGCTCCTGCATCAGCTCGCGCGTCTGGTGGTCCAGCGCGCCGAAGGGCTCGTCCATCGCAGCATGCGCGGCTCGTTGGCCAGCGCGCGCTCGATCGCGGTGCGCTGCTGCATGCCGCCAGACAGCTGCTTCGGGCAATGCTTTTGGAAGCCCTTCGGCAAAACCCCGGCGTATCGACACCCGTGGTGCAGGACGCCTGGCGCGGATGCGGCGGCTCCCGCCTGAAGGTGTGGAACACGAACCAGGGCGAGCAGCCGCTGCCGGCGCGCAGCGCCGCCGCGCTGCGCCTGATGCACCGCAATGGCAGCACCGCGACGTCGATCGACAGCCGGCAGTTGTTCGAGCCGCTGCAGCCCGGCGAGCCGGCGGCGTTCGAGCTGTCCTTCGCTGGTGGCGATGGCGCCGCAGTGCGCCTCGCCCTTCCCGATTCGACGCCGCGGCCGGTGTCCGTGGCGGCGCTGCGCCGGGCCGGCCACTGCGATTGCCCGGTTCGCGCACGCCGCTCACAATCACCCGATGGACAAGCAACGTGCGAATGCCTTCATGCTCAGGCTGGTCGGCGACGTGGCCACCACGCTGGCGGCGACGCTGCTGCTGGTCGGCGACAGGCTCGGCCTGTTCAAGGCGATGGCAGGCGCCGGGCCGCTGAGCGCGGCCGATCTGGCTGCCCGCACCGGCATCGCCGAACGTTATGCCGAGGAGTGGCTGGCGGTGATGGCCGGCGCCGGTTATGTCGATGCAGCGGCCGACGACCTGCGCTTCACGCTGCCCGACGAACATGCGCAGTTCCTGGCCAATCCGGCGTCGGAGTACTACCTGGGTGGCCTGTTCAGCGGCCTGCCGTCGATGGCGGCAATGGTGCCGAAGCTCGAGGCCGTGTTCCGCAGCGGCGGCGGCATCGCCTTTGCCGACTTCGGCACCGAGCTGCCCGCGGCACTGGCGGCGATGAACCGCTCGGTCTACGACAACCGGCTCGCCAGTCATTGGCTGCCTGCGCTGCCGGGGGTCATCGACAAGCTGCGTGCCGGCGGTCGCGTCGTCGATGTCGGCTGTGGTGCCGGTGTCGTGCCGGTGGCGATCGCACGGGCCTTCCCCGCGGCCACCGTCGCCGGCATCGACCTCGACAGCCACTCGATCGATCTGGCGCGCGCTGCGGCCCGCGCCGCCGGCGTCGATGTGCAGCTCGAGGCGCTGGGGGTCGAGGCGCTGCCGACCGAGCCCGGCTGGGACCTGGTGACCACCTTCGATGTCGTTCACGACCTGCCCGACCCGCTGGCGGCGCTGCAGCACATCCGCCGCGCGCTGGCGCCGGGCGGCACCTACCTGATGGTCGAGCCGAAGGTCGCCGACCGCTTGCAGGACAACCTGGGCAGTCCCTTCGCGCGCATGCTCTACGGCATCAGTTGCCTGCACTGCGTGCCGCAGTCGCTGGCGCTCGGCGGCCCCGGTCTCGGCGCCTGCTGGGGCGAATCGCGGGCCCGTGCGCTGGCTGTGCAGGCCGGTTTCGGCCGCTTCGAGCGGCTGGAGATCCGCAGCCCGGCGATGTCGTTCTACGCGCTGGGCTGAGCCGCGTTGGCGGCAGCAGCTTTGCGGTCGGCGGAACGCGTGATACGTGTCTCGCGTTCGATTTCTACCGACGCGGGGAGCGTCGCGTTTCCAGGCGCATCGATGTCGTTCGAAGCTAGTTCGCGACCCGGACTCAGGCCATCGCCGCCTGTGCGGCGCGCACCTCGACCCGCACCTGCTCGGTCAGCTCGGCCTTCAGCTCGCTGAACAGCGGCGTGGTCTTGATCGAGTAGTGCCGCGGGTGAGCGATCGGCACCTCGCGGTCGAGCTTGATGCGCCCGGGGCGCGCGCTCATCACGACCACGCGGCTGGCCATGAAGATGGCCTCGTCGATGTCATGGGTGACGAACAGCACCGTCTTGCGCTGCTCCTCCCAGATGCCGAGCAGCAGCTCTTGCATCAGCTCGCGCGTCTGGTGGTCCAGCGCGCCGAAGGGCTCGTCCATCAGCAGCATGCGCGGGTCGTTGGCCAGCGCGCGCGCGATCGCGGTGCGCTGCTGCATGCCGCCGGACAGCTGCTTCGGGTAGTGCTTGTCGAAGCCCTTCAAGCCCACCTTGGCCAGGAAGCCATGGGCGATGTCCAGCTGCTGCGCGCGCGGCAGGCCGCGCTCGGCCAGGCCGAAACAGACGTTGTCCAGTACCGTCAGCCAGGGGAACAGCGTATAGCTCTGGAACACCATGCCGCGGTCGGCGCCGGGGCCGTCGATGCGCTGGCCATCGAGCAGCACCTCGCCGGCGGTCTGCCGGTCCAGCCCGGCGACGATGCGCAGCAGCGTGCTCTTGCCGCAGCCGCTGGGGCCAAGAATGGTGACGAAGTCGTTCTCCGCCACCTCCAGATGGGTCGCCTGCAGCGCCAGCGTAGTGTCGAAGCGGCGCTCGACGCCGCGAACCGAGAGGATGTTGGCCATGTTGCTCAGCGCCCGAGTTGGGCCCACGGGAACATGTGGCGGTTGACCCACTTGAAGAACAGGTCGCTGGCCAGCCCGATCAGGCCGATGACGATGATGCCGAAGATGATCTGGTCGGTGGCCAGCAGCGCCTGGCTGTCGGTGATCATGTGGCCGATGCCGCTGGACGCACCGATCAGCTCGGCGACGATCACGTAGGTCCAGGCCCAGCCCAGCACCATGCGCAGGTGCTCGGCAATCTCCGGCGCGGCGCCGGGGATCAGCACGCGGCGGATCAGCGAGGCATCGCCCACGCCCAGCGTGTAGGCCGCCTCGACCAGGTCGCGCCGGGTGTTGCCCACCGTCACGCTGATCATCAGCACCAGGCTGAAGAAGCTGCCGATGAAGATCACCGACAGCTTCTGCGCCTCGCCGATGCCGGCCCACAGGATCAGCAGCGGGATGAAGGCCGATGCCGGCAGGTAGCGCGCGAAACTGACGAAGGGCTCGAAGAAGGCCTCGATCGGCTTGTAGGCACCCATCGCCACGCCCAGCGGCACGGCGATGACGGCGGCGATGAGGAAGCCGCCGAGCACGCGGAACACCGTCATGCCGATGTCGTAGGCAAAGCCCATCTCGGTGAGCAGCACCCAGCCGCTGCGCAGCATCTTCAGCGGGTCGGCCAGGAAGATCGGGTTGACCCAACCGCTGAAGGTGGCCGCCGACCACACGGCCACGAACAGCACGAAGAAGCCCACGCCGAGCGCAACGCGCGCGCCCGGCGCCACCGGAGTCAGCGGACGCATGCGGGCCTACTGGATGAACTGGGTGGTCGCCAGCTTCGACATGTCGGGCAGCTGCTTGATGATGCCCGCCTCGAGCAGCAGTTCGGCCGCTTCCTTGCTGAACGCCGCATGCTCACCGGCGAAGAACTTCTGGTTGGCTGCCTTGTCCTGCCAGCGCAGGTACTTCTGGCTGGCCTCGAACTTGTCGGCCGTCTGCTTGACCGCGGCGCCCATGATCTCGAAGCTCCTGGCGGGTTCGGCCTTGATCATCGCCACGGCGTCGAAGTAGGCGTTGGCCAGCGCCTGCGCCGCCTTCGGGTTCTCGGCCAGGAACTTCGGCGTGCAGCCGAAGGTGTCCATGATCATCGGGTAGTCCAGCGTGGTGGCGATGATCTTGCCGGCCTCGGGCTTCTCGCGCACCGCCGACAGGTAGGGCTCGTAGGTCATCGCCGCATCCAGGTTGGCCGTGCCGGCGATGATCGCGTTGGCGGCGGCCTGCGGCTCGAGGTTGACGATGCTCACGTCCTTGGTCGACAGGCCGTTCTTCTTCAGCATCCAGGCCAGCGTGAAGTACGGCGCCGTGCCGGGCGCGCTGGCGGCCACGGTCTTGCCCTTCAGGTCGGCGATCTTGGCGATGCCGGGCTTGACCACCATGCCGTCGGCCCCGTAGCTCTTGTCGAGCTGGAAGATCTGCGTGGTCGGGATGCCGTTGGCCGTCCAGACGATCCAGGTCTCGACCGTCGTCGCCGCGCACTGGATATCGCCGCTGGCCAGCGCCAGGTGGCGGTCCTTCTGCGGGATCATCTTGATGCTGACGTCCAGCCCATGCTTCTTGAACAGGCCGGCCTCCTTGGCCAGCGTCAGCGGCGCGAAGCCGGTCCAGCCGGACATGCCGATGACGACCTTGGTGTCCTGCGCCAGCGCGCTGCCGCCCGTCAGGGCCACGATCGCGGCCAGAGCCAGGGAGGTGAATGCGGTCTTCTTCATGGGGTCTTCCTTGGTTGCGGGTTTCAGAGGGTGTCGAGCCATGCCGGCAGTAGCGGCAGGGTTTGCAAGATGCGCGCCAACGAGCCGTCGCCGACCATGGTCGTGGCGGTGTCGATGTCCGGTGCCAGGTAGCGGTCCTGCGCCATCGCCGGCACGGCACTGCGCAGCAGCGCATGCGCGCGCTCCAGCGGCTCGGAACTGCGCAGCGGGCGCAGAAACTCGATGCCCTGGGCCGCGGCCAGCCATTCGATGCCGAGGATGTGCGCGGTGTTGCGGATCATCGGCTGCAGCCGGCGCGCGGCAAAGGTGGCCATGCTGACATGGTCCTCCTGGTTGGCGCTGGTGGGCAGGCTGTCGACGCTGGCCGGGTGGGCCATCGACTTGTTCTCGCTGGCCAGCGCCGCGGCGGTGACGTGGGCAATCATGAAGCCGCTGTTCAGCCCGGCATCGGCCGTCAGGAAGGGCGGCAGCCGCGACACGCCCGTGTCGATGAGCATGGCGATGCGCCGTTCGGCGATCGCGCCGACTTCGGCGATGGCCAGCGCCATGCCGTCGGCGGCCAGCGCCACCGGCTCGGCGTGAAAGTTGCCGCCGGAGATCATCATCGCCGGCAGCTCGCCTTCGGCCGCAAAGACCAGCGGGTTGTCGGTCACGGCATTGGCTTCGCGCAGCAGCACGCCGGCCGCGTGGCGCAGTTGGTCGACGCAGGCGCCCACCACCTGCGGCTGGCAGCGCAGCGAATACGGGTCCTGCACACGGTCGTCGCCGCTGGCGTGGGATTGCCGGATCTGGCTGCCGGCCAGCAGCGCGCGGTAGGCGATGGCCACGTCGATCTGCCCGGGCTGGCCACGCAGCGCGTGGATGCGCGGGTCGAAGGGGCCGTCGCTGCCGCGCGCCGCATCCACCGTCAGCGCGCCCACCACCAGCGCCGACTGCAGCACCGGCTCGAAGGCGAACAGCGCATGCAGCGCCAGCGCGGTGGAGGTCTGCGTGCCGTTGATCAGCGCCAGCCCTTCCTTGGCCTGCAGCTTCAGCGGCTGGATGCCGGCCGACTCCAGCGCCGCCAGCGCCGGGCGGCGCCGGCCGACCACCAGCATCTCGCCTTCGCCCAGCAGCGCCAGCGTCATGTGGGCCAGCGGCGCCAGGTCGCCCGACGCACCCACCGAACCCTGCGCCGGCACATAGGGCACCAGGCCGGCGTTGTGCACGGCGATCAGCGTGTCGACCACCTCTTCGCGCACGCCGGAGTGGCCGCGCGCCAGGCTGGCGGCCTTCAGCGCCAGCATCAGCCGCACCACTTCCGGCGTCAGCGGCTCGCCGACACCGACGCTGTGCGAGCGGATCAGGTTGAGCTGCAGCATGTCGAGCTGCTCGGCGCTGATGCGCTGGTTGGCGAGCTTGCCGAAGCCGGTGTTGACGCCGTAGACAGGCGCCTCGCCGGCGGCCGCGGCCTGCACCACCGCCGCGCTGGCGCGGATGCGCTCGCGCGCGGCGGCCTGCAGGCTGAGTTTCTGCGGCCCCGCGTGGATGCTGCGCAGCTGGGCCAGGGACAGCTGACCCGGAATCATCTCCACGCTCAACCTCCGATCATGGGCAGGTTCAGGCCCTGCTTCTTGGCGCAGGCGATGGCCACGTCGTAGCCGGCATCGGCATGGCGCATCACGCCCGTGCCGGGGTCGTTCCAGAGCACGCGCTCGATGCGCTTGGCTGCGGCATCGGTGCCGTCGCAGACGATGACCACGCCGCTGTGCTGGCTGTAGCCCATGCCGACGCCGCCGCCGTGATGCAGGCTGACCCAGGTGGCGCCGCCAGCGGTGTTGAGCAGCGCGTTCAGCAGGGGCCAGTCGGACACAGCATCGCTGCCGTCCTTCATCGATTCCGTCTCGCGGTTCGGGCTGGCGACCGAACCCGAATCCAGGTGGTCGCGGCCGATGACGATCGGCGCCTTCAGTTCACCCGACTTGACCATCTCATTGAAGGCCAGGCCGGCGCGGTGGCGCTCACCGAGACCAATCCAGCAGATGCGCGCCGGCAGGCCCTGGAAGGCAATGCGCTCGCCCGCCATGTCCAGCCAGCGATGCAGGTGCGCGTCCTCGGGGAACAGCTCTTTCATCTTGGCGTCGGTCTTGCGGATGTCCTCCGGGTCGCCGGACAGCGCCACCCAGCGGAACGGTCCCTTGCCTTGGCAGAACAACGGTCGCACGTAGGCCGGCACGAAGCCGGGGAAGTCGAAGGAGTTCTTGACGCCCGCGTCGAAAGCCACCTGGCGAATGTTGTTGCCGTAGTCCACGGTCGGGATGCCCATGGCCTGGAAGTCGAGCATCGCCTGCACGTGCACCGCGCAGCTCTTCGCCGCCGCATCGCGCAGCGCGGCATGCTGGCCGGCGTCGGCCTGCGCGGCCTTCCAGCTGTCCACGCTCCAGCCGGCGGGCAGGTAGCCGTTGACCAGGTCGTGCGCGCTGGTCTGGTCGGTCACCAGGTCGGGCTTGACGCCGCGCTTCACCAACTCGGGCAGCACCTGGGCGGCATTGCCGAGCAGGCCGATCGACACCGCTTTGCCTTCGGCCGTGTACTTGCGGATGCGCGCCAGCGCGTCGTCCAGATCGGAGGCCTGCTCGTCCAGGTACTTCGAACGCAGGCGGAAGTCGATGCGCGACTGCTGGCACTCGATGTTCAAGCTGCAGGCGCCGGCGAACGTGGCGGCCAGCGGTTGCGCCCCGCCCATGCCACCCAGGCCGGCGGTCAGGATCCACTTGCCCTTCAGGCTGCCGCCATAGTGCTGGCGGCCGGCCTCGACGAAGGTCTCGTAGGTGCCCTGCACGATGCCCTGGCTGCCAATGTAGATCCAGCTGCCGGCCGTCATCTGCCCGTACATCATCAGGCCCTTGCGGTCGAGTTCGTGGAAATGCTCCCAGGTGGCCCACTTGGGCACGAGATTGGAGTTGGCGATCAACACTCGCGGCGCGTCGACATGGGTGCGGAACACACCCACCGGCTTGCCGCTCTGCACCAGCAGCGTCTCGTCCTCGTTCAAGCCGCGCAGAGCCTTGAGCATCGCTTCGTAGCAGTCCCAGTTGCGCGCGGCCTTGCCGATGCCGCCGTACACCACCAGCGCGTCGGGGTTCTCGGCCACCTCGGGATCGAGGTTGTTCTGCAGCATGCGGTAGGCCGCTTCGATCAGCCAGTTCTTGCAGCTGAGGGCGGTGCCGCGCGGCGCGCGTACCGGATGGGGCTGGGCGAGCTGATGGACGCTGGACAGGTCGGACATGAAGGCCTCGCAGAACACTGAATCGATGGGCCCACTTTACTTGACTAGACAAGTCTATGCAAGTAGACTTTTCTGCCATGAGCCCCCTCGTTTACCCTAGGTCGACCGCGGCAGCGGTGGCGCCCTACGCGCGCATCAAGCAGCACCTGAAGGACGAGCTGTCGCGCGGGCGCTGGCCGCCCGGCGCGCCGATGCCGTCTGACGCGGAGCTGGTGGCGCAATTCGGCGTCAGCCGCATGACGGTGACACGCGCGCTGAACGAACTCCGCGCCGAAGGGCTGATCGAGCGCGTGCAGGGCGTGGGCACCTTCGCCGCGCACCTGGTGCGCGTGGCCAGCACCTTGCGCATCCGCGATCTGCACGAAGAGATCACGGCACGCGGCCACCGCCACCATGCCGAGGTGCATGTGGCGCGCCAGGAAGCTGCCGGCGAGGCGGTGGCGCAGCGCCTGGGCCTGGTCGCCGGCGCGCCGGTATTCCACACGCTGATCGTGCACTTCGAGGACGGCATGGCGCTGCAGTGCGAGGACCGCCACGTCAACCCGGGCAGCGCGCCCGACTACCTGCACAACGACTTCACGCAGGTCACGCCGACGCAGTACCTGCTGCAGGTGGCGCCGTTCTGGCAGGCGCAGTATTCGATCGAGGCGGCGCTGCCCACTGCACGCGAAGCGAAGTTGCTGGGCATCGGCCGCGACGAGCCCTGCCTGGTGGTGCAACGCCGCACCGTCGGCAAGGAGGTGCCGATCACCACCGCACGGCTGGTGCACCCGGGCACGCGCTACCTGTTGCAGGGAGAATTCAAGCCATGAACATCGACGCGCGTGTGCGCGAGCGCATCACGCCCGAGCTGGTGGAGGCCTTCCGCCGCGACGGCGCCGTGTGTGTGCGCCAATTGCTGGCGCCCGACGAGGTGGTGCTGCTGCGCGAAGGCATCGACGCCAACCTGGCCGCGCCCAGCCCGCGCGCCAAGGTGGCCAGCCGCAGCGGTGACCCGGGCTTCTTCATCGAGGACTTCTGCAACTGGCGGGACAACGAGTCCTACCGCCGCGTGATCTTCGACTCAGCCTTGCCGGCGGCCGCCGGGCTGCTGACCGGCAGCCGGCAGATCCGCCTTTATCACGACCACATGCTGACCAAGGAGCCGGGCACGCGCGCGCCCACGCCCTGGCACCAGGACCAGCCCTACTACAACGTCGAAGGTGACATGAACTGCAGCATGTGGATCCCGGTGGACCCGGTGCGCCGGCATTCGACGCTGGAGTTCGTGGCCGGCTCGCACCGCGGGCCGTGGCTGATGCCGCGCAGTTTCATGGACAGCCAAGCGAAGTGGTTCCCCGAAGGCAGTCTGGCCGAGCTGCCCGACATCGAGGGTACGCGTGCGCGGCAGCCGATCCTGGGTTGGGAGCTGGAGCCCGGCGACGTGGTGTGCTTCCACATGCTGGCGCTGCATGCCTCGGCCGGCGTCGACGGCGACCGGCGGCGGCGTGTGTTCTCGGTGCGCTTTCTCGGCGAGGACATGCGCCACGCACCACGCGCCTGGGTCACCTCGCCCGAGTTCCCGGGCCTGGCCGAGCGGTTGCCGGCCGGCGCACCCATGGACGACCCGTTGTTCCCGGTCTTGTGGACGGCTGCATGAACCTGGTGCGCTGCGATGCCGTGGAGCCGCAACCCTGGCGCAATGGCGGCGGGCTGACGCGCGAGCTGCTGGCCTGGCCGGCTCGCGACGATTGGGCGCTGCGTCTGAGCGTGGCCGACATCCGCGCCGATGGGCCGTTCTCGGCCTTCCCTGGCGTGGACCGCTGGTTCGCGGTGATCGAAGGCCACGGCGTGCTGCTCGGCCTGCCCGAGGGCCGGCGCAGCGTGGAGATCGAGGATGCACCGCTGCCCTTCCGCGGCGAGGCCGCGCCGCAATGCGAGCTGCTGGACGGCCCGACCCGCGACCTGAACCTGATGATCCGGCGCGATGCCGGCCGCGCTGCGATGCAGCGTGCGCAAGCCGGCGAGGACTTCACGACGCGCGCGCGCTTTCGCGCGCTGTTCACCGCCGACGCGCTGATGCTGCAGATCGATGGCAGCGATGCATTGCGCCTACCCGCCTTCGCGCTGGCCTGGGACGCGAGCACGGCCCACGGCCGCTGGCGCGTTGCGGCCGAAACGCCGGTGCGCGCCTTGTGGATCCACTTCGAGCCGAGGCCCGCATGACGGCAACGCTGTGGCGCAACGCCCGCCTGGCCACGCTGGCCGGCCCCGAGCCCTGGGGCTGGGTCGAACGTGGCGCCTTGCTGGCGGACGGCCGGCAGCTGCAATGGGTCGGCGACGATGCCGCCCTGCCGGCAGGCCTGCAGGCCGATGAAGAGATCGACCTGGGTGGCGCGCTGGTGACGCCGGGCCTGGTCGATTGCCACACCCACCTGGTCTACGGTGGCCAGCGCGCGCGCGAATTCGAGCTGCGGCTGCAAGGCGCCAGCTACGAGCAGATTGCGCGCGCCGGAGGCGGCATCCGCTCCACCGTGGCGGCCACGCGCGCCGCCAGCGACGCACAGCTCTTCGCCTCGGCCCGCGAGCGTGCGCTGGCGCTGATGCGCGAGGGCGTGACCACGCTCGAGATCAAGTCCGGCTACGGCCTCAGCGCCGAGCACGAGGCGCGCTGCCTGCGCATCGCGCGCCGGCTGGGCCGCGAACTGCCGCTGACCGTGCGCACCACCTGCCTGTCGGCGCATGCGCTGCCGCCGGAGTTCGAGGGCCGTGCCGACGACTACATCTCCGCGGTGTGCACCTGGCTGCCGCAGCTGCACGCCGAAGGCCTGATCGATGCGGTCGATGCCTTCTGCGAGAGCATCGCCTTCAGCCCGGCGCAGACGCGGCGCGTGTTCGACGCCGCCAGGCATCTCGGCTTGCCGGTCAAGCTGCATGCCGAGCAGTTGAGCGACTGCGGCGGCGCAGCGCTGGCCGCGTCCTACGGCGCGCTGTCCTGCGACCATCTGGAATGGTTGTCGGCCAAGGGCGTGGGTGCCATGGCGGCCTCCGGCAGCGTGGCCGTGCTGTTGCCCGGCGCCTTCTATTTCCTGCGCGAAACCAAGCTGCCGCCGCTGCAGGCGCTGCGCGACGCCGACGTGCCCATCGCGCTGGCCAGCGACCACAACCCGGGTTCGTCGCCGGGGCTGTCGCTGCTGCTGATGCTGAACATGGCCTGCACCTTCTTCCGCATGACGCCCGAAGAAGCGCTGCGCGGCGTCACGGCGCATGGCGCGCGTGCGCTGGGCCTGCACGACCGCGGCACGCTGGCCGCCGGCCAGCGCGCCGACTTCGTCGCGTGGGACCTGGACCACCCGAACGAGCTGGCCTACTGGTTCGGCCGCAACCCTTGCCGGCGCGTCGTCGCCGGCGGCGAGGAGCGCCACTGATGAACGACACCCTCTACAGCCTGCAGCGCGGCACGACGCCGCTGCTAGTGAGCCTGCCGCATGCCGGCAGGCATATCCCGCCCACCATCGCCGAGCGCTTGATGCCGCGCGCGCTGCAGGTGGAAGACACCGACTGGTACCTCGACCGGCTCTATGCCTTCGTCACCGACCTGGGCGCGAGCCTGATCGTGCCGCGCCACAGCCGCTACGTGGTGGACCTGAACCGCCCCAGCGACAACCGGCCGATGTATGCCGGCGCCAACAACACCGAGCTGTGCCCGACACGTTTCTTCACCGGCGAAGCGCTCTATCGCGACGGCCAGGCGCCGTCACCGGCCCAGGTGCAGCAGCGCGTAGCCACCTACTGGCAGCCCTACCACGACGCGCTGCGCGACGAGTTGGCAAGGCTGAAGAACGAGCATGGCCACGCCATCCTCTTCGACGGCCACAGCATCAAGTCCGAGCTGCCCTGGCTGTTCGACGGCAAGCTGCCCGACCTGAACCTGGGCACGGCCAGCGGCGCGGCCTGCGCGCAGTCGTTGCGCGAGGCGCTGGCCACGCTGCTGCAGTCGCAAACGCAGTTCACGGTCGCCGTGGACGGACGTTTCAAGGGTGGCCACATCACTCGCCACTACGGCCAGCCCGCGATGGGCGTGCACGCGGTGCAGCTGGAAAAGTGCTGGAGCACCTACATGCACGAAACTTCGCCCTTCGAGTGGGACGCCACCCACGCGGCGCGCGTGCAGCCGCTGCTGCAGCAGATGGTGCGCACGATGCTCGACTGGACGCCACGATGATCGGCAGCCTGTACTGGGCGCCACGCGCGTGGATCGACGGGCGCTGGGCGGAATCCGTGCTGCTGCGTGCCGGCAACGACGGCCACTGGGCCGAACTTCGCGCCGGCATGGCCGCGCCGCCGCAGGCCGACGTGCTGGCCGGCCCGGTGCTGCCGGGGCTGGTGGACGCGCACAGCCATGCCTTCCAGCGTGCCTTTGCCGGGCTGTCGGAGCGGCGCGAGTCCGACGCCGATGACTTCTGGTCCTGGCGTGACCGCATGTACCGCGTGGCGCTGCGCATCACGCCCGAGCAGTTGCGCGCGGTGGCGGCAATGCTCTATGCCGAACTGCTGCAAGGCGGCTACACGCAGGTCTGCGAGTTCCACTACCTGCAGCACGATCCGGCCGGACGGCCCTATGCCGATCCGCTGTGCCTGAGCTGGGCGTTGGCCGATGCCGCGGCCGACGTCGGCATCGGCCTGACGATGCTGCCGGTGCTGTACCAGCGCGCTGGCTTCGCGGCGCCGAAGCTGCGCGAGGACCAGCGCCGCTTTGCCACCGACGCCGAGACGGTGCTGGCGCTGCATCGCGGCCTGCAGCGCAGCGGCCGGCCGCTGCTGAACGCCGGCGTAGCGATCCACTCGTTGCGCGCCGCGGCGCCGGCGTCGATCCGGCCACTGGTGGACGGCCTGGGCGATGTGCCGATCCACATCCACGTGGCCGAGCAGACGGCGGAGGTCGACGACTGCCTGCAGGCCACCGGCCAGCGGCCCATCGAATGGCTGACGCGCCATGCGGGTCTGGACGCGCGCTGGCAACTGGTGCATGCCACCCACAGCACGCCGGCGGAGATCGACGCGGTGGCGCAAAGCGGGGCCGGTGTCGTCATCTGCCCGTCCACCGAAGGCAACCTCGGCGACGGGTTTGCCGACCTGCCGGGTTGGCTGCAAGCGGGCGTGCCGATGTCCCTGGGCTCGGACAGCCATGTCACGCGCGCCTGGCCGGAAGAGCTGCGCTGGCTGGAATATGGCCAGCGGCTGCTGCACCGCCAGCGCAACGTCGGTGCGGGGCCGGCCGAGGGCGAACCGGCCACCGCGGCGCGGCTGTTCGGCCGCGCCCTACGCGCCGGCGGCACGGCCGCGGGCTTCGGATCCTGGGGGCTGCGCGTGGGTGCGCGTGCCGACCTGCTGGTGCTGGACACGCGCGACACCAGCCTGCTGGGCATCCCGGCCGAGCGGCTGCTGGACGCGCTGGTCTTCACCAGCCCAGGCCGGCCCTTTCGCGACGTGCTGGTGGCCGGCCGCTGGGCGCTGCGCGATCACCGGCCCACCGGTGGCACCGACACCACCGAGCGCTTCGCCAGCGCAATGCATGCGCTGTGGGACGCGGCATGAACCGCCTGCCCTTCATCGACCGCTACTTCGGCGCGGAGAAGCTGGAGGCGTTGCTGTTCATCGTCGTCGGCGCGCTGGCGATCGCGCTGGCGCTGGTGCTGCTGCGCCGGCGCAGCCGGCTGCGCGGCATGGCCATTCCATTGGTCGCCGTGGCGCTGATCCAGGGGGTGGTGGGCGCAACGGTCTACCTGCGCAGCGACGCGCAGATCGCGCGGCTGCAGCGGCAGGCACAGGAAGCGCCGGCGCAGTTCAAGAACGAAGAGGCCGCGCGCATGCGCAGCGTCATCGCCAACTTCGATCTCTACCGGCGCATCGAGATCGGCCTGCTCGCGCTCGGCATGGCCATCGTCGTGCTGCTGCGCAACCGCGAATTCGGGTTCGCCTTCGGCCTGGGGCTGGTGCTGCAGTCGGGCTTCATGCTCGCACTGGACCACTTTGCGCAAGCCCGCGCACACGAGTACTTCAAGGCGGTCCTGGGCAGCTGAAGTCAGCCGCCGCGGCTGAAGGACAGCACCTGCAGGATGTTGCTGTAGTCGTCGGTCCAGGTGCGCGTGCCCTCGCCCTGCGGCAATGGCGTCGTCGCCTCGCGGATCAGCGGCAGGTCCAGCACGCTGCGCTCGTCGGCCAGCAGCACCCAGTCGGACACCGAGGTGCTGGGGTCGCCTTCGACACCGGGATCGGCAATGAAGGCCGCCTGCAGGCCCAGCTCGGCAGCGATGCGCCCGACCACCGGCGCCAGCGCCAGGTGGGTGTTGCTGACATGCAGCGCGATCACGCCGCCGGGCTTCAGGCGCTGGCGGTACAGCTCCACCGCCTCGCGCGTGAGCAGGTGCACCGGGATCGAATCGCCCGAGAAGGCATCGACCACCAGCACGTCGAAGCGGCGCTGGCCTTCCGCCTGCAGCAGCAGGCGGCCGTCGCCCACGGCCACATCCACCGTGGCGGGGGAATCGGCGATGAAGCTGAAATGCTGGTGCGCCGCGCTGACGATGGCCTCGTCGATTTCGTAGAAGCGGTAGTGGTCGCCCTGCTTGCCGTAGGCCACGATGGTGCCGGCGCCCAGACCCACGGCACCGACCTCGAGCGGCCGGTCGGCCAGTGCACGGAACAGGCGGCCGACGCCGGAGTTGGGGCTGTAGTAGCTGGTCGGCCGCTTCCTGAAATGGGGCGCCAGGAACTGCTGACCATGCATGATGCTGCCGTGGATGAGCACGCGCTCGTGCGCCTCGGGGTTGTCGCGGCCGTATTCGCGCACCCGCACCACGCCGTAGAAGTTGCGGCTGATGAAGCTGACTTCGTTCAACGCCTCCTTTACGCGCAGCGTGGCCGTGCCCAGGCTGCCGAGCAGCACCAGGCCCGCGGCGGCGGCCCACCACCGGCCCTGACCCCACGAGCGCCACAGCACGGCCGCCGCCATCAGCACCAAGCCCAACTCCACCTCGAAGTAGCCCTTGAGCAGCGCCGGCGCGCCCAGCGCCACGACCGCACCGCCGACCACCCCGCCCGCCGACACCGCCAGGTAGAAGTGCGTCAGCCGCGTCGGCGCCGGGCGGATGCGCGCCAGCTCGCCGTGGCAGAACATGCAGACGATGAACAGCCCCAGCAGGAAGGTCAGGATGTGCCAACCAATGCCGTCCAGTTGCCGTTCCTGCAGCAGCACGCCGCACATCACGGCCAGCGCCAGCAGCGTAGCCCCGCGGAAGGCGCGCGGCGGGTACCAGCGCTCGGCGTCGAAGCACAGCGTGAAGCTGAGCAGGTAGATCACCAGCGGCAGCACCCACATCATCGGGAACGACGGGATGTTCTGCGTCAGGTGGTTGGTCAGCGCGACCAGCGCATAGCTGCCCAGCGCCGCCAGCGCGAACCAGCTCAGCGTGCGTGGCCAGCCCGGCACGGGCGCGTCGTCGGCCACGGCCGATGCCGCCAGGGGGCTGCGTCGGCGCAGGCTGATGGCACACAGCGCCAGCACATAGGCCGCATAGGCCGCCGACCAGACCCCGCCCTGCGTAGCCGTGGGCAGCCACGGCTCGATCAGCCACGGGTAGGCCAGCAGCGCTGCCAGCGAGGCGGCGTTGGACACCGCGAACAGCCGGTACGGGTTACCCTGGCTGCTGGCACCGGCGCGCCAGGCCTGCAGCAGCGGGCTGGTCATGGCCAGCAGCGTGAAGGGCATGCCGATGGTCAGCAGCAGCAGCCCCAGGATCTGCAGGCCGGGACCGGTCGACTCCAGGCCCGGCCAGGCGGTCACCGGCACGATCGGCAGCAGCGCCAGGCTGCCCAGCAGCAGTGCGACATGCGTGTACTTCAGTGCGCGGCTGCGGTCATGGCGCACCAGGTGGTGCGCGAAGGCATAACCCAGCAGCAGCGCGGCCTGAAAGAAGACCAGGCAGGTGGCCCACACCGCCACGCTGCCGCCAAAGCGCGGCAGGATCAGTTTGGCGATGATCGGCTGCACCAGGAACAGCAGGAAGGCGCTGAGGAAGACGGTGACGGCCGTCAATGCCATGCTGGGCCTGCCGCAGTGGCGTGGGCTGGACGACGGTGGACTGGCATCGGCGAGATGCTACGCGAGCGGTGCGCGTGGCAGCCCCCTGCGGTTGCCGATACCGACTCGAATTCGAGCATGGGGCGTCGGTGGCAGTTCGCGGCGCTTTGCTGCGGTTCGCGCGAGGCTGTTTTCCTTCTGCGTTCGGTGCGTCGCGTCGGGGCTGTTTGGGACCGAACACCACGAGCGCTGCCGCGAAGACGGTGCGGGGCAGGACGCGATGCGCCTGTGGGGCGCCGAGAAGCACAGCGACCCTGGCCGCGCGCGCAGCGCGCTTCAACATCAAACTTGGCGCGTCTGTCCGAGCGAAGCGCGCAGCGCGTAGCGAGTTATGCGCCAGGCCAGGGTCGCGAGCATCGCAGGGCAGTCGGCGCTGCCGACCGCTCCACCGAAGCGTCGCGGCCTGCCCCGCACCGGCTTCGCCACCACGAAAGTCACGCACGTACAGCGGACAACGAACTTCAGCAAAGCGCCGGCAGCAGCCGCGGCTCCTATGCGGTTGATCGATTGCCCGCAACGGGCACCTGCGTCGGACCATCCAGCATGGCCTGCAGTTGCGCCAGGGTATCGGCCTCGTGCAGCGGCTTGTCGTGGCGGATGCGCAGCATGCGCGGGAAACGCACCGCGATGCCGCTCTTGTGGCGCGGGCTGCGATTGACGCCTTCGAAGCCCAGCTCGAAGACCAGCGTCGGCCGCACGCTGCGCACCGGGCCGAACTTTTCCAGCGTGTGCGCGCGGATCACCCGGTCGACCTGGGCGAACTCGGCATCGCTCAGGCCCGTGTAGGCCTTGGCAAAGGGCACCAGCTGCAGCGCCCCGGGCCGGGCCGGCTCGCGCCGGGCAATGGCCTCGGCCACGGCGGCGGCCTCGGCAGCGTCGGCTGGCGGCCGGTTCCACACCGCGAAGGTGTAGTCGGTGTAGAGGCTGGCGCGGCGGCCGTGGCCGGCCTGCGCGTAGATGAGCACGCAGTCCAGGCTGAACGGGTCGACCTTCCACTTCCACCAGGTGCCATCTGCCTTGGTTCGGCCGCTGCCGTAGGCCGAGCCCAGCGCCTTGAGCATGAAGCCTTCAACACCGCGCTCGCGCGATTGCTCGCGCAAGGTGGCCAATGCCGCCCAGTTCCCGGCCTGCACGCGCGGCGACAGCGGCAGGCCGGTGTCGGCACACAGCGCCTGCAGCAGCGCGCGCCGCGAGCGCAGCGGCTGCGTGCGCTGGTCTGCACCCTGCCACTCCAGCAGGTCGTAGGCGATGAAGCCGACCGGCGCCTCGGCCAGCAGCTTCTTCGTCAGGTTCTTGCGGCCGATGCGCTGCTGCAACTTCTGGAACGGCGCCGGCGCGCTGCCCTGCCAGACGAGGATCTCGCCGTCGAGCACCGTGCCTTCGGGCAGGCGCTCGGCCAGCCCCACCACTTCCGGAAAGCGGTCGGTCATCAGTTCCTCGCCGCGCGACCAGATCCAGCAGCGGCCCTCGCGCCGCAACACCTGGGCACGGATGCCGTCGTACTTCCATTCGACCAGCCAGCCGCACAGATCGCCCAGCCGCTGCGCCAGCGCCGCGGCATCCTCGGTCCAGGCGTGCGCCAGGAAGAAGGGGTACGGCTGACCCGCGTCGGCCTCGGCCTGCGCCGCATGCAGCGCGTTGAAGCGTGCGGCCGTGGGCAGCGCCTTGGCGTCGGTGTAGCCCATCAGCCGCTGCGCCACCACCTTGGCATCGATATCGAAGGCCTCGGCCAGTGCGCGCTGCACCAGCAGCTTGCTGACGCCGACACGAAAGCCACCGCCGATCAACTTGGTCAGCAGGAAGCGGCCCGCTGTGTCGAGCTCGCGCCACCATGCGGCCAGCGCGTTGGCCTGCGCGTCGCTCGGCTGGCCGCGCAGCGGCAGCAGCCGCTGCTCGAGCCACTGCGCCAGGCCCAGGTCGCGCGGGTTGTCGGCCGCGGGCAGCACATGGGCGATGGTTTCGGCCAGGTCGCCCACGGCCTGGTAGCTCTCCTCGAACAGCCAGTCGGGCAGGCCGGCCTCGCGGCAGGCGGTGGCGCGAAGCAGCGCCGTCGGCACCGTCTGGCGCGGCTTGCCGCCGGCCAGGAAGTACACCGCCCAGGCGGCATCGGCGGGGTCGGCAGCCTGGAAGTACTGGCGCAGCGCCGCCACCTTGTCGAGCGTGGCGGCGCTGGCGTCGAGTGCGGCGTACAACGCCGCGAAACGCTTCATCTCACCCGGTCGGGCGCGCGCTACTCGGTCGAGTCGACGGCGGTGTCAGCCTCGCTATCCACGTCGGGCACTGGCGTCTGCTTGACGATCAGCACCGGCACCTGGGCGGCATGCAACACCTCGTGCGACACCGAGCCGAGCATCGCGCTGCGCAGCATGCCCATGCCGCGCGCGCCCATCACCACCATGTCGCAGCCGAAGTTCTCGAGGATGTCGATCAGCGTGTGCGCCGGGTCGCCCGAGGCGACCTCGATCTCGTGCTCGACCCCGGCCGCGCGCACCAACGCCTGGGCCGGCTCCAGCAGGTGCAACCCGGCCTTGGCGCTGACCTGGTCGATCACCTCGGGGTCATGCGCCAGCAGCATCTCGTACAAGGTGGCCGGCTCCTGCACATTGGCCAGCACCAGACTGGCGCGAAGGCCGCCCTGAATCAGGTGCAGCGCCTGGCGCACGGCCTGCAGCGAGGCGGCGGACCCGTCGACGGGCAGAAGGATCTTCATCGTGGTCATCTCCGGTTGCGCTCGGCCCGAGTGTGACAGTTCGCGCGCCAGCCCGCGAAGGTCTTAGCATCGACCGTCACGCGCGCCGCGCGTTGCCAACCCCCATCAGGCCCGTCAACTTGCCACACACACGACCCGCCGACGCGCCCGATGCCCGGCATGATGCCGGCCCTCGACGGAGCCGCGCTTGAGCACGCGCAACCTGGACGCGCTGCTAAACCCGGGCTCGGTGGTGGTCGTGGGTGCCTCGGCGCGGCCGGACAGCGTGGGCGCCACGGCCTGGCGCAACCTGCGCGCCGGCCCGTTCAAGGGGCCGGTGTATGCAGTCAACCCCAAGTACCGGCGGCTGGATGGGCAAAGTGTGTACGTGCGCCTCGACGAGCTGCCCGCGCCGGCCGATTTGGCAGTGGTGTGCACGCCCGCGGCCACCGTGCCGGGCATCGTGGCCGAACTCGGCCGCTGCGGCACGCGCGCGGCCATCGTGCTCAGCGCCGGGCTGGACGCGGCCCAGCGCCAGGCCATGCTCGACGCGGCGAGGCCGCACCTGCTGCGCGTGCTGGGCCCTGCCTGCGTCGGCATGCTGTCGCCACACATCGGGCTGAATGCCAGCATCGCCCACAGCGACGCGACCGCCGGCGAACTGGCCTTCGTGTCGCAGTCGGGTTCGCTGGTCAGTGCGATGCTCGACTGGGCGCGGGCCCGCGGCATCGGCTTCTCGCAGGTGGTGTCGTTGGGCCAGCATGCCGACATCGATGTCGGCGACCTGCTCGACCAACTGGCCAGCGATTCGCGCACGCGCTCCATCCTGCTGTACATGGAGGCGGTGGAGTCGCCGCGCAAGTTCATGTCGGCAGCGCGGGCCGCCGCGCGCAACAAGCCGGTGATCGTGGTGCGCTCCGGCCGCGCCGCGCCGGGTCGGCCGGCCGATGCCGACCGTGTGTACGACGCGGCCTTCGCCCGTGCCGGCATGCTGCGCGTGGGCACGCTGCAGCAGATGTTCCTGGCGGCGGAGACGCTGACGCGCTTTCGTACCAACCGCAGCGAGCAGCTGGCGATCCTGAGCAACGGCGGCGGCGCCGGCGCGTTGGCCGCCGACGCCGCCGCGCAGGCCGAGGTGCGGCTGTGCACGCTGCAGCCCGAGACTCTGCAGCGCCTGCTGCCGCTGCTGCCGGATGAGCCCTTGCCGGCGTCTCCGCTGCGCGTACCCGGCGATGCCGCGCCCGAGGCCTATGCACAGGCGCTGCAGGCGCTGGCCGAGGATGCGGCCGCGCCGGCGCTGCTGCTGATCCAGGCGCCCAGCGCCGTGGTGTCCAGTGCGCAGGTGGCGCGAGCGCTGCTGCCGCTGGCGCAGCTGACGCCGCCGCGGCTGATGGGCTGCTGGCTCGGGCATTCGGCGGTGGCCGAGGCGCGCCGTGTGTTCCAGCAGGCCGGCGTGGCCACCTATGCCACGCCGGAGGAGGCGGTGAGCGCGTTCTCGATGCTGGTCGCCTACCGCCGCAACCAGGCGCAGCTGATCGAGGCGCCCCCCAGCAGCAGCGGTGACATCCAGGTCGACCCGGCGGCCGCCCGCGCCACGGTGCAGCGTGCGCTGGGTGGCGGCCGCACGCTGCTGGAAGGCGAGGAAGCCCGCGCGCTGCTGGCGGCGTATGGCGTCGAGGTGATGGCGGCACGGCAGGTGGAGCCCGAGCCCTATGCCGCGGCCAGCGCCGCAGAGAAGATGGGCTACCCGGTGGCGCTGAAGATCGTCTCGCCCGACATCGTGCAGGGCGTCGATGTCGGCGGTGTGCGCCTGGACCTGCGCAGCGCCGTGCAGGTGCGCGATGCGGCCCGGCGCATGCTTTCGGGCCTGCAGCGCGCGCTGCCCGAGGCCCGCATCGAAGGCTTGCGTGTCGAGGCGATGGCCCGCCCGGCGCATGCCCGCGCCCTGAGCGCCGGGGCACGCATCGACGCCTTGTTCGGCCCGGTGATCTGTCTGTCCACGGACAGTGCCGCGAACGCGCCGACGCTGGCCCTGCCGCCGCTGAATTTGCCACTGGCGCGCGCGCTGGTGCAGCGCAGTGGCGTCGCGGCGGCGCTGCGCGCGCAGGGCGACATGCCCGCGGCCGATGACGCCGCGCTGCACCGGGTGCTGGTCGGTCTGTCGCAGTTGTTGATCGACGTGTCGCAGATCGCCGAGGTCGAGCTGAGCCCGCTGCTGGTGGGCAGCGACCGGGTGGTGGCCCTGCATACTCGCGTGCGCCTGAGCCTGGCCGCGCCGGCCGGCGCACTGAACTTCGCGATACGGCCCTATCCGTCCAATCTGGTCGAAACGCTGGACTGGCAGGGCCGGGCCCTCACGCTGCGACCGATCCGTCCCGAGGACGAGGCGCAGCACCTGGCCTTCTTGGGTCAGCTGGAGCCGGCCGACATCCGCATGCGCGTGTTCTACAGCCGGCGCAGCATCGATCGCAGCCAGCTGGCTCGGCTGACGCAGATCGACTACGCGCGCGAGATGGCCTTCGTGGCGGTGGAGCGCGATGCCGCGGGCCAGGAGCGCACGCTGGGCGTGGTGCGTGCCATTGCCGATCCGGACAACGTCAGCGCCGAATTCGGCATCGTCATCCGCTCCGACATGAAGGGGCTGCGCCTGGGCCAGCTGCTGATGCAGCGCATCATCGACTACCAGCGCGGCCACGGCACGAAGAAGCTGATGGCCACGGTGCTGGCCGAGAACACGCGCATGCTGGAGCTGGCGCGGCGCTTGGGCTTCGTCGACGCGGCCAGTGACCAGGGCGAGGGCATCCGCTACATCGAGCTGCTGCTCTGAACCGCGGCGTCGCCATCGTCGTCGCCAAACTCGGTGCGAAAGGAGCCGGCCTGCAGGCCCTGCTCGCGCAGCCAGCGCACCAGCACCGCTTCGTAGCCATGCGTGACGATGATGCGCTCGGCGCCGGTGGCACGGATGGCGGCCTGCAGCCCCGGCCAATCGGCATGGTCGCTGAGCACGAAGCCGCGGTCCACACCCTGGCGGCGGCGCGCACCGCGCAGTTGCATCCAGCCGCTGGCGAAGGCATCGCTGAAGTCGCCGAAGCGCCGCGCCCAGGCGCTGCCATGCACCGCCGGCGGAGCGATGACCAGCGCGCGTGACATCATGTCGCGCGAAGTGGCCTGGGCCGCGTGCAGGCAAGGCGCCAGCGCCACGCCGGCGGCTCGATAGACCTCGTTCAGTGGCTCGACGGCGCCATGCACCAGCACCTGGCCGATCGACGCATCGACACCCGCCAGCAGGCGTTGTGCCTTGCCCAGGCTGTAGGCCATCAGCAGGCTGGTGCGGCCGGCCGTGGCGTTGCGCTGCCACCAGTCGTTGATGTCGGCCAGCACCTCGGCCTGCGGCCGCCAGCGGTAGACGGGCAAGCCGAAGGTGGATTCGGTGATGAAACAGTGGCAACGCAGCGGCTCGAAGGCGCTGCAGGTGGGGTTGCGCTCGCCGCTGCCGGTGCTGAAGTAGTCGCCCGAGGCCACCCAGACCTGGCCGCGATCTTCGACGCGCACCTGCGCCGAGCCCAGCACGTGGCCGGCCGGGTGCAGGCTGAGGCGCACACCCTGCCAGTGCAGCGGCTCGCCCCAGGACAGGGTCTGCAGGCTGACCTCGCCGAGCCGCGCGCGCAGCAGTCCGGCGCCTTCGGCGCTGCACAGGTAGTGCCCATGCCCGGGCCGCGCATGGTCGGCATGGGCATGGGTGATGACGGCGCGGTCGACCGGCCGCCACGGGTCGATGTAGAAATCGCCCGCCGGGCAGTACAGGCCTTGCGGGCGCAGCACGATCAGATCGGCGTGCGCGCCGTCGGCGACGGGCTCGTCTCGGGCATCGACGGGCGGCATCGGCCGATTGTGCCGCCGGGCCGTGGAATACTGGCTTCAGGAGCCCCTGCCATGACCCTGCCCCAGCACGCGACCGACCCCTATGCCGAGGCGATGCCGCCGCTGCGCATGTTCTTCAGCCTGCGCGGGCGCGTGTCGCGCCGGCAGTACTGGCTGTTCGGTGTGCTGGCGCTGATCGGCCTGGCGTTCCTGGGCCATGCGCTGCTGGACATCGCCCGGGTGCGGGCGCAGACGGCGGACCTGCTCGTCAACCTGCTGCTGGTGTGGCCGGCGCTGGCCGTGTCGGTGAAACGCTGGCACGACCGCGACAAGTCGGGCTGGTGGGTGCTGCTGAACCTGCTGCCGGTGATCGGCTGGCTGTGGGCGCTGGTCGACAACGGCTTCCTGCGCGGCACGCCGGGGCCGAACCGCTTCGGCGCGGACCCGCTGGCGCAGCAGTAGATCAATACCTGCCGGTGATGCCCGCCACGCGCAGGTAGAGGGTGGCGCACCAGGCGACGAAGCCACGCGACAGCCAGCGCCGCCAGCCCTCGCGCATCGGTGGGGCCTTGATTTCCTGGGACACGGCCATCGCCTCGTCAATGCGCTGCCGCAGCAGTCGTGCGAAGTCTTCGTCCTGCACCAGGGCATTGGCTTCCAGGTTGAGCAACAGCGACAGCGGGTCGATGTTGGAGCTGCCGACCGTGGCCCAACGCTCGTCCACCACCGCCACCTTGGCATGCAGGAACGCGGGCGTGTATTCGAAGATGCGCACGCCCCGGGCCAACAGTTCGTCATACAGCGCGCGGGCCGCCAGCGCCGCCAGAAGGTAATCGGCCTTGCCCTGCATCAACAGCCGCACCTGCACGCCGCGCTCGGCCGCTGCCAGCAGGCTGCGCCTGAAGGCGCGGCGCGGATAGAAGTAGGCGCAGGCGATGTCCACGCTGTGCCGAGCGCCGCGCACGGCTTCGATGTAGCTGCGCTCGATGGCGCGCCGCCGGCCCAGGTTGTCGCGCACCACGAAGGCCGCGCGCACCGGCTGCAGCGCGGCCGACGCGTCCGGTTGTTCCGCCTGGGGAACCGTGCCGCGCAGTTCGCGCAGCAATTGCAGCGTATCCGCCACCGGCCGCTGGCTGCGCGCCAGCGCGCCCACCTCGGCGCGCCACTCCTGTCCGAGCCGGGCACGCGTGTCGAGGGATTGCACGAGCCGCAGCACCTGCTGCACCACCGGCCCGTGCAGTTCGACGGCGAAGTCCAGCCGCGGCCGCTGGCTGCGCCCGTGGCTCAGGTCGTTGCGGTCGTCGAGGATGTTGATGCCGCCGACAAAGGCCAGGTCCTCGTCCACCACACACACCTTGTGATGCAGCCGCCGCAGTTGCACCGGCTGCAGCCAGGCCGACCAGCGATCGAGCGGGCGAAACACTTCCAGCGTCAGCCCCTCCACCGCCAGCCAGGCCTTCAACCGAGGCAGCGTGGCCATCGAGCCGAAGCCATCCACCAGCACATGCACCGCCACGCCGCGCCGCGCCGCGGCGCAAAGCGCGTCGGTCATCGCGCGGCCGGCCTCGTCGTCATGGAAGATGTAGGTGGCCAGCCATACCTGCGAACGGGCTGCGGCCATGGCGGCGTGCATGGCGGGAAAGAGTTCATCGCCGCCTTGCAGAAGCCTCACCCGGTTGCTGCCGACGAAAGCACCAGGCGGCGATACCACCGGATCTTCGGTGCCCTCAGGCAATGCGGCCAGCATGGGGGGGCTCGATGCGGATGCGGTGGGCAGCGCAAGCCGGCTGCGCACCGGATTCAGGGCAGTTCAAGATCGGCCAGCAGCGGCAGGTGGTCGGACATGCGGGCCCAGGCCGTGCCGCGCGGCACGGCCGTGGAACGGCAGGCCATGCCCCGCGTGTAGATGCGGTCCATCGCGAACACCGGCACCCGCGACGGAAATGTCAAGCGCTGCGCCGCGCGGTCGGTGGCCGAGCGGGCACGCTGCAGGCCGAGTTCACGCATCGGGGCGTCGAGTTTCTCGCCCCAGTCGTTGAAGTCGCCGGCGACCACCAGCATCTCGCCGCGCGGCACCTGCGCGGCCAGGAAGTCGGCCAGGCGCTGCACCTGGCGCACGCGGCTGCGATGGACCAGCCCGAAATGCACCACCACCGCATGCAGCGGCCGTCCGTTCCAGCGCACCGGCACGTGCAGCAGGCCGCGCTGCTCGAAGCGGTGGTCGCTGACGTCGTGGTGCCCGACCTCGCCCAGCGGCCAGCGCGACAGCAGCGCGTTGCCGTGCTCGCCATGGCGGGTGACGGCATTGGTGCGGTAGGCCACCTCGTAGCCTTCGGGTGCCAGGAAGTGCGCCTGCCCGCCATCGGGCCAGCCGAACCAAGTGCGCTCGAACTGGCGTGCATCGCGGGAGTGGAACAGCCGTACCTCCTGCAGGAACACCAGGTCGGCATCCAGCGCCTCGATGCCCAGGCCCAGGTTGTGGATCTCCAGCCGCTTGCGCGGCCCGACGCCGCGCACGCCCTTGTGGATGTTGTAGGTGGCCACGCGCAGCGTGGCCAGGTCCATCTGCGTGGACGCGGCAAAGCCGGGCGAGGAGTACGGGTTCATGACGCCTCGTCGGCCACGAAACGCGGCAGTTGCAGGATGGCTTCGGCATTGCTGGGCGAGAAGCAGCGGTCGGCCGCCTCACGCCAGGGCCACCATGCAAAGCGCAGGTGCTCTCGCGGATTCAGCCGTACCGGCGTGCCCGCCGGCACCGTCAGCCCGAAGACATGTTCGGTGTTGTGCGTCACGCCCGGCGCATAACGGTGGCGCCACACCGGGTAGATTTCGTAGACATTGCGCAGGGCCCAGTCGCGCAGCGCCGAGCGCGGAACCGCGGCACTGCCGATGACGATGCCGGTTTCTTCCTCGACCTCGCGCACGCAGGTCTGCTCGAAGGGCTCGTCAAGCGCATCCTTCGATCCGGTGACGCTCTGCCAGAAGCCCGGCTTGTCGGCGCGTTCGATCAGCAGCACCCGACGGTCCGGGGTGTGGATGACCACCAGCACCGACTGGGGGATCTTGGGCGGGCGTGGGTCGGGGCCTGGGCTCATGCCACCCAGCATAGCGTGGCTAGGATCGGGAACCGAGCCGGCCGATCGCGTGGTATTCGATGCCTGCCGCCTCGACCGTGGCCGGCGAGAACATGTTGCGACCGTCGAAGATCACCGGCTGCAACAGCGTGGACCTGATGCGTTCGAAGTCCGGGCTGCGGAATTCCTTCCACTCGGTGACGATGACCAACGCATCGGCCCCCTGCAACGCGCCCATGGCGCTGTCCGCGTAGGCCAGTGCCGGCGACTCGCCCAGCACGCGCCGTGCCTCGGGCATGGCAATCGGGTCGTAGGCCTGCACGCTGGCCCCGCGGGCCAGCAGTTCACCGATGATCACGCGGCTCGGCGCCTCGCGCATGTCGTCGGTGTTGGGCTTGAAGGCCAGGCCCCACAGAGCGAGGCGCCGGCCTGCGAGATCGTTGCCGAAGCGGCGCACGATCTTCTCGATCAGCACGCGCTTCTGCGCTTCATTGGCGCTTTCCACCGCACGCAGCACCTGCAGGCCGCGGCCGGCTTCCTCGGCGGTGTGGATCAGCGCCTTGACGTCCTTGGGGAAGCACGATCCGCCGTAGCCACATCCGGAATACAGGAAACCGAATCCGATGCGCGGGTCGCTGCCGATGCCCAGGCGCACCTGCTCGATGTCAGCGCCGACGCGCTCGGCCAGCAAGGCCAGTTCGTTCATGAACGAGATGCGCGTCGCCAGCATGGCGTTGGCCGCGTACTTCGTCAGCTCGGCGGAGCGCAGGTCCATCAACACCAGCTTGTCATGGTTGCGCTGGAAGGGCGCATACAGGTCGCGCATCACGCGCACAGCGCGCTCGTCCTCGGCCCCGACGATGATGCGATCCGGCCGCATGAAGTCGTCGACGGCGTCGCCTTCCTTCAGGAACTCGGGGTTCGAGACCACAGAGAACTCGATCGCCGCACCGCGCTCCGTCAGCGCCTCGGCGATGGCAGCGCGCACCTTGTCGGCCGTGCCGACCGGCACCGTGCTCTTGTCGACCACCACCTTGTACTCGGTCATGTGGCGGCCGATGTTGCGCGCCGCCGCGAGCACGTACTTCAGGTCGGCGGAGCCGTCTTCGTCCGGCGGCGTGCCGACGGCGATGAACTGCAGCACACCATGGGCCACCGCGCGCTCGACGTCGGTGGTGAAGTGCAGCCGGCCGGCCGCCACGTTGCGGGCCACTATCTGGTCCAGCCCCGGTTCATGGATGGGAATGCCACCGCCTTCCAGGATGGCGATCTTGGCAGCATCGACGTCGAGGCAAAGCACGTCGTTGCCCATTTCGGCCAGACAGGCGCCGGATACCAGCCCCACATACCCCGTTCCGACAACCGTCAGCTTCATCGATCAACCCTCTGTGTACCTGAACTCCGCACAGGCGGATTGTGGCGTCCCCGACTGCAGCGAGCGGCATCAAGCTGCGGGCTCGCAGTCCGCACGCAGTGCGGACCCGGACGACTGCCCTGCCCTGTGCCGCGTCGCCCTTTCATGCGGCGGCCCCGTAGTGCTGAGCCAGCCAGTCGCGGTAAGCGCCGCTTTGGACCCGCTCGACCCAGCCCTGGTGGTCCAGATACCACTGCACCGTCTTGCGAATACCGGTCTCGAAGCTCTCTGCCGGGCGCCAGCCGAGTTCACGCTCGATCTTGCGTGCGTCGATGGCATAGCGCCGGTCATGGCCGGGGCGATCGGTGACGAACTTGATCAGCCGACGGTGCGCTCCAGCCGGGTCGGGACGCAGTTCGTCAAGCAGCGCGCAGATGGCGTCGACGATCTGCCGGTTGGTGCGCTCGTTCCAGCCGCCGATGTTGTAGACCTCGCCGGGCCGGCCGCCGGCGAGTACCGCGCGAATGGCACTGCAATGGTCCTTGACGTACAGCCAGTCGCGCACGTTCAGCCCGTCGCCATAAATCGGCAGCGGCTTGCCCGCCAGTGCGCTGACGATCATCAGCGGGATCAGCTTCTCGGGGAAGTGAAAGGGGCCGTAGTTGTTGGAGCAGTTGGTGGTCAGCACCGGCAGCCCGTAGGTATGGAACCAGGCGCGCACCAGATGGTCACTGGCTGCCTTGCTGGCCGAGTAGGGGCTGTTCGGCTGGTACAGGTGCGTCTCGGTGAAAGCCGGCTCGCCCGGCTCCAGGCTGCCATAGACCTCGTCGGTGGACACGTGGTGGAAGCGGAAGGCAGCGCGCTCGGCATCCGACAAGCGGCTCCAGTGCGCGCGGGCCGCCTCGAGCAGCGTGAAGGTGCCTTCGACATTGGTGCGCACGAAGGCCGCGGGGCCATGGATGCTGCGGTCGACATGGCTCTCGGCCGCAAAGTGCAGCACCGCACGCGGCCGGTGTTCTGCCAGCAAGCGGTCGAGCAGCGCACGGTCGCAGATGTCGCCGTGCACGAACACATGCCGCGGATCGCCGTCCAGCGCGGCGAAGTTCTCCATGTTGCCGGCGTAGGTCAGCGCGTCGAGGTTGAGCACCGGTTCGTCGCTCTGCGCAAGCCAGTCCAGCACGAAGTTGCTGCCGATGAAGCCGGCACCGCCAGTGACAAGGATCATGAGAAGGCTCTGGGGTTCGGTGGATGGTTGGAATGCCGGCCGGGCGTCAGCCACGGCCGTAGTGGTCTTCGAAGCGGACGATGTCGTCTTCGCCCAGGTAGCTGCCGGACTGCACTTCGATGATTTCCAGCGGCACCTTGCCCGGGTTGGCCAGGCGGTGCACTTGCCCGAGCGGAATGTAGGTGCTCTGGTTCTCGCCGAGCAGGATCACATGGTCGCCGTTGGTCACCTCGGCGGTGCCGGACACGACGATCCAGTGCTCGGCGCGATGGTGGTGCTTCTGCAAGCTCAAGGACGCGCCGGGCTTGACCATGATGCGTTTGACCTGGAAACGCGGGCCGGAATCGATGCTGTCGTACCAGCCCCAAGGCCGATGCACCTGCCGATGCAAGCTCGGCTCGCTGCGCCCGGCCTGCTGGAGCTGGCTGACGATGTTCTTGACCTCCTGGCTGCGCGAGCGATCGGCCACCAGCACCGCATCCGGCGTCTCGACGACGACGACGTCGTGAAGGCCGATCACGCCCACCAGCCGACTGGTGGCATGCACCAGCGTGTCGCGGGTGTCGCTGAGCAGCGCATCACCCGTCGTGGCGTTGCCAGCCGCATCCTTGGCGCTGACCTGCCAGACAGCGTCCCAGGCGCCCAGGTCGGACCAGGCCGCGGCCAGCGGCACCATGCGGATGTCGAACTCGCCCACGTCGGGGCACTTCTCCAGCACCGCGTAGTCAACCGACTCGCTGGGAATGGCCTCGAACAAGGCCTTGTCGGGCCGCACGAAGCTGGCGTCCACGTTGCGGCCGTCCCAAGCCAGGCGGGTGGCGTCCAGGATGTCGGCCCGGAACCGGCCCAGCGCCTTCAACCACACCGAGGCGCGCACCACGAACATGCCGCTGTTCCAGTAGTAGCCGGCGTCGTCCAGGTAGCGTTGCGCAGTCGCCGCGTCGGGCTTTTCGGCGAACTTCGCAACCTTCATCTCGCCCTGACCCGTACGTTCGCAGCGGATGTAGCCGTAGCCGGTTTCCGGCCGATCGGGGGCCACGCCGAGGATCACGAAGGCGCCGGCCGAGGCCGCGCGCACCGCACGCTGCAGCGCCGCGGTGAAGGCGGCCTCATCGCCGATGCTCTGGTCGGCCGGCGTCACCACCAGCACGGGGTCACGCCCTTGTTGTGTGCTGTCCAACGCCGCCAGCGTCATCGCCGGCGCGGTGTTGCGGCCGGTCGGCTCCAGCAGCAGCGTGGCCGGCGGCAGCTTCATCCCCGCCAACTGGTCCAGCACCAGGAAGCGATGATCCTCGTTGCACACCACGCACAGCCCGCCGATGGCAATGTCCGCCGCAGCCAGCGAATGCAGACGCAGAGCGGCCTGCTGGAACAGGCTGTGCCGACCATGCAGCGCCAGGAACTGCTTCGGGTAGGTGGAGCGCGAGAGCGGCCACAGCCGCGTGCCGCTGCCGCCGGCGATGATGACGGGCTGAAGATCGATCGAACTCATAAGGGCAATCTTGAGATAGGCATCTTGTGGATCCAGCGCACGCGGCCGATGCATGCCGATGGAAGCTCACGCATCAGAAGCGTCGCCGAAGCCGTTTGGGTTCATGCGTTGCCAGCGCCAGCTGTCGGCGCACATCCGGTCCAGCCCCAGCGAAGCGCGCCAACCCAGCAGTTGCGCGGCGCGCCTGGGATCCGCATAGCAGGCGGCCACGTCACCGGGCCGGCGCGGACCGACGACATAGGGAATCTCTTTGCCACAGGCCTGCGAATAGGCTCGTACGACATCCAGCACGCTATACCCCTGCCCGGTGCCCAGATTGACCGTCAGCGATTGGCTCGAGTCGAAGAGGTAGCGAAGCGCCGCCACATGACCCTCTGCCAGGTCGCTGACATGAATGTAGTCACGCACACCGGTGCCATCGGCGGTGTCGTAGTCGTCGCCGAAGACCTGCAGGCTCGAGCGGCGACCCGCCGCGACTTGGGCCACATAGGGCATCAGGTTGTTTGGCGTACCACGCGGGTCTTCGCCGATCAGACCGCTTTCGTGGGCACCCACGGGATTGAAGTAGCGCAGCGTTGCGACCTTCCATCGCGGGTCGCTGCTCACCAGGTCGCGCAGCACGGTCTCGCCCATCAGCTTGGTCTGACCATAGGGGTTGACTGCAAACAGGACAGCGTCCTCCGCGATGGGCAGCCGCTCGGGCACGCCGTAGACCGTGGCGCTGGAACTGAAGACGATGCGTCGGCATTCGGCGGCCTGCATCGCTTCGCAAACGCTCAACAGTCCACCCAGGTTGTTGCTGTAGTAGTCGAGCGGCTTGATCACCGATTCACCGACAGCCTTGCGAGCAGCGAAATGCACCACGGCGTCAGGCGAGTACACGGCAAACAACCTGCTGAGCGCCGCCTTGTCGCAGACGTCGGCGCGCTCGAACACCGGTCTGGTTCCAGCCAGGCGTTCGATGCGCTCCAGTACTTCGGGCAAGCTGTTCGAAAAATCATCGATACCCACGACGCCATAGCCAGCCTCGAGAAGGGCCAACCAGGTATGCGACGCAATGTAGCCAGTGGCGCCAGTGAGCAGGACGGTGCGGCGCTTCATGGCTGCACCAAACACGCCGCATGGCTGGCGCCCCAGGAACGTCTTGTCTTGACACTCGCTCCACGGCAGCGAGACGGGAATCCTGGCTGACGAACGTCCAGGCGATCCTTCTCGGGCAAGAGCCTGTCGCCTGGATCGCCAAGTTTCGCCTCGGGGCCGACCACGACGCCGAACCCGGCCTGCACGGACGCGGTGTCCCAGCGCAGGGCTCGCGGCCGAGCCGTTCTGTCCTTCGCGCGCACAGTCAACCAATCGGAGCGGCCGCGGCGCAACCCTCCGCCAGCCACGTCGAATGCCAGGCGGGGCCCGCGCACATTTGTACCGCTGTGCTCCACGAAGGCGGCTGATGACCAGCCCAAGCTGCATGCGTCGGCGCAAGCCATGCCAGTGACGAGTTCAAGCTTCGTTGCCTCGAGCACAAGCCTCCGAATCGGCCGCTGCTTTCTCAAGTCAGAACGACACCGGCAGCGCATTGGTACGGGCATCAAGATTCATAGGATTGCAGTTCGTTTGGCAGTTCCGCCTGGTCGCCGGGAGCGGCTCACGTCCAGACAGGCGAGACCATACGATTGAGGGCTGCGCCGACGAGGCAGCAGCTTTCCCTCTCCGACGACAAAGCTCCCGATGCCGCGTTGGGGCCAGACCTTTCGACACCCCGAGATTCTCCCTCAGTTGTCTGCGCCCGCCGACTGCAAGCGCCAAAGGAGGACCGGAACACCATCCCTACAATCAGGAAATGCTGCACAGTTTGAACGCCATGCTCGCTCCCGCGTTGATGGAGCGCCTCGTCCTCGTCGTGAACCATGTGCTGAATGCCGAGCCTGCAGCCACCCAGCGCCTTCAGGCCCACGACCAGCGTGTCATCGAGCTGCAGATGCAGGGCTGGCCGTCGCTGCTGCCAGCACCGCCGACGCTGGCCTTCAAGGTCACGCCTGCAGGCATGCTCGAATGGTGGGGCGGCACAGGCACTGCCGTTCAAGCCGACTTGATCGTCCGTGTCGATGCCGCGAACCCGCTGCTGCTGATGGCCAGAGCCATGGCGGGCGACAAGCCGTCGGTGGCGATCGACGGCAATGCCCAACTGGCCGGCGACGTGAACTGGCTGCTGCAGAACCTGCGCTGGGATGTGGCAGCCGACATGGATCGGCTGTTCGGCCCGACGGTGGCCTACCCGATGCACCGGTTGGGCTCGGCACTGGCACGCGGCCTGCGCACGGCGCTACAGGGGGCGTCCGGGTTCACGCAGCGCACGGGGCCGCCACCGACATGAGGCGCTTCCTGCGGCTGGTGTTCATCGTGTTCACCGTGCTGCGATTCGGACTGGACGAGCTGGCGATGTCGGGCTTCCGGCAGCGCTGGGTGCGCGCACTGTCGTGGACGGTCACGCTGGGCCGGCGCTTCGATCAACCCCGCGGCGTAAGGCTGCGGCTGGCGCTGGAGCGGCTGGGCCCGATCTTCGTCAAGTTCGGCCAGGTGCTGTCGACGCGCCGCGATTTGCTGCCGCTGGACGTGGCCGACGAACTGGCCAAACTGCAGGACCGCGTGCCGCCGATTTCCGCCGCGCAGGCCGCGGCGCTGGTGGAGAAGGCCTTCGGCCGGCGCATCGACGAGCTGTTCGCCAGCTTCGATGCTGAGGCGGTGGCCAGCGCGTCGATCGCGCAGGTGCATTTCGCGACAATGCAGGACGGCCGCGAGGTCGCGGTCAAGGTGCTGCGTCCGGGCATGCTGGCAGTCATCGACGACGACCTGACGCTGTTGCATACGCTGGCCCGCTGGGTCGAGCGGCTCAGCGCCGACGGCAAGCGGCTGCGGCCGCGCGAGGTGGTGGCCGAGTTCGACGTCTACCTGCACGACGAACTGGACCTGGTACGCGAAGCCGCCAATGCCGCGCAACTGCGCCGCAACATGCAGGGCTTGAACCTTGTGATGGTGCCGGAGATGCTGTGGGACTACTGCACCTCGACGGTCATCGTCATGGAGCGCATGTACGGCATCCCGATCAGCCAGACCCAGCGCCTGCGCGAGGCCGGCGTGGACCTGCAGAAGCTGGCCCGCGATGGCGTGACGATCTTCTTCACGCAAGTGTTCCGCGACGGCTACTTTCATGCCGACATGCACCCCGGCAACATCCAGGTAAGCACCGAGCCGGCCACCTTCGGCCGCTACATCGCGCTGGACTTCGGCATCATCGGCACGCTCACCGAATGGGACAAGGAATACCTCGCTCAGAATTTCATCGCCTTCTTCCGCCGCGACTACAAACGCGTGGCGGAGTTGCACGTCGAGTCGGGCTGGGTCCCGCCGGCGACCCGGGTCGATGCGCTGGAAAATGCCATTCGCGCGGTGTGCGAACCCCACTTCGACCGGCCGCTGAAGGACATTTCGCTCGGCCAGGTGCTGATGCGCCTGTTCCAGACCTCGCGGCGCTTCAATGTCGAGATACAGCCGCAGCTGGTGCTGTTGCAGAAGACGCTGCTCAACATCGAGGGGCTGGGCCGGCAGCTCGACCCGGAACTCGACTTGTGGAGCACGGCCAAACCCTTCCTCGAACGCTGGATGAACCAGCAGGTCGGATGGCAAGGGCTGGTCGATCGCCTGAAGAACGAGGCGCCGCGCTATGCCCAGTTGCTGCCGGAGCTGCCGCGCCTGCTGCACCAGGCGCTGCAGGCGCCAGGGCAATCGGCCGCTGAATCGGCCGCGTTGATCGCCTTGCTGGGTGAACAGCGGCGCACCAATCGCCTGCTGCAGTCGCTGCTGTTCGGCGCGCTGGGCTTCCTGGCCGGCGTGCTGTTGGTGCGCGCTTGGTTGCATTGGTGGCCAGCCTGAGCTGGACGGCATACCATACGAATCTGGCCTGCTTGTCACGGCAGCTCGACAACGGCGCCGGCGTAGATCGCAGATCGCTGCGGAACCTATAATTCTGGGTTTTGCGTCATCGATCCCACCATGCCGATCTACGCCTACAAGTGCGAGTCCTGCGGACACCGGCAGGACGTACTGCAGAAAGTTTCCGACCCCGTGCTGAGCACCTGCCCGGAGTGCGGAGCCTCGAGCTTCGCCAAGCAGGTCACCGCCGCGGGCTTCCAGCTGAAGGGGTCCGGTTGGTATGCCACCGACTTCCGAGGCGGTAGCACGCCCGCCACCGTCGAGGCCGAAAAGTCGGAGTCCAAATCGGCTGACCCGGCGGCGCCGGTAGCAGCCCCAGCGGCGGCGTCGCCAGCGGCATCGACATCCGCACCTGAAAAGCCACGCCCGCCTAAATCGGAAGCGGCGTGAAGAAGTATCTCCTTGCGGGGCTGCTGGTATGGACGCCGCTGGCCATCACCGTGTGGGTGCTGTCATGGCTGCTCGGCGCCATGGACGGTCTCTTCGCCTGGTTGCTTACAGCACCGCAGGCGCTGCTGCCGGCTTCGGCCCATGCCAGCATCGAGCGGCTTCGGCATGTACCCGGGCTCGGCGTGCTGGTCATGGGCCTGGGGTTGCTGCTGACTGGCGTGTTTGCGACCAACATCTTCGGCCAGTGGTGGCTACGCCAGTGGAATCGCCTTCTGCACAAGATCCCGATCGTCCGGTCGGTCTACAGCTCGGTCAAGCAGGTCTCGGACACGCTGTTCTCGAGCAGCGGCAATGCCTTTCGTGAGGCGGTGCTGGTGCAGTATCCGCGCCAGGGCTCCTGGACCATCGCTTTCGTGACCGGAAAGCCGGGCGGCGAGGTGGCCCAGCATCTGTCGGGCGCCTTTGTCAGCGTCTACGTGCCGACCACGCCCAATCCGACCTCGGGCTTTTTCCTGATGATGCCGCGTGCCGACGTGGTGGCGCTGGACATGAGCGTTGATGAGGCCTTGAAGTACATCATCTCGATGGGTGTGGTCGCCCCGTCTAACAGGGCGCCCGCAGTGCAGCCGGCGCGAAACCCGGGCAGCTGAACGGGCGGCAATCACCTGGGGCAGCCGGCCCAGCCACGACGGCAGACGCCTGGCGAGTGGCACCGTCGCCCCACAGGCAGCCGACACACCAGACTAGCGGAGCAACATGCATGAGAACCATCTATTGCGGCCTTGTCAGCGAAGCGCTGATGGGCCAGACAGTCACCCTGATGGGCTGGGCCCATCGCCGGCGCGACCATGGCGGCGTGATCTTCATCGACCTGCGTGACCGCGAGGGCCTGGTTCAGGTGGTTTGCGACCCGGACCGCGCCGCGATGTTCGCTACGGCAGAAGGTGTGCGCAACGAGTTCTGCCTGAAGGTGGTGGGCCTGGTGCGGGCCCGACCGGCCGGCACCGAGAACGTCAATCTGACAAGCGGCAGGATCGAGGTGTTGTGCCGTGAGCTCGAGGTCTTGAACCCGAGCATTTCGCCGCCATTCCAGATCGACGACGAGAATCTGTCGGAGACAACGCGGCTGACGCATCGCGTGCTGGACTTGCGCAGGCCCTACATGCAGCGCAACCTGATGCTTCGCTACCGCGTGGCGATGGAAGTGCGCAAGTTCCTCGATGCCAACGGCTTCATCGACATCGAGACGCCGATGCTCACCCGCAGTACACCGGAAGGAGCGCGCGATTATCTGGTGCCCAGCCGCGTGCACGACGGGCAGTTCTTTGCGCTGCCACAGAGCCCGCAGCTGTTCAAGCAGTTGCTGATGGTGGCCGGCTTCGACCGCTACTACCAGATCACCAAGTGTTTCCGCGACGAAGACCTGCGGGCCGATCGCCAGCCCGAATTCACGCAGATCGACATCGAGACCTCCTTCCTCACCGAGGAAGAGATCCGCACGATGTTCGAGGGCATGATCCGCAGCACCTTCCAGCATGCGATCGGCGTGGAGCTGCCTGCCTTTCCGGTGATGAAGTACGCCGACGCGATGCGGCTGTACGGGTCGGACAAGCCCGACCTGCGCGTCAAGCTGGAACTGACCGAGCTGACCGACGTGATGCGCGAAGTGGAGTTCAAGGTCTTTGCTGGTCCTGCCGCCCAGCCCGATGGGCGCGTGGTGGCGCTTCGCATTCCGGGGGGTGCCGGGATCAGCCGCAGCGAGATCGACGCCTACACCGAGTTCGTCAAGATCTATGGCGCCAAGGGACTGGCCTGGATCAAGGTAAACGACGTCGACAAGGGTCGCGAGGGCCTGCAATCCCCGGTGGTGAAGAACCTGCACGACCAAGCCCTTGCGGAGGTTCTGCGGCGCACGGGCGCCACCAACGGTGACCTGCTGTTCTTTGGGGCCGACAAGGCGAAGATCGTCAACGATGCGATAGGTGCCTTGCGCGTGAAGGTCGGCCACAGCGACTTTGGCAAGGCCAACGGTCTGGTCCAGGGCGACTGGGAGCCGCTGTGGGTGGTCGACTTCCCCATGTTCGAGCACGACGACGCGGCCGGGCGCTGGAACGCCGTACATCACCCCTTCACCGCGCCGAAGGACGGGCATGAGGACTGGCTGCAGACCGACCCCGGCCGCTGCATTGCGAAGGCCTACGACGTCGTCTTGAACGGTATCGAATTGGGTGGCGGATCGGTGCGTATCCACCGCGAGGAAGTGCAGAGCAAGGTGTTCCGGGCGCTGAACATCAGCGCCGAGGAGGCGCGGGCGAAGTTCGGCTTCCTGCTGGACGCGTTGCAATACGGCGCTCCTCCGCATGGTGGCATTGCCATTGGTCTGGACCGTTTCGTGATGCTGATGACCGGCGCCGAATCCCTCAGAGACGTCATCGCGTTCCCGAAGACGCAGAGGGCCCAGTGCCTGCTGACCGGAGCGCCGAGCGCGGTGGATGAGGGGCAGTTGCGCGAGCTGCACATTCGCCTGAGGAACGCGCAGACGCGGACCGACAGCTGACAGGCGATGGATTGCCGGCCGCACGCGGCGTCAGCACGCCAAGGGCTCGGCCTTCACGATCCCGCTATCGAAGGGTTCACAGTCGCCAGGGTGTGACTCCAGCAGCCTGCAGTGCCGCCAGGTCATAGGCGCTCTTCACGTCGGCGAAGACACCGCCAGGCGCCAATTTGCGCAGCAGCCCTGCGACCCCCATGCCCGCGTACTCGTGGTGCGACACGGCCGCGACCATGGCCGAAGCCTGCGGAAGTGCATCCCAATCGGTGAGCGCGATTCCGTACTCGTGCTCGCATTCGGCCGAGTTGGCAATCGGGTCATGTACCCGCACATCGGCGCCGAAGCTCTGCAGTTCGCGCACCACGTCGATCACCTTGCTGTTGCGGATATCGGGGCAGTTCTCCTTGAAGGTCATTCCAAGCACGATGACAGGGGCGCCCTTGACAGGCAGGTCATTGGCGATCATCTGCTTCACCGTCTGCTCTGCCACGTACTTGCCCATGCCGTCGTTGATGCGGCGTCCGGCCAGGATGACCTGCGGCGTGTAGCCCAGCATCTCGGCCTTGTGGGTCAGGTAGTACGGGTCCACGCCGATGCAATGCCCGCCCACCAAGCCGGGCCTGAAGGGCAGGAAGTTCCACTTCGTCCCTGCGGCCTTCAGGACCTCGAGCGTGTCGATCCCGATGCGGTGGAAGATGACCGACAACTCGTTCATCAGCGCGATGTTCAGGTCGCGTTGAGTGTTCTCGATCACCTTGGCGGCCTCTGCCACCTTGATGCTGCTGGCAGGGTACACCCCTGCAGTGATGATCGAGCCGTACACCGAAGCCACACGCTCCAGCGTCTCGGGCGTATCGCCGGACACCACCTTGACAATCTTCGTGACCGTGCGCTCCTTGTCACCCGGGTTGATGCGTTCAGGGCTGTAGCCGACGAAAAAGTCACGCTTCCACTTCAGGCCTGAATGTTTCTCGATGATGGGGATGCAGACTTCCTCGGTTGCGCCAGGATAGACCGTCGATTCGAACACCACGGTGGCACCGCGCTTCAGGTGCCTGCCCACACTCTCCGATGACTTCACGAGCGGGGTGAAATCCGGTTGATGGGCGTCGTCCACGGGCGTGGGCACGGCAACGACGATGAAATCCGCCCTGCCAATGACGGTGGGGTCCGTGCTGCAAGTCAGACGAGCGGCCGCGCGCAGATCCTCGGTGCTGACCTCCCCTGTGGGGTCCACGTGTCGCGCATAAGCGGCCACTTTGTCCGCCGCGAGGTCGAAGCCCAGGGTCTCATACTTCTTGCCGAACTCTACGGCGAGCGGCAGGCCGACGTAGCCCAGTCCAATTACAGCGACGATGGTCATGGATTTTCGATTTCAGAATGTGTGCTTCTCGCGTCAATGCGACGCCGCTCAAATCCCATAGTAACTGCGATACCAGTCCACGAACCGTCCTACGCCTTCGCGCACCGGGGTGCCCGGCTTGAACCCGGTCCAGCCGGCCAATTCCGTGACGTCGGCAAAGGTCGTCGGTACGTCGCCGTCCTGCAGCGGCATGAAGTTCTTCAACGCCGGCTTGTCCAGCGCCTGTTCGATCGACTCGATGAAGTCCATCAGCCTGACGGGATCGCTGTTGCCGATGTTGAACACGCGGTACGGCGAGTTGCTTCGCGCGGGGTCCGGCAGGGCCGGATCGAACGCAGGATCGGCCGCCGCAGGGCGGTCGAGAACGCGCACGACGCCTTCGGCAATGTCGTCGATGTACGTGAAATCGCGCACCATCTGGCCGTGATTGAACACGTCGATCGGGCGATCCTCGAGGATGGCCTTGGCAAACAGGAAGAGTGCCATGTCCGGCCGGCCCCACGGACCGTACACGGTAAAGAACCGCAGGCCGGTCGTGGCCGTCCCGAACAGATGGCTGTAGGTGTGCGCCATCAACTCGTTGGCCTTCTTCGTGGCCGCGTACATGCTCACCGGATGGTCGATGTTGTCGTGCTCCGAGAAGGGCATCTTGGTGTTGCCCCCATAGACGCTCGAACTTGATGCATACACAAGGTGTTCCACGCCGCTGTGTCGGCAGCCTTCGAGAACGTTCATGAAGCCCACGACGTTGCTGTCGATGTAGGCGTGGGGATTCAGCAGGGAGTAGCGCACGCCGGCCTGGGCGGCAAGATGCACCACGCGATCGAAATTCTCCTCGGCGAACAGCGACGCCATGCCGGCGCGATCTGCCACGTCCATCTTGACGAAGCTGAAGTTTTCCGCAGGCAACAGCCTGGACAGACGATCGCGCTTGAGTTCCGGGCTGTAGTAGTCGTTGAGGTTGTCCAAGCCGACCACTCGATCGCCTCGCGCCAGCAGCAGCTGCGAAACATGCATGCCTATGAAGCCAGCCGCGCCCGTGACCAGGATTTTCATTTGTTGCAGGCAAGGAGCGCCTGTGAGTCGAAACGTCGAGGATTATCCGCGAGCCCGACAAACAGCATCCGCGTCAAACACCACATTGCTGCACACTGCGCATTGCGCATTGCGGAGCTGACTCGGGCGTGAACGGGCCGTTGCGCTATGGCGCTGAACGGGATGCCACTCCCCGTTCCGAGTGAAACGGAAAAGAGGCCTTGTTCGTTTCGCGCCGCCTGCGGCGGGACGGCCGCTGCATAAGCCGGGTTCAATCGACGCCGAAAAGTCGCAGGGTAAGCATGCACTCCCGACCCAGAAACCTGCTTGCCGCCGACCGCGTGGATATGGCGCCGATTGAACGGCAACCAACGCCCCCCTTCCTCATCCACAGGCCAGGGCTCGGTCTCATCGCAAGACGCCCGCCACAACAGGACCGGCATCGTTCGCCGCCATGGATCACGAAGAAACAAAGGTCAACGCTTGCGAGCAGGCACCCTCATCATTTCGGCGCCGCGCCTTTGATGGGATTCGACGATTCGCCCAACCCGTCCGAAGCGGCTGCCTCGGGCGAGGGGAGCGACAGAGTTGCCGATGCACCGACCGCAGATGCAGATGCGTTGCCTGACCCAACGTACTTGCCGACGTATTCAATGATCGCTGCGTCACGCAGCGCCTTGATGTCCTTCGCAAGGATGTCGCGCTTGCGCTCATTGAGCAAGAACTGCTCTATAGCCGGCGTGGCCTGTTGCAACGTCACCGGTTGCAAACGGGAACCTGCCAGAACTACAACTTGGGCTCCACTCGGCGTTGCGTTCAGTATTGACTGGCCGTCCTTCATCGCTGCAAAGGTTGCCAGACTGGGAAGTGGCAATTGCTCTGCCGCACGGACCGCCCGGTTTCCACTGAACCGAATATCGTTGATCTTCAAATACTCGACAAACTCGGCAACATTCTTCGCCTGTCCCAGCTGCGTCCTGAGTTGGGCAACTTGCTCGGGTTTGGCCTCGATGGCCAATTCCTGCAGGCTGTAGATACGGCGATCTTTGAAAAGCGCCGGATTCGCTTCGTAGTACTTGGCAACCTCTTCAGTCGTTGGCCTACTGGCGGCCTCACCCGCCTTCTCGAGGTAGGCACGAGACAGTACGTCGCGCCTGGCCGCTTCCAACTGCAGCATCACCCGGGGCTCGCGGTCCAGTTTCAACTCGGTGGCTTTCTGCAGCGCCAACTCCTGATCAATCAGCCGCTCCAGGATCTGCCTGGACGCGGCTTCGGCCTGCTCCGGTTTCAGGCCTCGCTGCTGCTGAAGTACATGGTTAAGCTGCTGAACGGTGATCTCTTCCTTGTTGACCTTCGCCGCGGCCAGTGCAACCCCGTTGTCCTTCTTCTTTTCTTCGCAGCCCGTCACCAGGATCGCGGCACTGGTAGTCGCCAGCACCGCCGCGATTCTCCAGGTCGTTATGGTTCGAAATCGGGCAACCGCGGTTTGCATCGTTGTTTGTCTCCAGCATGCGGGGCCAAGGAAACGAACGCTCCCGACGGTTCGATCGGTACCTGCCCAAAGCAAAGTTACGAGAGTGTAAGCGTCGACGCTGACTGGATCGACAGGTGATAGTGGGCAGGCACAGCCAACCTCACTGACCAAGGGCGCGGGGCAGCGGCGCCGCTCGACTTGCTCCTCGACTGTAATTTGCCGGCGACTCACCGATTTGCGGTTTCGCTCGCGCTGGCTACACCTGGGTACATCGTCCCAGCTCGACTACCGCAACAGGAACCTCAGCACTTCACCCCCACGTGCAGGGCGACCACCCCGGCAGTCAGGTTGTGCACGTCCACGTGGCCGAAACCGGCCGCCTGCATCATCACCTTTAATTCCTGTTGCGACGGGTGCATGCGGATGGACTCGGCCAGGTAACGGTAGCTTTCGGCATCGCCGGCCACCCATTTGCCCAGGCGTGGCAGGACATTGAACGAGTACCATTCGTAGGGTTTGCGCAGCGGTTCCGCCACCCGCGAGAACTCCAGCACCAGCAGCCGGCCGCCCGGCCGCAGCACCCGGCACATCTCGGCCAGTGCCCGGTCCTTGTGGGTCATGTTGCGCAGGCCGAAGGCCACACTGGCCAGGTCGAAGCTGCCGGATCGAAACGGCAGCTGCTCGGCGTCGCACATGCTGCTGGGCAGGACCAGCCCCTCATCCAGCAGCCGGTCGCGCCCGGTGCGCAGCATCGCTTCGTTGATGTCGGTGTGCACCACGGTGCCACCGGCCCCGGCCTGGCGAGCAAACGCACGGGCCAGGTCACCCGTTCCGGCGGCGATGTCCAGCACCTTGTCCCCTGGCCTGACGTTGGCCACCGCCACCGCATAGGCCTTCCAGACCCGGTGCGCGCCCAGCGACATCAGGTCGTTCATCAGGTCGTACCTGGAGGCCACCGAGTCGAAGACGCCACGCACCTTCTGCGCCTTCTGCGCTGCGTCGACCGTCTTGAAACCGAAGTGCGTCTGGGTCAAGGCCTGGATCCTGATTCAATGCGAATGACCGCAGGACGACCCTGTCGGAACGGCCATCGGCGCGTCGCGCTCGACTCCGGCTGCGGCCAGACGTTCCTCGTACTGCCGCCACAATTCGTCCTGCTGGCTACCCAGAAAATAAAGGTAGTCCCAGGAAAAGATGCCGGTATCGTGGCCATCCGAAAAGCGCGGCTGCACGCCATAGTGGCCGACGGCGTCGAGCTCGTCGATACCGACCTCGCGTTTGCCGGTCTGCAGCACTTCCTGCCCCGGACCGTGCCCTTGCACTTCGGCCGAAGGTGAATACACCCGCATCAGCTCAAAGGGCAGGCGGAACACACTGCCGTCGGCAAAGCCGACCTCAAGCACCCGCGACGCCTGGTGCAGCGTCAGCGCTGTCGCTGCGGGAGTGTCGTGTTCGAGACCTGCCATGTACAAGCTGCATTCGGGTGTGAGCAGCCTTAAGTTTAGCGCCTGGCGTGCTTAGGGCAACGCTGAACAAGTAGTCGCCGCACGCCATCCAGTAGCCACCTCGCGCGGGACGCTGGATTTCATGGCATTTCGGGTGCTGCGGTGCTGTTTCGGC
>JAGTRL010000202.1 GCA_018261815.1 Pseudomonadota bacterium
GACGGCAGACGGCAGACGGCAGACGGCAGCGGCCGCGCCGACGCGGGCGGCGGGATCACTGTTCGTGCAGCACCGCGCCGGCACCGATGCGCTGGCGCTGCAGCGCCAGCACCCACGCCGCCCAGCCCAACGCCAACAGCAGCAACAAGGCGCCGACCTTGTGCGTCAGCGCGCCGAAGGTCTGCGCACGCGGCCGCAGGCCCAGCGACTCGAACAGGTAGATCCAGTCGTGGCCGCCGTCCTCGCCAATGCTGCCGGACAGAAGCATCAGTTGCGGCTCGAGCGCGTCGTACATGTACGGCGCCACGTCTAGCAACGACACGCCCAGCAGCCACAGTCCGACGGCGGCGCCGAAGGGGTCGCGGTTCTTCCACAGGAAGGCGACGACGATGATCGCCGGCAGCAGCAGCTGGCCCAGCGTGCCGCCGAGGAACATCATCCATTCGCCAAAGGGGCTGAAGATCACATGGCCGGCCTCGTGGAACAGCAGCAGCGGCCCGTGCAGGAAGGACGCGCCGATCTCGCCGCTGCGGTAGTCCAGGCTGATCAGCCACACGCCCCACGCCGCCAGGCCCGCCAGCAGCGCCACGCGCAGCCACCAGCGCACGGCGTCGACACGATCGGGCACCTGCAGCAGCCAGCGCCGCAGGCCTGGGCTCGCGTCGGCGTCTTCAGGCGCCGCGTGGCGCATGCGCGGCGGCGCACGCCGCGCGTTCGCCACCTTGGCCAGGATCACGCCGCACGCCGGGCAGGCCACCGGCAAGGACTGGTCCACAGGCAGATCGCGATGGCCGCACTTCGGGCAGCGCGTGTACGACGGCGACGCCAACACCGCTCAGCGCGTCTGGCCGCCACCGCCCTTGTTGGCCGCCGCCATCGAGCGCAGGTCCTGCCCGCCAATGGCATCGCCGCCCTGCGCCTGGTTGTGTGCATGCGCAAGGTGGTGGTAGCCGAAGGCCAGGTCGATGCCAGCGCGCAGGCCCTGCAGTTCCTCGATGCGGTTGAGCACCTGCTTGGTTAGCGCCAGCCCCATGCGTGGCTGCTGCGCGATGCGCGCGGCCATCGCATAGGTCTCGGCTTCAAGCTGATCACGCGGCACCACACGGTTGACCATGCCCATCATGTGCGCGCGCTCGGCGGACATGCGCTCGCCCAGGAACAGGAATTCCTTGGCGATGCGCGGGTTCAGCTCCTGCGCATGCGCAAAGTACTCGACGCCGGGCACGCCCATGCGCACGACCGGGTCCTGGAAAAAGGCATCGTCGGAGGCGATGATCAGGTCGCACACCCAGGCCAGCATCAGGCCGCCGGCGATGCAGGCGCCATGCACCATTGCGATCGTCGGCTTGGGGATGTCGTGCCAGCGCCGGCACATGCCGATGTAGATCTCCTGCTCGCGCGCATAGAGCTTCTCGGCGCCGGGCTTGTCGCTGTGGTCCCACCACAGCTGCACGCGCGGGAACGGCTGGTCGCCGTCCTGCCCCGGCGTGCCAATGTCGTGGCCGGCGTTGAAGTGCTTGCCGGCGCCGCGCAGCACGATCACACGCACCGCGTCGTCGTCCACCGCGCGGCGGAAGGCAGCATCCAGCGCGTAGGTCATCTGCGAGTTCTGCGCATTGCCGAACTGCGGCCGGTTGAGCGTTAGCGTGGAGATGCCGTCGGCCAGCGCGTACAGCACCGGCTCGTCGGTCTCGTACAACGGCGCGGCCATCAACGGTCGCAGAAGCTCGGCGCACGCTTGTCGCGGAAGGCCGCCGCGCCCTCGGCGAAGTCGTGTGCCCGACCGAGCGCGCCCTGCAAACGCGCTTCCAGCGCCAGCGCCTGCGCATAGTCCATCTGCGCGGCATCGTCCAGCGCGCGGCGCGTGTCGGCCAGCGCACGGCTGGGCATCCCTGCCAGCCGGGTCGCCAATGCCATGGCGCTGTCCTGCAGCGCGGCATCGTCCACACACTGCCAGATCAGGCCGATGCTTTGGGCCTCCTCGGCCGGCAGCTTGTCGCCGGTCATCGCCAGGCCCAGCGCACGGGCGCGGCCCACCAGCCGCGGCAACAGCCAGGTGCCGCCGCAATCGGGGATCAGGCCGATCTTCGAGAAGGCCTGAATGAAGCTGGCGCTGCGCGCGGCCACCACCATGTCGCAACCGAGCGCGAAGTTCGCCCCCGCTCCGGCCGCCACGCCATTGACCGCGGCGACCACCGGCACCGGCATCGAACGGATGCGCAGCGCCAGCGGCGCGTAGTGCCGCTCGATGACGGCGCCCACATCCGGTGGCGCGCCGTCGGCTGTGCTCATCTCCGGGTCGTTCAGGTCCTGGCCGGCGCAGAAACCGCGACCCGCGCCCGTGACGACGACTGCACGCACCGCCGGATCATCGGCCGCGGCGTTCAGCGCCGCCAGCAGTTGCTGGTGCATCGCGCCGGTGAAGCTGTTGAGTGCCGCCGGGCGGTTCAAGGTGAGGGTGCGCACCGCGCCTTGCGTGGCGCTGAGCACCAGGTCCTGGTTCATCGCATGTCTCCTTGGGATGCCGGCCCTGCAGGCCGAGGCGGCCCTGCAGCATACAAGGCCCGCCCGCGCTGCGCCTCACAAGGACGCGGTCGCGCCGGTGAAGAGGATCGTGCCGCGCCCGCGCGGCAGCATGGCCTTGGCCACCTCGCGGCCGATCAGAAAACCGGCGAAGCAACCATCTCCCAGACCTTGAAGTACACCCGCGCAGTGGTCTCGGTAATGGAGAAGCGCACGTTGGCGACGATGTTGAATACCGCCACCTCGATGGGCGCGATCTCGCGCTCGATGCACCCGACCAGCGCGACCATCTCCTCCTCCTTGCGGGCATCGCTGCCGAAGGCATGGGCCTGGCCGGCTTCGGCCCGGATCTGCGCCACCAGAGGCTGCAGATTTTCTGCGCTGCGCCGCGTGCCACAGGCAATGTAGCCCTCGCGCGCAAAGCGCCGCGCGATGGCGCCGCCGGTGGCATCGCCCGCGCCGATCACCAGGATGGCCTCCTTGTCGCTCAAGTCATGGCCCCGGGCAGCGTCAGCCCCAGACTTCGGCCGCCGTCTCCACCACCAGCGCGAGCTTGCGGCGCTGGTCCTCGACCGCGATGTTGTTGCCGTGCACCGTGCTCGAGAAGCCGCATTGCGGGCTCAGGCACAACTGGTCCAGCGGCGCGTATTGGGCGGCCTCTTCGATGCGGCGCTTCAGGGCGTCCTTGCTTTCCAGCTGGCCGAACTTGGTGGTCACCAGTCCGAGCACGACGATCTTGCCCTTCGGCAGGTAACGCAGAGGGCGGAAGTCGCCGGAGCGCTCGTCGTCGTACTCCATGAAGTAGGCATCCAGGTCCATCTCCTTCAACAGCGCCTCGGCCACCGGCTCGTAATTGCCGGCCGCGGCGTGCGTGCTCTTGAAGTTGCCGCGGCACAGGTGCATGGCCAGCGTCATGCCGGCGGGCTTGCGCGCCACTACCTTGTTGATGAACTTGGCGTAACGGTGCGGCAGCTCGTTGGGGTCGTCACCCCGCTGGCGCGCGGCCTCGCGCATCTTGTCGTCGCACAGGTAGGCCAGGTTGGTGTCGTCCATCTGCACGTAGCGGCAACCGGCGTCGAACAGCGACTGCAGCTCCTCGCCATAGGCCTGGGCCACGTCGTCGTAGAAGGCGGGCTCCAGCTCGGGGTAGGCCAACTTGTCGATGCCGGCGCGGCCGCCGCGGAAGTGCAACATCGTCGGCGAGGGAATCGTCACCTTCGGCGTCATGCCGGCGGCGACCTGCGACTTCAGGTACTCGAAGTCGGCACGCTGGATGTCCTTGACATGGCGCACCTTGCCGGTGACACGGATCACCGGCGGCGCCAGTTCCTCCGTGCCATCGGGCTTGCGAATCGTCACCGGGATGTCGGTCTTGACACCGCCCAGCCGCTCGAGGAAGTCAATGTGAAAGTAGGTGCGGCGGAACTCGCCATCGGTGATCGACTGCAGGCCCACGTCCTGCTGGAACTTTACGATCTCGGTGATGGCCTTGTCCTCGACCGCACGCAGCTGCTCGGCGCTGATGGCCTTCTTGTCAAAGAATTGCTCGCGTGCGTCAAGCAGGACCTTCGGGCGCAGGAAGCTGCCGACATGGTCGGCGCGGAAGGGCGGGACGGTGCGTGTGCTCATGGTGTCTCCGGGTCGGCGAGGTAAGGCCCAGGCCGAACGGTAGCGCACTTTTCTGCAGACTTCATGGATACATTAATAGAGCGCTTATTAGTACTTACCCTGATTCATTAGGTCAATCTAGGCTAGAGAATTTATCTTCTGTATACATTGCGTATTCAAGGTGCCACCATGAAGACCTTTCCACTGAACGCCTGGTACGCCGCCGCCTATGACGTCGAGGTCAAGGCCGCGCTGCTGGCCCGCACCGTCTGCGGCCAGAAGATCGTCATGTTCCGGCGCAAGGACGCCAGCGTCGCCGCACTGGAAGACGCCTGCTGGCACCGCCTGCTGCCGCTTTCCAAGGGCCGCCTGCACGACGACCAGGTCACCTGCGGCTACCACGGCCTGGTCTTCAACGGCGAGGGCCGCTGCACCCACATGCCCTCGCAGGAAACGCTCAACCCCGCCGCCTGCGTCCGCGCCTTTCCGGTGGTGGAGAAGCACCGCTTCGTCTGGATCTGGCCGGGCGACCCGGCGCTGGCGGACCCCGCCAAGGTGCCCGACCTGCACTGGAACGACGACCCGGCCTGGGCCGGCGACGGCAAGCTGATTACCGTGAAGTGCGACTATCGCCTGGTGCTGGACAACCTGATGGACCTGACGCACGAGACCTACGTGCACGGCAGCAGCATCGGCCAGCTCGCCGTGGCCGAGGCGCCCTTCGTCGCCACCCACGGCAACCGCACGGCGACCGTGACACGCTGGATGGAGGACATCGACCCGCCGCCCTTCTGGGCCGGGCAGCTGAAGCACGCCACCGGCTACGAGGGCCGCGTCGACCGCTGGCAGATCATCCGCTTCGAGGCCCCCTGCACCATCGCCATCGACGTCGGCGTGGCGCCAGCCGGAAGCGGCGCGCCGCAGGGCGACCGTTCCAAGGGCGTCAACGGCTTCGTGCTCAACACCATCACGCCCGAGACCGACAAGACCTGCCACTACTTCTGGGCCTTCGCGCGCAATTACTGCCTGGGGGAACAGCGCCTGACGCACGAGCTGCGCGAAGGCGTGGCCAGCATCTTCCGCGAAGACGAGCTGATCCTCGAAGCGCAGCAGCAGGCCATCGACGAGCGCCCCGGCTACAGCTTCTACAACCTGAACATCGACGCCGGCTCGATGTGGGCGCGGCGCCTGATCGACAGCCTGGTCCAGGCCGAGACGCCGGCGCACGAGCGCCCTGGCGTGATCCCGCTGCGCGCCGCCTGATGAGTGCCACCGCCGAGCTGAACGAGGACACCGCATCGCAGTCGCAGACGGTGCGCACGCAGTTGCGGCTGCGCGAGCTGATCCTCGGCGGCGAGCTCAAGCCCGGCGCGCGCATTGCCGAGCTTTCGCTGGTGGAGCGCCTGGGCGCATCACGCACGCCGATCCGCATGGCGCTGGTGCGGCTGCAGGAAGAAGGCCTGCTCGAGGCGCTGCCCAACGGTGGCTATGCGGTGAAGGACTTTTCCGAGAACGACATCCACGACGCCATCGAGCTGCGCGGCACGCTCGAAGGCCTGTGTGCGCGGCTGGCCGCCGAGCGCGGCGTCAGCGCGGTGCTGATGGCCGAGGCCCGCGACTGCGTCGAGCGCATCGACGATCTGCTGGCCGCCCCCAGCCTGAGCGAAGAGTCCTTCACCGGCTACGTCCTGCACAACGGCCGCTTCCACGACCTGCTGGCCGAGATGGCCGGCAGCGACATGGTGCGCCGCCAGCTGGAACGCGCCAAGACCCTGCCCTTTGCCTCGCCCAACGGCTTCGTGCTGGCGCGTTCCACCGGGCCCGACGCCCGCGATGCGCTGGTCGTCGCGCAGGCCCAGCACCGCGCCCTGCTCGAAGCCATCCGCAAGCACGAAGGCGCACGCGCCGAAAGCCTGATGCGCGAACACGCACGCATCGCCCATGCCAACCTGCGCGCGGCACTGGCCGACCACCGCACCTGGCTGCAGGTGCCCGGCGCCAGCCTGATCCGCCGCCGCCCCACCCGTTGAAACCGACCATGCGCAACAACCTGCAGTGGCACAGCGCCACCATCCGTGCCCACCGCGACCTCAGCCCCAGCGTCCGTGAATTCGAGATCCGCCCCGAGCATAGCGTGCGCGCTTGGAGCGTGGGCAGCCACCTGCAGCTGCGCGTGCAGGTCGACGGCCGCGACGAGGTGCGCAGCTATTCGCTGGTCGGCCTGCCCGATGCGCCGGGCGCCGACGAGGTCTACCGCATCGCCGTACGTCGCGCCGAGCCGGGCCGCGGCGGCTCGCGCTGGCTGTGGCAGCGCGAGACTGGCGACGAGTTGCTGATCGGCGAGCCGAACAACCACTTCGAGATCGGTGTCAAGGCACCGCACACGCTGCTGGTGGCCGGCGGCATCGGCATCACGCCGATCCTGGGCATGGCGCTGCAGCTGGCACGCCAGGGCGCGAGCCTGCGGCTGCTGTACGCGGCACGCCGCGCCGACGAGCTGATCTACGTTGACGCGCTGCGCGCGCCGCTGGGCGAGCGCTTGTGCACCTTGTGCAGCGAGGCCGGCGAACGCCTCGACCTGGACGCCGAGATCGCCGCGTTGCCACCGGGCGGCCAGCTCGTGCTGTGCGGCCCGCTACGCCTGATGGACGCGGCGCGCGAGGCCTGGCAGCGCGCCGGCCGGCCGATCGCCGACCTGCGCTTCGAGACCTTCGGCAACAGCGGCAGCCTGCCAGCCGAGCCCTTCTGGGTGGAGCTGCCGCGCCACGGCCTGCGCTTGGAGGTCCCGGCCGAGCGCACGCTGCTCGACGTGCTGGAAGAACACGGCGTTCAGGCGCTGTCGGATTGCCGGCGCGGCGAATGCGGCCTGTGCGCGATGGACATCATGTCGGTGCAGGGCACGGTGGACCACCGCGACGTGTTCTTCAGCGCCCAGCAGAAGCAGGCCAACGAGAGGCTCTGCGCCTGCGTCTCGCGCGTGTGCGGCGGCGGCGTGGTGCTGGACTCGGCCTTCCGCCCCGATTGACCGGCGCGTCGTCGGGTCGCGCTACACCACCTGGCGCTCGCGCCCTTCCCAGTAGGGCTTGCGCAGGTCCTTCTTCAGGATCTTGCCGGTGGGGTTGCGCGGCAGTTCGGCCACGACATCGATGGTCTTCGGGCACTTGAAGGACGCCAGGCGCTCTCGGCACCAGGCCAGCAGCTGCTCCGCATCGACGGTGGCATCGGGCTCGGCGACCACCACCGCCTTGGGCACTTCTCCCCAGCGCTCGTCCGGCACGCCGATCACGGCCACGTCGCGCAGCGCCGGGTGCTCGGCCAGCACTCGCTCGATCTCGGCCGGATAGATGTTCTCGCCGCCGCTGATGATCATGTCCTTGATGCGGTCGGTGACGTAGATGTAGCCGTCGGCATCCATGCGCCCGCCATCGCCAGAGCGCAGCCAGCCGTCCGCCGTGATCGCCGCGGCGCTGGCCTCTGGCTTGCCCCAGTAGCCGGCCATGACCTGTTCGCTGCGCACCCAGATCTCGCCGGGCTGGCCGGTGGGTACCGGCTGGCCGGTGGCGGGGTCGCGGATCTCGAGAGTGATTGTCAGGGCCGCTCGGGACTTGCCGGGCTTGAGGCTGACGCTGCGACTACGTTGGGCCAAGGCTTGCTCCATCGTTCAGTTGGGAAGATGGC
>JAGTRL010000203.1 GCA_018261815.1 Pseudomonadota bacterium
GGAGATGGCCTCGCGCAGTGCTGGCAGGTCACTGGGCGATGCGCGGTAGATCGTGTTCGGGTAGGCGCCGATGAAGCCCGGCACCACCGTCAGCGTGTTCCCGTCCGGCAGCAGTTCGGACTTCTCGCGTGCCATGTGGGCCACATCGGCATGCGCGGTGCTGCGCAGCAGCGTGAAGTGACGCGGCCCGCCATTGCCACCCTCGACGCGCAGTAGCCGCTCGGTGTCGTCAACGTAGTCGCCGCTGGCGCCGCGCGCCACGCCCTGCCAGGCACCCAGCTTCAGCCGGCAGGGCGCGTCGTAGCAGCCATGGCAGACGACGCCGCGGCGCTGCAGGATCGGTTGCACGTCGACCCGCCACGGCACGCCGCCCGACGCCGGCGCCACCGGCTGGTCGTGGCGCTGCCGATCGGCCGCAGCGAAGCGTCCGTCGAAGCTGTCGCGCTCCAGCGTCGCGCCGCCGACCAGGATGAGAAGCGCCAACGCGGCGACGGGCGTACGCATTCGACCTGTCCCGGTGGTCGAGAGGGACCGTTCGGCAAGGCGCCAAGCCCCGCAAAGAGCGGCCTTTTCGGTGTATCGCCAACGCCGCCCGCTGCATGCTTTTCCGGGGTGGCGTAGAGCTGCCGCCCTAGAGAATGCCGCGGGAGCCCTGCACGCTTGCCGCTAGAGTAGATGGTCGCGCGCGGCATCGCGGTCCCTAGGGCACGGCGCGCCAACCAGGAGGCAACATGGTCAAGAAGATCGACAAGAAGGCAGGTGCCCGGCCCGACCTGCCCGGTGGCCTGTTCGACAGCCAGCTGGCGCAGTCGGTGAGGGAGTCGGCGCAGCAGATCTGGCTCGCCGGCATGGGCGCCTTTGCCAAGGCGCAGGAGGGCCGGGCCAAGGTCTTCGAGGCGCTGATCAAGGAAGGCGCCAGCCTGCAGCGCAAGACCCAATCCGCCGCCGAAGAGAAGATCGGTGAAGTGACCGACCGCATGAGCGCGATGGCCGGCGATGTCACTGCCAAGGCCGGGCAGCACTGGGACAAGCTCGAATCGATTTTCGAGCAGCGCACCGCCAAGGCCATGAACAAGCTCGGCGTGCCCACCGCCAAGGACGTGGATGCGCTGATCAAGCGCGTCGATGAACTCGCCGTCGCGGTGGCGCGGTTGTCGAAGGCCACACCCGCCAAGGCGCCGGCCAAGACGGCCGCCAAGCCGGCTGCCAAGGCCGCAGCGAAGAAGAGCACGCGGCGCAGCGCCCCGCGCAAGGCCCGCAGCTGATCGTGGCCCGGTCGAGGAACGCGCAGGGCGGTTCCGCCACGCCCGCTGCATCGCGGGCGGACGCTGCAGCGGGCCCGCGCATCGGCTTGGCGCTGGCCGGCGGCGGCCCGCTGGGCGCGATCTACGAGATCGGCGCGCTGTGCGCGCTGCAGGACTCGCTGGAAGGCGTCGACTTCAACGACCTGTCGGGTTATGTCGGCGTGTCGGCCGGCGGCTTCATTGCCGCGGGGCTGGCCAACGGCATGACGCCAAAGCAGCTGTGCAGCGCCTTCATCGAGAACGACAGCGCCAGCGAGGACCTGATTCGCCCAGGGCTGTTCATCCGCCCGGCCTGGGGCGAGTACGCGCGGCGCATGGCCGCGTTTCCGGGATTGTTCGTGCAGGCCAGCCTGCGCTTCCTGTTCAAGCGCCGCGCGTTGCTGTCGGCCTTCGAGATCCTGGGCCGCGCGCTGCCCACCGGCGTATTCAGCCATGCGCCGCTGGAAGCGCAGGTTCGCCGCGTGCTCAGCGCGCCCGGGCGCAGCAACGACTTCCGCAAGCTCAAGCGCAAGCTGGTGCTGGTGGCCACCGACCTGGACAGCGGCGAGGCCGCGCCTTTCGGCCAGCCCGGCTGGGACCATGTGCCGATCTCGGTGGCCGCGGCCGCCAGCGCGGCGCTGCCGGGGTTGTTCCCGCCAGTGGCCATCGACGGCCGCTGGTATGTGGACGGCGCGCTGAAGAAGACGCTGCATGCCAGCGTGCTGCTGGACATGGGGTTGGACCTGCTGTTCTGCCTGAACCCGCTGGTACCCTTCGATGCCAGCCATTCGCAGCGCCACCGCGTGCTCAGCAGCGGCGACCCGAGCATTCCGCAACTGGTGGTGGGCGGGTTGCCGGTGGTGCTGAGCCAGACCTTCCGCAGCCTGATCCATTCGCGCCTGGAGCTGGGCATGAAGGGCTACGAAGGCAGCCATCCGCACACCGACATCGAACTCTTCGAGCCCGACCACCGCGACCCGGAGATGTTCCTCGCCAACACCTTCGGCTACGCGCAACGCCGCGCGCTGGCCGAGCATGCCTACCAGCGCACCCGCGCCGACCTGCGCTCGCGCCGCAGCACGCTGGCGCTGACGCTGGCGCGTCACGGCATCAGGCTGAACAACGACGTGCTCGACGACCCGCACCGCACGCTGGTCGGTCGCAAGCGCCACTTGCGCACACGGGCGGCCCGCGCGCTCAAGCGCCTGGACGAGGTGCTGAACGACCTGGACAAGGCGCTGGCCGAACGCGCTTGACCTGACCCCCCTCGAAGCGTCTTCGGCGCTCCCCCCAGGGGGCAACGCCAGCGGACCGACGAAGCCGGATCCGCGACGTTCGCTTGATTGCCTGCGAGTTGTTGGCCACAGCAGGCGCGACGGCGTCATGGAGACCAGCTCCCTGCGCCGTGCTCAACTCAGGTAGCGGGACTCCAGGTGCGCCTTGAAGTGCGCCGGGTTCAGCGTCTCGCCGCTGGCGCGCAGCGCCAGTTCGTCAGTGGTCCAGCGGCTGGCCTGCGTCCAGATGTGCTCGCGCAGCCAGTCGAACACCGCACCCAGATCCCCCGCGGCGATGCGCGCATCCAGGTCCGGCATGGCGCGGCGCATGGCGGCGAACCACTGCGCGGCGAACATCGCACCCAGCGAATAACACGGGAAGTAACCGAAGCCGCCTTCGGTCCAGTGCACGTCCTGCAGCGGGCCGTCGCGGTAGTTGCCGCGGGTGTCGATGCCCAGCAGCTCCATCATCTTGCTGTCCCACAGCGCCGGGATGTCCTCGGCTTCGATCTCGCCTTCGACCAGCGGCTTCTCGATCTCGTAGCGCAGGATCACGTGCGCCGGGTAGGTGACCTCGTCGGCCTCGACGCGGATGAAGCCCGGCTTGACGCGGGTCATCAGCCGGTGCAGGTTGGCCGGCTCGAAGGCCGGCTGCGCCCCGAAGGCCTGCACCACCAGCGGCGCCAGCTGGGCGACGAAGCCGGGGTGGCTGCCCAGCTGCATCTCGAAGCTCAGCGACTGGCTTTCGTGCACTGCCATCGAGCGCGCCTCGGCTACCGGCTGGCCGAGCCAGTCGCGCGGCAGGTTCTGCTCATAGCGGCCATGGCCGGCTTCGTGCACCGTGCCGAGCAGGCTGCTGAGGAAATCGTCCTCGGCAAAGCGGGTGGTCAGGCGCACGTCCTCGGGCACGCCGCCGCAGAACGGGTGCGCGCTGACGTCCAGGCGGCCGGCTTCGAAGTCGAAGCCGAGCAGGCCGATCACGCGCTCGCACAGGCGCCGCTGGGCCTCCACCGGGAAGGGCCCCACCGGCGGGATCAGCGTTTCGCGGCCCTGGCGCTCACGCACCTGGCAGATCAGGCCGGGCAGCCAGGCACGCACCTCGCCGAACAGGCGGTCCACCGTGGCGCTGGTCATGCCCGGCTCGAAGCGGTCCATCAGCGCGTCGTAGCGCGACACGCCCATGCACTCGGACAGCCGCTCGGCCTCTTCGCGGGCGATGGCCAGCACCTCGCGGAAGTTGCCGAGGAAGCCTTTCCAATCGTTGGCCGGGCGCTGCTGGCGCCAGGCATGCTCGCAGCGCGAGCCGGCCATCTGGCGGCGCTGCACCAGCGATTCGGGCAGCGCATTGGCGCGCTGCCAGTCGCGCCGGATCTCACGCAGGTTGGCGCGCTGCAACTCCGACAGCGCCTCCTGTTCGGCACGGGCGATGGCGTCGGCCAGCGCCGGGTCGGTGCGCATGCGGTGCAGCATCGCGGCCATCTCGGTCAGCGCCGCAGCGCGCGCCACATTGCCCTTGGGCGGCATCTTCGCCGCTTGGTCCCAGCCGGCCAGCGACTGCAGGTGCCCCAGACGATGCAGTCGCGTGTAGGTCCGCGTCAGCGTGTCATAGGCAGGTGTGGCTTGCATGTGGCGTGCATCTCCGATGGATCTTCATCCCCGAGCCCATTCTCGCGCCGGCAGACCGGCGCCAGGCCTGGACTGCGGCATAGCCCCGACCGTGGAAGCCCTTGTTGCGCAGCAAGTCACGTCACGCTACCCGCTACAGGTTGAAGCGCCCGGGGAAGACCCACAACAGCGCCGCGGTCATGGTGATGTAGCGAAGCAGCTTGCCGATGGCCATGTAGCCCACGCAGGGCCAGAAAGGCAAGCGCAGCCAACCGGCCACGGCGCACAGCGGATCGCCCACCCCGGGCAGCCAGCTCAGCAGACAGGCTTTGGGGCCGAAGCGCTGCAGCCAGTTCAGCGCGCGCAGCTCGCGCGGCGGGCGGTGCTTGATGCGCTCGTAGGTGCGTTCGGCCGCATAGCCCATCCACCAGCTGATGGCGCCGCCGATCGTGTTGCCCAAGGTGGCCACCAGAACTGCCGGCCAGAACAGCTCGGGGTTGAGCTTGACCAGGCCGAAGACCACCGGCTCCGAACCCATCGGCAGCAGCGTGGCCGACAACAGCGCGACCACGAACACCGTGCTCAGCCCGTACTGTGGCAGTGCCAGTGCGCCAAGCAGGGAATACAGCCAGGCTTCCATCGGCGCGCATTATCGGCAGCGCGTCGAATGCGCCGGCGCGGGTGGACGCGCCGCTATACTCCCGCCTCCCATTTTGCGCATTCCCCTGCTCGCCATGCACATCGGCGCCTACGCGCTCGCGACCAACCTGTTCGTCGCCCCGATGGCGGGCGTCACCGACCGGCCGTTCCGCCAGCTGTGCAGGCGCCTCGGCGCCGGCCATGCGGTCAGCGAGATGATCAGCGCGCGGCCCGAACTGCGCGATTCGCTGAAAACCTCGCGCCGCGCCAACCACGACGGCGAGAGTGCGCCCATCACCGTGCAGATCGCCGGCACCGACGCGCAGATGATGGCCGAGGCCGCGCGCCACAACATCGACCGCGGTGCGCAGATCATCGACATCAACATGGGCTGCCCGGCGAGGAAGGTGTGCAACGCCTGGGCCGGCTCGGCGCTGATGCGCGACGAGCCGCTGGCGCTGGACATCGTCGAGGCCGTGGTCGCAGCCTGCGCACCGCAGGGCGTGCCGGTGACGCTGAAGATGCGTACCGGCTGGTGCGACAGCGAACGCAATGCGCTACGCATCGCCCGCGCCGCGCAGGAGGCCGGTGTCGCCATGGTAGTGGTGCACGGTCGCACCCGCGAGCAGGGCTACAAGGGCCCGGCCGAATACGACACCGTGGCCGCGGTCAAGGCGGCGCTGCGCATTCCGGTCGTTGCCAACGGCGACATCGACTCGCCGCACAAGGCGCGGCAGGTGCTGCGGCACACCGGCTGCGACGCGTTGATGATCGGCCGCGCCGCGCAGGGCCGGCCGTGGATCTTCCGCGAGATCGCGCACTACCTGCAGCACGGCACGCTGGCCGGCGCGCCGGCCACTCGCGAGGTGCAGCAGTGGCTGCTGGAGCACCTGCAGGACCACTATGCTTTGCATGGCGAGCACATCGGCGTGCGCACCGCGCGCAAGCACATCGGCTGGGCCGTGCGCGCGCTGCCGGGGGGCGAGGCCTTCCGCGCGGCGATGAACACGCTGGACTGCAGCGACGCGCAGGTGCGCGCGGTGTCCACCTTCTTCGACGAACTGGCACAAGACCACCCGCTGCTGCCGCAAGCCGCGCCGCCCGCCGCCAACGACGCCAACGCGGTGCTGAGCGCATGAGCACGAAACACATCGACGAGTGCGTTCGCGCCAGCCTGGAGCAGTACTTCAAGGACCTGCGCGGCGCCGAGCCGCATTCGGTGCACGACATGGTCATCCATGCGGTGGAAAAGCCCATGCTCGACGTGGTCATGCGCCAGGCCGAAGGCAACCAGAGCAAGGCCGCGCAGTGGCTGGGCATCAACCGCAACACGCTGCGCCGCAAGCTGCTCGACCACAAGCTGATCAAGTGAACCCCCCATGGCCCCACTGACCGCCCTGCTTTCCGTCTCCGACAAGACCGGGATCGTCGACTTCGCCAAGGAGCTGGCCGGTCTGGGCGTGCGCCTGCTGTCCACCGGCGGCACTGCACGGTTGCTGGCCGAAGCCGGCCTGGCGGTGACTGAGGTGGCCGAGGTCACCGGGTTGCCGGAGATGCTGGACGGTCGCGTCAAGACGCTGCACCCGCGCATCCACGGCGGCCTGCTGGCGCGGCGCGACCTGCCGGCGCACATGGCGGCGCTGCGCGAGCATGGCATCGGCACCATCGATCTGCTGGTGGTGAACCTGTACCCGTTCGCCCAGGCCACCGCACGAGCCGACTGCACGCTGGAAGAAGCCATCGAGAACATCGACATTGGCGGTCCGGCCATGTTGCGCGCCGCAGCCAAGAACTGGGCCGACGTGGCGGTGCTGATCGACCCGGCCGACTATGCGCGCGTGCTGGCCGAACTGCGCGAGTCGGGTGGAGGCGGCATCCAGCGCGACACGCGCTTCATGCTGGCGAAGAAGGTCTACGCCCACACCGCCGCCTACGACGGCATGATCTCCAACTACCTGGGCGCACTGGCCGCCGGCGCCGAAGCGCAGGTGGCCGCGGTGCCGGCGCGCGAGGCGTTTCCCGCCGTCTACAACCTGCAGCTGGTGAAGACGCAGGACATGCGCTACGGCGAGAACCCGCACCAGGCAGCGGCCTTCTACCGCGAAGGCCGGCCAGCCGAAGGCATGCTGGCGCGCTGGACACAACTGCAGGGCAAGGAGCTCAGCTACAACAACATCGCCGACGCCGACGCCGCCTGGGAATGCGTCAAGACTTTCGACGCGCCTGCCTGCGTCGTCGTCAAGCATGCCAACCCTTGCGGTGTGGCCGTGGGCGTGGATCTGGTCGAGGCCTACGGCAAGGCCTGGAAAACCGACCCGACCTCGGCCTACGGCGGCATTCTGGCCTTCAACCGGCCGGTGGACGAAGCCACCGCGAGGCAGATCGGTGACAACAAGCAGTTCGTCGAGGTGCTGATCGCGCCCGGCTTCACGCCCGAGGCGCGCGCCCTGTTCGCCGCCAAACAGAACCTGCGGGTGCTCGAGGTGCCGCTCGGCACCGGCGCCAACGCGCTGGACTTCAAGCGCGTGGGCGGCGGCATGTTGCTGCAGACCCCCGACTTGAAGAACGTGGCTCGCGCCGAGTTGCGCGTGGTCACGAAGCTGGCGCCCACCGCGGCGCAGATGGACGACCTGCTGTTCGCCTGGAAGGTGGCCAAGTTCGTGAAGAGCAACGCCATCGTCTTCTGCGGCGGCGGCATGACGCTGGGTGTGGGCGCCGGGCAGATGAGCCGCGTCGATTCGGCGCGTATCGCGCACATCAAGGCCGGCAACGCGGGCCTGTCACTGGCCGGCTCGGCGGTGGCCAGCGACGCCTTCTTCCCCTTCCGAGACGGCCTGGACGTGGTCATCGACGAAGGTGCGGCCTGCGTCATCCAACCGGGCGGCTCGATGCGCGACGACGAGGTCATCGCCGCCGGCGACGAGCGCGGCATCGCCATGGTCTTCACCGGCACACGGCACTTCCGCCACTGAATTCCCTGCATCGAGTGGGGCGGCACCAGCCTGC
>JAGTRL010000204.1 GCA_018261815.1 Pseudomonadota bacterium
GGGCCCTGCACCGTGCCCTACCTGCACGAGGCGATGGAAGGCGGCTGGCAGGGCGACATCGCCATCGACCGCTTCCTGCTGCCGCTGGCTGGCACCTACTTCAACCAGCGCAAGACAACCATCTACGGCGGCAGCAACGAGGTCCAACGCAACATCGTCGCGCAAACGGTGCTGGGCTGACGCCCACCCTTCGCGCAATACGCGAACCAGGATTGCTCCTTTCCCCAGCCCCTTTCCCCCGAGGAGAAAGGGGCTCCAGCCAGATTGACGAGGTGACTTCATGGACTTCGAGTTCAGCGACGAACAAGAGCAGCTGCGCGACGCGGTGCGCCGCTGGGTGGACAAGGGCTTCGGCTTCGAGCGCCGCCATGCGCTGGCCAAGGCAGGCGGCAAGACGCGCGAGGTGCTGGCCGAGCTCAATGAACTGGGTCTGTCCGCACTGGCCGTGCCCGAAGCCCATGGCGGCATGGGCTTCGGCGCGGTCGAAGCGATGGTGGTGATGGAAGAGCTGGGCCGCGGCTTGGTCAACGCACCCTACGCGCAAGCCGCGCTGGTGGCGCCGACGCTGCTGTCCTACGCACCCGAGGCGTTGCAGCAACATTGGCTGCCGAAGATCGCAGCCGGCGAGGCGCTGGTGGTGCTGGCGCAGCAGGAACGCGCCTCGCGCTACCGTCTGGACCAGGCCGCTACGCTGGCCACGGAATCCGCCGGCCAATGGAAGCTCACAGGCACCAAGATCGTCGTGCCAGCGGGTGACGAGGCCGATGCCTTCATCGTCTCGGCGCGCGTGGCCGGCGCCGACGGCGTGGCGCTGTTCGTCGTCGACAAGGGCGCCGCCGGATCCCAGGTACGCGGCTATCCCACGCAGGACGGCGCCCGCGCCGCCGACCTGGTGCTGGCAGACACGCCCGCCACGCTGCTCAGCCGCGACGGCCTGGCCGCGCTGGAGCATGCCGCCGACGTGGCCATCGCCGCGCTGTGCGCCGAAGGCGTGGGCCTGATGGACCGCATGGTGGCCATCACGGTGGACTACATGCACCAGCGCAAGCAGTTCGGCGTGCCGCTGGCCACCTTCCAGGCACTGCGCCACCGCATCGCCGACGTGAAGATGCAGCTGGAACTGGGCCGCTCGATGAGCTACTTCGCCAGCCTCAAGCTCGGCGAGCCGGCCGAGGCACGGTGCCGCGCGTTGGCGCAGGCCAAGGTGCAGCTGGGCAACTCGATGCGCTTCGTCGGCCAGCAGTGCACGCAGATCCACGGCGGCATCGGTGTCACCGACGAATACGTCTCCAGCCACTACTTCAAGCGCATGACGGTCATCGAGCTGAGCTTCGGCGACACGATGCACCACCTCGGCGAGGTCAGCGCCCGCATGCGCGACAGCGCCGGCGTGTTTGCATGACCGGTCCGGCCCCGGAGCTGTTTCCGGGCTCGATCACCGACGTGCTCGGGCTGCGCGTCGGCCACTTCACCGACACGCGGCGGCCCACCGGCTGCAGCGTGTTGCTGTGCCCGCAGGGGGTGGCCTGCGGCGTGGATGTGCGCGGCGCCGCGCCGGGCACGCGCGAGACCGACCTGCTGCGCCCCGACAACCTGGTCGAGCATGTGCACGCACTGCTGCTCACCGGCGGCAGCGCCTTCGGCCTGGATGCCGCCAGCGGCGTGGTGCGCTGGCTGGAGGAGCGCGGCCACGGCCTGGGCGTGGGCCCGGCGGTGGTGCCGATCGTGCCCGCGGCGGTGCTGTTCGACCTGTGGATCGGCGACCACCGCATCCGACCGGACGCCGCCGCCGGTTACGCCGCCTGCGAAGCGGCCACCCATGAGCCGCCAACGCAAGGCAGCGTGGGCGCCGGCGCCGGCGCGTCGGCAGGCAAGCTGTTCGGCATCGACCGTGCCATGAAGGGCGGCATCGGCACCGCGTCGCTGAAGGTCGGCGCGGTGACCGTGGGTGCGCTGGTGGCCGTCAACCCCACCGGCGATGTCATCGACCCCCGGGACGGCCGGGTGATCGCCGGCACACGCGGCGCCGACGGCCGGCCGCGCAGTGCCAGCCAGGCCATCGTTGCCGGCGAGATCCCGCAGCGCGCCCTGCCTGGCATGGCCACCACCATCGGCATCGTCGCCACCGACGCGCAGCTGAGCAAGGCGCAATGCCAGAAGCTGGCCTCAATGGCGCACAACGGCCTGGCGCGCAGCATCGATCCGGTGCACACCATGGCCGACGGCGACACGCTGTTCGCACTGGCCACCGGCAGCAGCGGGCGCTCGGGCGAGATGAGCGTGCTCGGTGTGCTGGCCGCCACCGTCACCGCGCGCGCGGTGTTGAACGCGGTGCGCGCCGCCACCGGCCTGGCCGACCCGCCGCTGCCTTCGGCGCGCGACCTCGGGCTGGCCTGAGCCTGCGCTACCAGGGCTTGGCCTCGTAGGAAGCGATGGCCTTCTTCAACATGTCGTACTCGGTGCAGCCGAAGAAGTAGATCTTGTCCGGCGCCGCCAGGTGCTCCTTGGCCTTGGACAGGTTGCCCGTCATCAGGTAGGCCTCGCCGATGTACTCCTGCGTGCCGCGGTGCTTGGGGTCGATGCGCAACGCCTCGTGGTAGTGCTTGAGGACCAGCGCCATGTCGCGGTTGGCACCCTTGCGGATCGAATAGGCATACAGGTTGTGCAGGTCGGCATTGTCCGGGTCGCCGGCCAGCGCCACCTTCAGGCCCGACTGCGCCGACGCATAGTCGCCAGCCGCGATGGCGTCCTTGGCGCTCTTGACCGCAGGGTCCTCGCTCCTGGCCGACCAATTGCTGCTGGATGCATCGCCGCCGCCGGCCGCGGGCGCCAGTCCGGCCGCACGGCACAGGCCCATGCCCAGGATGAATGCGTTGAGCTTCATGCTTGCCTTTCCAATGCGGTTTCGAGTGCCACGGATGCTGCGCATGCGTACCAGCGCACGCCGCTAACATCGGCCAATTCCCCCAAACGCAAGCCCATGAATCCCGCCCTCGACGCCTGCCTGCGCGCCCCCACCCAGGTTCCGCCGCGTGCCAGCGTGGCCGAATGGTGGCCGCGCTGGCGCGCAGGTGCAGCGCTGGCTGCAAGCAGCGCCGAACAGGCGCTGTTGGGCGGCTTCGATGCCGACCGCGTCGGCTGGGCCTTCGCCAGCGGCTACCAGGCCGCGCTGCGCGCGTTGCTGCCGGAGCTGCCGGCCGATGCGGTGGCGGCCTTCTGCGTCACCGAGGAAACAGGCAACCGGCCGCGCGACATTCACACCCGCGTCACGCCGGCCGCTGACGGCTCGGTGTCGATCAGCGGGGCCAAGCGCTGGACCACGCTCGGCCCCGACAGCAGCGTGCTGCTGATCGTCGGTGCACTGCCGCCGGGCCCGGACCCGGCCAGGCCGCAGCTCAAGGTGGCGCGGGTGCCCGTCGGCACTCCAGGGCTGCAGTTGCTGCCGATGCCCGAGACGCGCTTCGTGCCCGAGGTGCCGCATGCCCGCGTGCAGCTCGACGCGGTCAAGGTCGATGCCGACGCGCTGCTGCCGGGCGACGGCTACGAGCGCTACGTCAAGCCTTTCCGCAGCCTCGAGGACGCGCATGTCACGCTGGCCGTGCTGGCCTACCTGCTGCGCGAGGCGCGGCAGCGCGGCTGGCCGACCGGCTTTGCCGAGCGGCTGTGCGCCACCCTGGCCGTGCTGTGCGACTTGGCCGCTGCACCCGCCGATGCGCCCGTCACCCACGTGGTGCTGGCCGGCGCGTTGGCCCAGGCCCATGCGCTGTACGCCGAGGCCGGCACGCTGTGGGCCGCGGCCGGCGACGACCCGGCTGCAGTGCGCTGGACACGCGATGTCGCACTCTTCGGCGTGGCCGGTTCGGCACGCAGCCAGCGCGCGGCTCGCGCCTGGGAGCGGCTTCAAGCAGGCGCCTGACGTGCAGCTGCGCCAGGTGCTGTTCAGCCAGGGTTTCGGCACCCGGCGCGAATGCGATGCGCTGATCCAGCATGGCCTGGTGCAGGTGGGCGAGCGGCTGGTGGACGATCCGCACGAGGACGTGGACACCACCGGCCTGGTGTTCAGCGTGCGCGGCCAGGCCTGGCCTTTCCACGAGCGCGCGCTGCTGATGATGAACAAGCCGCCGGGCTACGAATGCTCGCGCAAGCCCAAGCACCACCCCAGCGTGATGAGCCTGCTGCCCTCGCCGCTGCGCTTGCGCGAGGTGCAGCCGATCGGCCGGCTCGACGAGGACACCACCGGTCTGCTGCTGTTCACCGACGACGGCGCGTTGATCCACAAGCTGACGTCGCCAAAGTGGCATGTGCCCAAGCTCTACCGGGTCGAATGCGCCGAGCCGGTGACCGCGGCACAGATCGAGCAGCTGCTCGCCGGCGTGGTGCTGCACGACGACCCGCTGCCGGTGCGCGCCGCCGCCTGCGAAGCCACCGGCGAGCGCGGCCTGCTTCTCACGCTGACCGAAGGCAAGTACCACCAGGTCAGGCGCATGGTGGCCGCCGCGGGCAACCACGTGACTGCACTGCAGCGTGTGGCCTTCGGCGCGCTGCAACTGCCGGACGACCTGAGGTCCGGGCAGTGGCGCTGGGTCGAGCGCGAGGCGATCGCGCCGGGCCTGTGAGGAGCCGGGCATGCCGTCCCTGGACGACCGTCCCGCCAGCGCGCTGCGCCAGCTCTGGCAAGCTGCCGGCGGTGCCGCGGACGCGTTGCAGCGCGTCAGCCTGGTCGGCGCCGATCCGGTGCTGCCCTCGTCCTTCGCGGTCGGCAGCGCGGCGCAGGCGTCGCTGGCAGCCGGCGCGTTGGCTGCAGCCGAGTTGGGCCGGCTGCGCAACGGGCTGGTCCAGCAACTGTCGGTGGACATGCGCCATGCCGCGCTGGAGGCCTGCACGCATTTCCTGATCGACGGCCGCGCGCCACCGCTGTGGGACAAGTTGTCGGGGCTGTACCCCTGCGGCGGCGACGATGGCGCCGGCGGCTGGGTGCGCATCCACGCCAATTTCGCCCACCATCGCGACGGTGCGCTGCGTCTGCTGGGCCTGCCCGAAGGCGACGGTGCCGAACCGGCCGACGTCCGGCGCGCCTTGCAGCGTTGGAACGCACTCGACGTCGAGCGGTCTGCCGCCGACGCTGGTCTGGTGGTGGCCGCGCTGCGCCGCTTCGACGAGTGGGACCAGCACCCGCAGGGCCAGGCGGTGGCCCGGCAGCCGCTGCTGCAATGGACGCGCCTGGGCAATGCACCGCCGCGAGTGCTGCCGCCCTTGTCGCTCCAGGCCCGGCCGCTGCAGGGCGTGCGCGTGCTCGACCTGACGCGCATCCTCGCCGGGCCGGTGGGCGCGCGCGCGCTGGCGGCACACGGCGCCGACGTGCTGCTGGTCAACTCACCGCACCTGCCCAACATCGAGGCCCTTGCCGAAACCAGCCGTGGCAAGCTCTCGGCCCACGCCGACCTGCGCGAGCCGGCAGACCGCGAGGCGTTCGAGCAGGTGCTGGGCGACGCGCATGTATTCGTGCAGGGCTACCGGCCGGGCGGGCTGCAGCAGCTGGGCTATGGGGCCGAACCGATTGCCGAACGCCACCCGGGCATCGTCGTCGTCTCGCTGTCGGCCTATGGTCCCAGCGGCCCGTGGTCCGGACGCCGCGGCTTCGATTCGCTGGTGCAGACGGCCAGCGGCTTCAACATTGCGGAAGCGTTGGCCTTCGGCAGCGGCGCGGCGCGCGCGTTGCCGATGCAGATCCTGGACCATGCCACCGGCCACCTGATGGTGCTCGCCGCCTGTGCCGCGCTGCAGCGGCAGCAGCGCGAAGGCGGCAGCTGGCATGTGCAGGTATCGCTCGCGCGCACCGGCCAGTGGCTGCGCGGCTTGGGGCGGGTGCCAGACGGCTTTGCCGTCGGCCCGCCCGGTTTCACGCCCTACATCGAAACCACCGACAGCGGCTTCGGCCGGCTGAGCGCGCTGCGCCATGCGGCGCAGCTGTCGGCCACGCCGGCCGCCTGGGAGCGGCCGTCGATGCCGCCGGGCTCGCACCCGTTGGCCTGGCCGCCGCCCGATCGGCCGCGACGATAATCGCCGCATGCAGGTTTTCAGAGGGCTGCGCCACCCCGGCATCGCACCGGCCTGTGCATTGACCATCGGCAACTTCGACGGCGTGCACCGCGGCCACCAGGCCATGCTGGCATTGCTCAACAACGAGGCGCAGCACCGCGGCGTGCCGAGTTGTGTGCTCAGCTTCGAGCCGCAGCCGCGCGACTTCTTCGCCGGGCTGCGTGGCCAGCCCGAGCTGGCGCCGCGGCGCGTGGCCACGCTGCGCGACAAGCTGTCCGAGCTGGAACGCTGCGGCATCGACCAGGCGGTGATCATGCGTTTCGACGTGGCCTTTGCCGGGCAGTCGCCGCAGGCCTTCATCGACGAGGTCCTGGTGCGCGGCCTGCATGCGCGCTACGTGCTGGTAGGCGACGATTTCCGCTTCGGTGCGAAGCGTGCGGGCGACTACGCCATGCTCGATGACGCTGGCGCCAGGCAGGGCTTCGACGTGGCCCGCATGATGAGCTACGAGGTGCACGGCCTGCGCGTGTCCAGTTCGGCCGTGCGCGAGGCGCTGGCCGCCGGCGACATGGCGCGTGCCAGCGCGCTGCTGGGCCGGCCCTACAGCATCAGCGGCCATGTGCGACACGGCCGCAAGCTGGGCCGCGAGTTGGGCACGCCGACCCTGAACCTGCGCTTCGGCCACGCGCGCCCCGCCGCGCAGGGCGTGTTCGCGGTGCAGGTGCACGGCCTGGCCGAGGCGCCGCTGCCCGGCGTGGCCAGCCTGGGCGTGCGGCCCACGGTGGAAGACGCCGGCCTCCAGCTGCTCGAGGTGCACTGCCTGCAGTGGCCCGAGACGCTGGGCCGCGACGGCGGCTACGGCCACTGCATCAAGGTGGATCTGCTGCACAAGTTCCACGACGAGCGCAAGTACCCGTCGTTGGCGGCGCTGCGCCAGGGCATCGACCAGGACATCGCCGACGCGCACGCCTGGTTCGGCGCGCTGCAAGTGGCCCGGTAGAATCGGCTCATGGCACCGAGCTCGCACGCCGCTACCGGCCGGCAGACCACGCGCGATCGAATTTGACGCGCCCGTGCGGCCCGTCCGTGGGTCGCTGTGATTGCCGCCCTGCCCTCAAGAAGCTTGCCTTGCAGCGCCCGCCGGCGCTGCCGCCCACCATGAATGCCGCCGCGCCCAAGACCGACTACCGAGCCACGCTCAACCTGCCCGACACGCCCTTCCTGATGCGCGGCGACCTGCCCAAGCGCGAGCCGGGCTGGGTCAAGGAATGGAACGAGCAGGGTCTGTACAAGCAGTTGCGCGACGCGCGCTGCAACGCGCCCAAGTTCATCCTGCACGACGGCCCACCCTATGCCAATGGCCAGATCCACATGGGCCATGCCGTCAACAAGGTGTTGAAGGACATGATCGTCAAGGCGCGGCAACTGGCCGGCTTCGATGCGCAATACGTGCCGGGCTGGGACTGCCACGGCCTGCCGATCGAGAACGCCATCGAGAAGGCCCATGGCCGCGGTCTGAGTCGCGACGACATGCAGGCCAAGAGCCGGGCCTATGCCACCGAGCAGATCGCGCTGCAGATGAATGACTTCCAGCGCCTGGGCGTGCTCGGCGACTGGAACAAGCCCTACCGCACCATGGACCCGGCCAACGAGGCCGGCGAGATCCGCGCCTTCAAGCGCGTCATCGAGCGCGGCTTCGTCTACCGTGGCCTGAAGCCCGTGTACTGGTGCTTC
>JAGTRL010000205.1 GCA_018261815.1 Pseudomonadota bacterium
GCCCTCGTCGCCGAGAGATTGTTCGATGCCGAGCTGGCGCTCGAAGGCCTGCAGCGCACGCTCCAGCCAGGGCGCTTCGGCCGGCGGCAGCGCCAGCGCGTCGGCCGTGAACCAGGTCTGCAGTGCCGGCACCGCCTGCGGCTCGGCGGCGGCGACGTAGGGCGCGAGCCACAGATCGTAGACGTCCACCTCGGTCCGGCCCTCGGTCACGGCGGCGGTGCGCGCCAGCGCGACGATCTGGCGCCAGCGCCGGTCCGACAACGGCTGCTTGCGTTCGGCCAGCCAGGCGCGCAAGGCGTGGCAGCCGGCGACGAAGCCGGCGTCGAGCGCGACTGCGTCGCGCGCGGCCAGCACGGCCCGCGCCTGTGCCGGTGTCAAGGGCTCGGCGGCGGGCGAGGGGACTGGCTCGCCGAGCGCGAGCAGCGCCTCGAAGCTGGCATCGCCCACCGGCTGCACCGGCACGCGCACCAGGAAGCGGTCGTAGAACGCATGCAGCGCCTCGTCGGCCGGCACCTCGTTGCTGGCGGCCACCACCGCCACCAGCGGCGTGCGCAGCCGCGCGGTGCCGTTGTCGAACTCGCGCTCGTTCAGCAGCGTCAGCAGCGCGTTCAGGATCGCCGAGTTGGCCTTGAACACCTCGTCCAGGAAGGCGATGCCGGCGGTGGGCAGGAAGCCGTCGGTCAGGCGCTCGTAGCGGTCGTCCTCGAGCGCCTTCAGCGACAGCGGGCCGAACAGCTCCTCCGGCGTGGAAAAGCGCGTCAGCAGCCGCTCGAAGTAGCGGGTGTCGGCAAAGGCGCCGTGCAGCCGGCGGGCGAGCGCGCTCTTCGCCGTGCCGGGCGGGCCGATCAGCAGCACGTGCTCGCCGGCCAGCGCGGCCAGCAGCGCCAGGCGCACCGCCTGCTCGCGCTCGAGCAGGCCGGCGCCGAGCGCTTCGAGCAGCGCGTGCAGCCGCCCTGGGCCGGGCAGGCCGGGCAGGTCGGGCAGATCACGGTCGGGCGGGGTCATGACCATGCCATTGTTGCGATCCGTCGCGGGGCGCACCATCGAAGCGGTCGGCCGGACCTCAGCCCCAGCACACCGGAAGCGACAACGGCCCGCGGAAGGCCCAGCCTCCGAAGTGCACTTCGGCGCCGGGCGCCAGGCGCAGGCCGGGCAGGCGCTCGAACACCGCGGGCAGCGCCACCTCGGCGATCAGCGACTTCGACGCTGCGGCGCCGGCGCAGTAGTGCGGGCCGGCACCGAAGGCGATGTGGGCGCTGCTGTCGGCGCGGTCGAGGTCGAAGCGGTCGGGCTCGTCGAAGAAGGCCTCGTCGCGGTTGGCCGAGCCGAACATGAAGAACACCCGGTCCTCGGGTTCCAGCGTCACGCCGTCGACGCTGTAGCGCATCGCGACGCGGCGCGGGCTCATCGCGATCGGCGAGATCCAGCGCACGTACTCGTCGAACACGCGGCGCCACGGCAGCTCGCCGCGTTGCACCCGGGCCAACTGCTCGGGGTGGGCCAGCAGGGCCCACACCGCGCCGGCGATGGCGTCGCGCGGCTCGTTCTGCCCGCCGCTGATGCTGAGCTTGATGTTGGCCCGCACGCTGGCCTCGGGCAGCCCGGCGCGCTGCATCACCGACAGCAGGCTGGAGTCTGGCGCGCGCAGCAGCTCGCTCAGGCGCTCGCTGATGCAGGCGTCGATGCCGGCGGTGGCGGCATGGCAGCGCGCCTCGATCGCCGCATCGCCGGCATAGTTGGCGATGCCGTCGATCATCGCCTGCGACCAGGCGTCCATGTCCTGCCAGCGCATGTTGCTCAGCCCCGTCAGCGCGCGCAGTGCGTCGGCCGACACCGGCATCGCGTACTCGGCCACCAGGTCGGCCTGGCGCTGCGGCCCCAGCGCGTCGAGCACGCGCTGCGCGTCCGCGCGGAAGATCGGCTCCCACAACGCGCGCACCGGCTGCGGGCCCAGCGCGGCGAGCATCAGCTTGCGCTCGGCGATGTGCTCGGCGCCGTCCTTGCGCATCATGTTCAGGCCCATCAGCCGGTTCATCAACCCCTGCGGCTGGTGCGAGCTGAACACTGCAGTCAGCTTTTCCAGCTCGACGATGTGGGCGCGGCGCGTGAACAGCGTGGCGCCGAGCTGCGGCACGTAGGCGATCGGCTGCTCGCGCCGCATCGCCGCCAGCGCGGGGTAGGGGTCGCGCCAGAAGGCGGCGGGGTCGATCGCTACATGCGGCGCATTGCTCATGCTGCAGTTCCGGTCTTGAACACCAACCCCAGCAGCATAAGCCTGGGGCCAGAGCGCTGGGATGGCGCTGGCGGGACCGGCGTGGCGCCATACGGGCCAAGACGACACTCAGTCGCGCGGCGACAGCCCGTCTGCCAGCGACAGTCGGTAGGCGCGCCAGCCCGGCACCAGGCTGGCCAGGAAGCCTGCAGTCAGTACGGCGGCGAGCAGGCCCCACTGCGGCGCCGTCGGCGCCGTCAACGTCATCGTGATGCCATAGCTCGACTGCAGCCACGGTGCCAATGCCACCACGGCCGCCGCCACGGCCAGCACGCCCAGCAGCACACCCAGCAGCGTGACCAGCGCCCCTTCGGCGGCCAGCATCAGCAGCACATGGCGCGGCGCCGCCCCCACCGCGCGCAGCACCGCCAGCTCGCGCCGGCGTTCGTTCAGCCCGGCCAGCACCACGGCGACGAGGCCGACCAGGCTGACCACGGCGACCATGGCCGACATCGCCAGCAGCGCGCGCTCACCGGCGCCGACCACGTCCCAGAGTTCGTCCAGCGCCACGCCGGGCAGCACCGCCATCAGCGGCTCGCCCTCGAATTCGGCCACCGCGCGCTGTACCGCGAAAACCGCGGCGCGGTTCTTCAGCCCGACGAGCGCGGCCGTCACCTGCTTGGGGTCAAGGTCGGCGGCGCGTGCCTGTTCGGCCGAGATCTTCGTTCCCGGCAGCGGCACGCCGGCCACCCAGTCCAGATGGATGGCCTCCATCGCCTGCAGGCTGATGTGCAGCGTGCGGTCCACCGGCGTGCCGGTGCGCTGCAGGATGCCGACCACGCTGAACGGTTTGTCCACATGTTCGGCACCGGGCATGCCCCCGCCACCGTGGCTGAGCGTGAGCCTGTCGCCAAGCCGGTAGCCCAGCTGGCCGGCCACCTCGGCGCCGAGCACCACTTCGTACAGACCTTCCAGGTCGCCGCTGAAGGGTCGGCCCTGCGCCAGCGCCAGCCGCTGCTTGTCACCGTAGCGGAAATGCTCGAAGTAGCCCGGCGTGGTGGCCAGCACCGGGTGGCTGCGGTGCGAGTCGCCCAGCGACAGCGGCACCATCCAGGCCACCGCCCGGTGCTTCGCGATGGCCTCCAGGCTGTCGATGCGCACATTGTTCGTCGCGCCGCCGACGCGGAACACCGCATACAGCAGCAGTTGCATCGGCCCGCTGCGCGCGCCGACGATCAGGTCGGTGCCGCTGACCGACTGCGAGAAGTTCTCGCGCACGTCGCTGCGCAGCCGCTCCACGCCCAGCAGCAGGAACGTGGATAGCGCCACCGACAGGCCGACCAGTGCCAGCGTGCCGCGCCGGTTCCAGGCGCTGCGCAGCGCGATGGCCAGGATGGCTCTCATGCGGCCGCGGCCTGCGTCGCGCGGTTGATCTGCGGCAGCGACAGGCTGTGGTCGAACAGCGCGGCCAGGCGCTCGTCGTGGCTGACGAAGACCAGCGTGCTGCCGACGTCGCGGCACTGCTGCAGCAGCAGCGCCATGAAGCTGTCGCGCAGCGCACTGTCCAGCGCCGAGGTCGGCTCGTCGGCGATCACCAGCTCGGGCTGGCCGATCAGTGCCCGCGCCGCGGCCACACGCTGCTGCTGGCCCACCGACAGCGTCGCGGCCCGGCGTGTCCACAGCGCCTCGCTCAGCCCCACGCGCTGCAGCAGCGCGCCGGCCGCGGCCTGCGGCGAACCGGCCGCCGCCGCGGCGCGCTGCCGGCGCAGGCCCGAGAAGCGGCAGGGCAGCAGCACGTTGTCCAGCACGCTCAGGTAGGGCAGCAGGTTGAACTGCTGGAAGATGTAGCCCACATGGTCGGCACGGAAAGCATCGCGCCGCGCGCCGGACAGCGTGGCCCAGTTGGTGCCGAGCAGGCTGACCGTGCCGGCGCTCGGCAGCAGCACGCCGGCCAGCAGCCCCAGCAGCGTGCTCTTGCCGCCGCCGCTGGGGCCGTGCAGGAACAGCGTGCGACCCGCCGCCACGCGCAGCGCATCGATGTCCAGGCAGTCGTGTGACGCCCCGGGCCAGCGATAGCGCAGCGCGTTCAGCTCGATCATGGGCCGAGCACGATGCGGGTATGGGGCCGCTTCAGCTCGCGTTTGAGCTGCGCCTTCGGCAGGGCCAGCTGCACCTGCACCCGCTTGAGCTGGTTGAAGGCGAACAGGCCGACCTCGACATGCGCGGCCCGGGTGGCGTCGGCGCAGTCGAATTCCCATTCGCCTTCGAGTTCGGCATGACCAACCTGTGGCGTGGCATCGGCCTGGCCGAGCTTCAGCGCGGCGGAGGTCAGTTCCACCCTGGCCAGCTTGCAACCGGCGGCGGGGTCGAACCTGAACATCGCGTCGCCGTCACGCAGCCGGGCCACGGCTTCGTCGGCACGCTTGCGTTCGCTGTCGGTGCGCGGCGCGCGCTCGAAGCCCACCAGATTGTCCAGCGGGGTCTCGAAGCTCACCGTGATCTTCTTCGCTTCGATGGCGATGTCCAGTTTGGCGAGGCCATGCACGTGGGCATGGCCCTGGGCCAGTGCAGCCAGCGGTGCCGCGAGCAGCAAGGCCAGTGGCAGGCAGTTCAGGAGTTTCATGATCGTGCTGTCGGTGCGATGCGGGCAGGCCCTGGGCAGCGCCGTCGAGCGGTGCTCGGGCGGGCCTGCGGGCCGCAGGCGCCGGCCGTGACGCGCGCGTGTCACGACCGGGCGGGTTTCAGCCAAGCTGCGGCCGCAGCGGTGGCCCACGGATGAAACGCGCGGGCACGACCGGCCGGCGCTGGTCCTGGTTGGCCGCCGCGGCGGTGGCGAACCACGACATGGCCAAGCCCGGCGCCGCGACAGGGGCTGCCGGCATGATGCTGGCCGTGGCGGCGCCGGCCAGGCAGATTGCGCAGACGGTGGCTTCGTGCTCGGATGCAGGATCGTGGCGCGCGCCCTGCGCGGCGAAATCCGCGGCCCGCTCATCGCCCCCATGGGCCAGGGCGTGCACCCGCAGTTGTTGCTGCGCGGCCAGCAGCACCGCCCACAGGGCCAGCATGGCCAGGCGTCGCCAGGCCCGCGCTGCGGGCCGCGGGCCGATGCTGCGTGCGCAGGACATGGGCGGCGTCGGCGGGCTCAGGGCCGCGGTTTCGGCACGTAGCGCTCGACCACCGGGTCGTCGATGCTGTAGCCGCTGGCACCCATGGCGGAATCGGAACGCGTGGCCTTCAGTGTGCCGTTGACCCACACCGCGTCCATCGTGCGCCAGCCTTTCAGCGGCGTGGATGCGCGCACGTGCACGATCTGGTTGGCCGGCGGCGGCGGCGAATGGATGCAGGCGCCGAAGTAAGGCACGAGCAGAAATTCCTGCAGCTCGCCCTTGACCTCTTCCAGCGGCACCACGTAGCCGGGCAGGCGCACAAGGGCGCCGTCGATCTTGGGGTTGGTGGGCGCGTTGTCCCAGACCTCGCGCATCTGGCGCATCAGGTTGCGCTCCTTGACGCTGCCCTCGGGCACCAGGCCGGCGTCGCCCATGCGCAGATCCTTCATCGGATCCCAGTCCTTGGGCATCAGCTCTTCCCAGGAGGTTTCCTTCGGCGCAGGGCCGGCAGCCCTCGTGCGGCCCAGCGTGGCCAGCAGCGGCGCAGCCAGTGCAAGGGCGATCAGGCGGCGGCGTGTCATTTGCGGTCGGCGTTGGGGGCGGGCCCGAAGCCTACACGATGCCGGCGCCGGAGCCGAGGACTGCGGGAATACCCGAGATACAACCCGCTTAGATTCGCATACATTTCTTGTATGCAAGCTTGTGATCAAAGATGAGCTTGTCTTCTACCCCACTGTCGGAGGTCCCATGCCCAAGTTTCTGCGCTCGCTGTTCGGCCAGGTGCTGCTGGCTCTCGTGGTTGGCGTCATCGTCGGCTTCACCGTCCCCGAATTTGCCGTCAAGCTCAAGCCGCTGGGCGACGCCTTCATCAAGCTGATCAAGATGATCATCCCGGTGCTGGTGTTCTGCGTGGTGGTGCACGGCATCGCCGGCGCCGGCGACCTGAAGCGCGTCGGCCGCGTCGGCGTCAAGGCGCTGATCTACTTCGAGGTGGTGACCAGCATCGCACTGGCGCTGGGGCTGGTGCTGGCCTTCGTGTTCCAGCCCGGTGTCGGCATGAACGTCGACCCGAAAGCGCTGGACCCGGCAGCAATGAGCGCCTATGCGGCCAACGCCGACAAGCTCACCGGCGGCGGCACGGTCGATTTCCTGATGAAGCTGATCCCGACGACCGTGGTCAACGCCTTCGCCACGGGCGACGTGCTGCAGGTGCTGCTGTTCGCGGTGCTGTTCGGCTGCGCGCTGGCGATGCTGGGCGAGCGCGGTGCGCCGGTGGCCACCTTCATCGACACGCTGGGCCACGTGCTGTTCAAGATCATGGGCATCATCATCAAGCTGGCGCCGCTGGGCGTGCTGGGTGCCATCGCCTTCACCGTCGGCAAGTACGGCATCGGCTCGCTCAAGCAGCTGGGCATGCTGGTGGTGCTGTTCTACGGCGCGGTGATCATCTTCGTCGTGGTCGTGCTCGGCGGCATCATGAAGCTGGCCGGCTTCAGCATCTTCAAGCTGCTGGCCTACCTGCGCGAGGAGCTGATGGTGGTCTTCGCCACCACCTCCAGCGACAGCGTGCTGCCGCAGATCATGAGCAAGCTCAAGCGCATGGGCATCCGCGACAGCACCGTCGGCCTGGTCATCCCCACCGGCTATTCCTTCAACCTGGACGCGTTCTCGATCTACATCACGCTGGCGGCGGTGTTCATCGCCCAGGCCACGAACACGCCGATCACGATGACCGACCTGCTGACGATCCTGGCCATCTCGCTGGTCACCTCGAAGGGCGCGCACGGTGTGCCGGGCTCGGCCATCGTGGTGCTGGCGGCGACCCTGCAGGCCATCCCGGCCATCCCCGCGATCGGCCTGGTGCTGGTGCTGTCGGTCGACTGGTTCATGGGCATTGCCCGCGCCCTGGGCAACCTGATCGGCAACTGCGTCGCCACCGTCGCCATCGCCGCCTGGGAAGGCGACATCGACCGTGAGCGCGCGCATGCGGTGCTCGATGGCCGGGCGGTCACGCCGACCGAGGACGATGCCGACGTCGCGATCGAGCCGCTGCCGGCCCGCGCCTGAGCCCAGACGCTACAGTCTCGGCATGGCAAGCCAGGTCGAAATTGCGCAACGGGTGGTCGAGGCCATCCTGTCACAGAAGCTCGCTCCGGGCGAACGCCTGGGCGAGCAGGACCTGGCCGACATGTTCGGCGTCAGCCGCACCCTGGTGCGCGAGGCGCTGATGCAGCTGCAGGCACGCGGCTTCGTCGAGGTGCGCTCGCGCAAGGGCTGGTACGTGGTCGAGCCGTCGATCGCCGAAGCGCGCGACGCCTTCGCCGCGCGGCGTGCCGTCGAGACCGGGCTGCTGCGCAACGCGCCGCT
>JAGTRL010000206.1 GCA_018261815.1 Pseudomonadota bacterium
CCCAGGTCGGCCACGAAGGCCTTGGCATTGGTGACGTCGGACTCGGGCACGCCGAGTTGTTCGGCAATGATTTTCTTGACACGCGCTTCGATATCGCTCATGACTCCTCCAGGAGTGGATTTCTGATAAACCGGGCGATTCTACCGGTGCGCCCGCCCGGCGCCGATGGCCCGCACGGGCCCTTCAGTTCAGCCCCGCACCGGGCCATTCAGTTCATGAACATGCCGCCGTTGACGTGCAGTTCGGCACCGGTGATGTAGCCCGCCAGCGGCGAGGCCAGGAAGGCCACCGCATGGGCGATCTCCTCGGGCGTGCCCAGCCGGCCCAGCGGAATCTGCTGCTGCAGTGCGGCCTTCTGTGCCTCGGGCAGCGCATCGGTCATGTCGGTGGCGATGAAGCCCGGCGCCACGCAGTTGACAGTGATGTTGCGGCTGCCCAGTTCGCGGGCCAGCGCACGCGTCATGCCGGCCACGCCGGCCTTGGCGGCCGCATAGTTGGCCTGTCCGGCATTGCCGCTGGCCCCGACCACCGAGGTGATGTTGATGATGCGTCCGTAGCGCTGCTTCATCATGCTGCGCATCACCGCGCGGCACATGCGGAAGACCGCGCCCAGGTTGGTGTCCAGCACCGCGGCCCAGTCCTCGTCCTTCATGCGCAGGGCCAGCTGGTCGCGCGTGATGCCGGCATTGTTGACCAGCACGTGCAGCGCGCCCTGCTCCTTGACAATGGCCTCGACCAGCGCATCGACGCCGGCCTGGTCATTGACATCCAGGCGCACGCCGCGGCAGCCCGCCAAGCCGGTCAATGCCTCGGAAATGCCCTGTGCCCCCGCCTCGGTGGTGGCGGTGCCGACCACCTTGAAGCCCTGCGCTGCGAGCGTGTGGGCGATGGCCCGGCCGATGCCGCGCGACGCACCGGTGACCAGGGCCACGTGCGGATCGCCGCTCATTGCAACTGCTCCTTGCATTCCGCCAGTGAAGCCGGGTCGGACAGCGTGAGCACCTGCGCGTCGGCGTCGATGCGCTTGACCATGCCGGCCAGCACCTTGCCCGGGCCGCACTCGACCACCTGGCTCAGACCGCGCGAGCGCAACGCCTGCACCACCTCGACCCAGCGCACCGGGCCGAAGGCCTGGCGGTACAGCGCATCGCGGATCGCGTCTACATCGGACTGCACAGCGACATCGACGTTGTTGATCAGCGCGATGCTCGGCGACGCAAAGGCCACGTCGGCCAGGCGCTGGCGCAAGGCCTCGGCCGCCGGGCGCATCAGCGAGCAGTGGAACGGCGCCGACACCGGCAACTGAACCACGCGCTTGGCGCCCATGGATTTGAGCACCTCTCGCGCCTTCTCCACGCCGGCCACCGAGCCAGAGATGACTGTCTGCCGCGGGTCATTGAAATTGGCGGCCTCGACGACTTCGCCACTGTCGGCCATCGCCCGGGCACAGCCTTCGACCACCTGCGCCGGCTCCAGGGCCAGCACCGCCGCCATCGCGCCGGTGCCCACCGGCACCGCCTGCTGCATGGCCTGGGCTCGAAAGCGCACCAGCTTCAGCGCGTCGCTCAGGCTCAGCACGCCCGCCGCCACCAGGGCGCTGTATTCGCCCAGCGAATGCCCGGCCACGGCCGCCGGTTCGGCGCCGCCTTCGGCGCGCCAGGCGCGGTAGCAGGCGATGCCGGCGCACAGCATCACCGGCTGGGTGTTGGTGGTCAGGTCGAGATCGTCCTGCGGCCCGTCACGCATCAGTGCACCGAGGTCCTGGCCCAGCGCGGTCGAAGCCTCGGCCAGCGTGTCGCGCACCGCCGGGTGGTCGCCCCAGCCGTTGAGCATGCCTACCGACTGCGAGCCCTGCCCGGGAAAGACGAATGCAAAAGTTGCCATGCGCGGGAGCTCCCGATGTTTTTCTAGAAGTCGAGCAGCACCGAGCCCCAGGTGAAGCCGCCGCCCACGCCCTGCAGCATCACGCAATGGCCGGGGCGGATGCGACCGTCGCGAACGGCCACGTCCAGCGCCAGCGGGATCGATGCGGCCGAGGTGTTGCCGTGGGCATCGACCGTGACGATCACCTTGTCCAGCGGCAGCTTCAGTTTGCGCGCCGTGGCCTGCATGATGCGGATGTTGGCCTGGTGCGGGATCAACCAGTCCATCTGTTCGGTGCTGCGGCCAGCCTTTTCGAGGACTGCGCGAGCGGTGCTTTCCAGCACGCCCACCGCCAACTTGAACACTGCTTGGCCGTCCATCTTGAGCAGCGGATCGCCCAGCACCTTGCCGCCGGACACGGTGCCCGGTACGCACAGGATGTCGACATGGCGACCGTCGGCGTGCAGGTCGGTGGCCAGGATGCCCGGCGTGTCGCTGGCGCGCAGCAGCACGGCGCCTGCGCCGTCGCCGAAGAGCACGCAGGTGCCGCGGTCGTTGAAGTCGAGAATGCGCGAAAAGACTTCCGCGCCGATCACCAGCGCACTGCGCGCCGAGCCGGTACGGATCATCGCGTCGGCCACGGTCAGCGCATAGACGAAACCGGAGCACACCGCCTGCACGTCGAAGGCCGGGCAGCCGTGCACGCCCAGCTTGCGCTGCACGATGGCCGCGGTGGACGGAAACACCATGTCCGGCGTGGACGTGGCCACGATGATCAGGTCGACGTCCTCGGCGCGGCAGCCTGCAGCCTCGAGCGCATGGCGCGCGGCGTGCACCGCCAAGTCGCTGGCGTTGACGCCGTCGTCGACGAAGTGACGCGCGCGGATGCCCGTGCGCTCGACGATCCATTCGTCGCTGGTTTCGACGCCCTGGGCCGCCAGCTGGCGCACCAGGTCGGCATTGCTCAGGCGGCGCGCAGGCAAGTAGCTGCCGGTGCCGACGATGCGGGTGTGGCGGGGGTTCGGGTTCATGCAGCTTGGGCTGTGCCGGTGGCGTCGACCGGCGCTTGTGCCGCACGGCTGAGCGCCAGGCGGTCGCGTACGCGGTCGGTCAGGCGATTGCGGGCCGCATCATAAGCCCGACCCAGCGCCTGCTCGAAGGCGAAGGCGTCGGCCGAGCCATGGCTCTTGAAGACCAGACCGCGCAGGCCGAGCAGTGCGGCGCCGTTGTAGCGGCGCGGGTCGACCCGGTGCTTGAAGCGCCGCAGCACGGGCAGCGCCACCAGCGCCGCCAGCTTGCTGAAAGGGCCGCGGGTGAATTCCTGGCGGATGAAGTCGCTCAGCATCGTCGCCAGGCCCTCGGCCGACTTCAGCAGCACGTTGCCGACGAAGCCGTCGCAGACCACGATGTCGGTCGTACCCTTGAAGATGTCGTTGCCTTCGACGTTGCCGTGGAAGTTGATCTGCCCTTCGGCCGCGGCGGCGCGCAACAGTTCGGCCGCGCGCTTGATGGTGTCGCTGCCCTTGATGGCTTCCTCGCCGATGTTGAGCAGGCCCACGCTGGGCTCTTCCTTGCCGTCGACCGCCGCCACCAGCGCACTGCCGAGCACGGCAAACTGCAACAGGTGCTCGGCCGTGCAGTCGACATTGGCACCCAGGTCGAGCACCGTGGTGTAGCCATCCGAGCGGTTGGGCATGACTGTGGCGATCGCCGGCCGGTCGATGCCGTCCAGCGTCTTCAGGATGTAGCGCGCCACCGCCATCAGCGCGCCGGTGTTGCCGGCGGAGACGCAGGCATGGGCCAGCGGTGCGGCGACGTCGGATCCGACCAGTTGGCTGAGGGCCACGCGCATCGAAGAGTCCTTCTTGCGACGCAGAGCGATCTCGATCGGGTCGTCCATCGTCACCACTTCGCTGGCTTCGACCAGCCGACAGCGCGGCCAGCCGCGCGCCGGGCCGAGGGCCGCGGCCGTGCCGACCAGCAGCAGATGGGCTTGCGGATGGCGTTCGAGGAAGGCGCGGCAGGCGGGCAGCGTGACACTCGGGCCATGATCCCCGCCCATACAGTCCACGGCAATGCAGACCGCGCTGAGCGGTTCGGGTGCGATGGGGTGTGTCACGAATGAACCGGCATGGCGGCGCGAGGCCCGATCATCGGCCGACGCATCGATCCGTGCGCCGCGCGCGAACGGTAGGTGAAGATGCGCCTTCGCGCAAGTTCGATGGCCCGGGACGGTTGGTGGCGGCCGGGTGCGGCCACGTCATCGGATGCCCAAGGCAGGCGGCGCCATCGGGCGCCGCGGGTTCAGGCGTCGGCCTTGGACTTCAGGACCTTGCGGCCGCGGTAGAAGCCCGTCGGGCTGATGTGGTGACGCAGGTGCACCTCGCCCGTGGTTGGCTCGATGGCCGTGCCGGGTTGCGTCAGTGCATTGTGCGAGCGGTGCATGCCGCGCTTGGAGGGCGACTTCTTGTTCTGCTGGACAGCCATGGGTGGAACTCCTGCGGGGCGCTCCCGCGTTCGGCAAGTGGCGGAAAGACCATGCCGGAAAAAGCCCGCGAGTATAGCACCGAGGCCGGGGATAAGCACCGAGCTGGCAGCTCAGCTGGGCTTGCCGCCGCCGCCGTCGCGCAGCAGCGAGGACAGTCCGGCGAAGGCGTGTTCGGCCTCGTCGGCCGAGGCCAGTTCGTCCGCGCCGGCCGACATCGGCAGCGGCTGGGGACAGACCTCGTGGCGCGGCACCAGCGGCAGCGCCAGGATCAGCTCGTCCTCGATCAGCGGCAGCAGGTCGAGCGATGGCGTCAGCGCCAGCACGTCCTCGTCGCTGTCTTCATCCAGCGCCTCAGCCTGGGCCTCGCCGTGCACGAAACGCAGACTGGGCTGCACGTCGAGTTGCACGGTCATCGGCTGCAGGCAGCGCTGGCAGGTCAGCTGCAGCGCGGTGCGGGCCTGCAGTTGCAGGCGGATCTCGGCCTCGCCGCCGATCACCGCCTTGCGCGCGCCGCGCGCCAACCAGACCACCGCTTGCGCGGGGCTGTCGGCCGACAACGGCAGCGCATCGTGCAGCAGCCTGGGCATCCGGGACAGCGGCCATTCGCCGTCCAGCCGCCCTTCTGCCTGCGAGAACGCGGCCATGTCCAGCCGGTTTGGGTCGAAGGCGCGAGGAGAATTCATGGCTGCAGGCGAATCGCGTTGCAGTGTAGCGGCCCACCGTGGCATGTCGGACCGGGATGGGACAATCGTCGCATGAGCTCCAGTCCGCCGCTGATCCTGGCTTCGACCTCGCGCTACCGGCGTGAATTGCTGGCGCGGCTGCGCCTGCCCTTCGAGGTGCAGTCGCCCGAGGTCGACGAGACGGCGCGCCCCGGCGAGGCCCCGGTGGCGCTGGCCCAGCGCCTGGCCTTGGCCAAGGCACAGGCGGTGGCCGAGCTGCGGCCGGAGGCCGTGGTCATCGGTTCCGACCAGGTGGCCGACCTGGACGGCCACGCCCTCGGCAAGCCCCATACACACGAGCGAGCGGTGCAGCAGTTGCGCCTCATGCGCGGCCACAAGGTGCTGTTCCACACCGCGGTGGCCGTCGTGCGTCGCGCCAGCGGCTTCGAGCAAGCGGCGCTGTGCAGCGTGGCGGTCCGCTTCCGCGAGTTGGGCGATGACGAGATCGAGCACTACCTGCGCACCGAGCAACCCTATGACTGCGCCGGCAGCGCCAAGTGCGAGGCGCTGGGCATCGCGCTGCTCAGCGCGATCGACTCCGACGATCCCACGGCGCTGGTCGGCCTGCCGCTGATCCGCACCAGCGAACTGCTGCGCCGCGCCGGCATCGATCCGCTGCGCAGCGCCGGCGCATGAGTGTGCCGGGCCGCGGCGGGCTGCTGCTGGTGCCGAACGCGCTGGACCTCGGTACCGAGCCTGTGGACATCCAGCAGGTGCTGCCGCTGGGCGTGTTGCAGTGCGCGGCGCGAATGGAGCATTGGCTGGCCGAGGACGCGCGCAGCACACGTGCCTTTCTAAAACGCGTGCATGCCGTGGTGCCGCTTCAGCGGCCGCTGCAGGCCATCGACATCCGCGAACTGCCGCGCCCGCCCAAGGGCGGTGGCGCAGGCCACGCGGCACCGGGCGACCCGCTGTGGCGCGAACTGCTCGCCCCGGCCTTGGCCGGCAAGGATGTGGGCTTGATTTCCGAGGCTGGCCTGCCGGCTGTCGCCGACCCCGGCGCTGCGGCCGTGGCCGCGGCGCATGCGCTGGGGATCGTCGTCGTGCCGCTGCCCGGCGCCAGCTCATTGCTGCTGGCGCTGGCGGCCAGCGGGCTGAACGGACAGAGCTTCGCTTTCGTTGGCTACCTGCCGCAGGATGCCATACAGCGCAGTGCTCGCCTGAAGGAGCTGCAGGCCCTGTCCAGGCGCACTGCGCAGACGCAACTGCTGATCGAGACGCCATACCGTAACGCGACGCTGCTGAAGGCGCTGCTCGAGCAGCTGGCCGAGGAGACGCGCCTGTCGGTCAGTTGTGGCCTGAGCCTGCCCTCGGGCTGGACGCGCACCGACCGCATTGCCGAGTGGCGCCGGCGGCCCACGCAGATGCCCGAGAGGGTACCTGCGGTGTTTGCGTTCCTGGCCGACTGACTCCGCGCCACCGAGGACGGTCAGCCCGGGCCACCGCCCAGCAACGAGGCCGTCTTCTTCTTGCTGCGAATGTTCGGCGACAGCTGCCGCACCACCGGCGCCGTGGCGCTCTTGGCGGCTTCCCACGCGGGCGTGCCGGTGGTGGCTGGCTCGTAGGGCTTGTCGAAGAAAGGGTCCGCATTGCGCGGGGCCGGCGGCCGCCAGGCCGGGCGCTCGGCGCTGCGTTCGGCCGCAGGCCGCGGCGCGTCGTCCTCCTGCATGCGACGCGGCGGCCGGCGTGGCCGCTCGTCGTCCATTTCGAAGGGCTCGATCTCGACCTTCTTCTTGATCAGCTTCTCGATGTCGCCGACCAGTCGCAGGTCATCGCGCGCCACCAGCGTGACGGCCAGCCCGGAGGCGCCGGCGCGGCCAGTGCGGCCGATACGGTGCACATAGTCCTCGGCATTGAAGGGCACGTCGAAGTTGAACACGGCCGGCAGGTCGGCAATGTCCAGGCCGCGCGCGGCCACGTCGGTGGCCACCAGCACGTCGACCTCGCCGCGCTTGAAGGCATCCAGCGCCTTGAGCCGCTCGTCCTGCGACTTGTCACCATGCAGCGCGCTGGTCTTCAAGCCATCACGCTCGAAGGATCGCGCCAGCCTTGCCGCGCCGAGCTTGGAATTGACGAAGACCAGCGCCTGTGACAGCTCGCGCTGGCGCAGGATCTGCCGCACCACCTGGCGCTTGTCATCGTCGGCCACGCTGTAGAAGTGCTGCTCGACATTGGTGGCCGTGGCATTGGGCCGCGCCACCTCCACCGTGATCGGGTCCTGCAGATAACTCTGAGACAGACGCCGGATTTCAGGTGAGAAGGTGGCAGAGAACAGCAAGGTCTGCCGCTGCTTGGGCAGGTAGGACAGGATGCGCTGCAGGTCGGGCAGGAAGCCGATGTCAAGCATGCGGTCGGCCTCGTCCAGCACCACGTATTCGACCTGATTGAGCACGCAGTTCTTGGCCTCGATGTGGTCGAGCAGCCGCCCCGGCGTGGCCACCAGGATCTCGACGCCGCCCTTGAGCTGCAGCGTCTGCGGCTTCATGTCGATGCCGCCGAAGACCACCGCCGTGCGCAGCTTGGTGTGCCGGGCATAGCCCAGGATGTTGGCCGCCACCTGGTCGGCCAGCTCGCGCGTGGGCGCGAGCAC
>JAGTRL010000207.1 GCA_018261815.1 Pseudomonadota bacterium
GATGTCGGCAGCTACGCGCCGCGATCCGTGGACATGATGATCGCGCTGCATGCCTGCGACACCGCCACCGATCACGCCATCCACATGGGCATCCGCGGCGGCGCGTCGATCATCTGCTGCGCGCCCTGCTGCCACAAGCAGCTGCGCCCGCAGCTGCTGCAGCCGCATCCCTTGAGGCCGATCCTGCAGCACGGCGTGCACCTGGGCCAGGAGGCCGAGATGCTGACCGACGGGCTGCGCGCGCTGCTGCTCGACGCCTGCGGCTACGACACGCAGGTCTTCGAGTTCGTGTCGCTGGAGCACACCGCCAAGAACAAGATGATCCTGGCGGTCAAGCGTGCGCAGCCGGCGGCGAAGGACCAGCTGCTGGAGCAGGTGCGCGCCGTGAAGGCCTTCTACGGCGTCCGCGAGCAGTGCCTGGAGACGCTGCTCAAAGCCGACGCGCTGCTGTAGTCAACGGCCGTCCTGCACCAGCGCATCGCGCCGCGCCAGCGCCGGGAACCAGCGCCACCACAGCGCGGCCACCAGCAGCGTGCCGGCGCCGCCCAGCACCACCGAGCCCACCGGGCCGAGCCAGGCGGCGGTGGCGCCGGACTCGAACTCGCCCAGCTGGTTGGACGCACCGATGAACACCGAGGCCACGGCGCTGACCCGGCCGCGCATGTCGTCGGGCGTCTCCAGCTGGATCATCGTCTGGCGCACGACGATGCTGACCATGTCGGCCGCGCCGGTGACGCACAGGGCCGCCATCGACAGCAGGAAATGGGTGGACAGCCCGAAGATCAGCGTGGCCAGGCCGAACACAGCGATGGCGGCGAACAGCTTGGGTCCGGCATGGTGGGCGATCGGCCAGCGCGTCAGCGCCATCGACATGGCCAGTGCGCCGAGTGCCGGCGCGCTGCGCAGCAGGCCCAGGCCCCAGGGGCCCACCTGCAGGATGTCCTTGGCGAACATCGGTAGCAGCGCCACCGCGCCGCCGAACAGCACCGCGAACAGGTCCAGCGAGATCGCGCCCAGCACCACCTTGTTCTGCTGCACGTAGCGTACGCCGGCCAGCAGCGTGTCCAGGCTGACTGGCTGCCCTGGCGGAGGGTCGGCATGGCGAATTCCCAGGCACAGCAAAGCCGCCACGCCGAACAACGCCGCACACAGGCCATAGACCGCCGAAGCGCCGGCCACATAGACGAAACCGCCCAGCGCCGGCCCGGCGATGATCGCGCCCTGCAGGCCGGCGGACGAGAAGGCCATGGCCCGCGGCAGCAGCACAGGCGGCACCAGCAATGGCACCAGCGCCTGCTGCGCCGGCATCTGGAAGGCGCGCACCGCGCCCAGCACCACCGACAGCGCCAGCAGCAGCGTGCGCTGCGACAGCGCGTCGAAGGGCGCCGCGGCCAGCGCCAGCGCCACCAGGCCCTGCGCCGCGACGCACAGCGCAACGATGCGCGCGCGGTGGTGCCGGTCGACCACATGGCCGGCCACCAGCACCAGGGCCAGAGCCGGCAGAAACTGCAGCAGACCCACCAGCCCCAGGTCCCAGGCCGAGCCGGTCAAGTCGTACATCTGCCAGCCGATGGCCACCAGCATCATCTGGCTTGCCGCTACACCGGCCAGCCGCGCCCACCACAGGCGCATGAAGTCGCGGCAGGCGAGGAGTTCACGCGTGGACATGACCACGATCATCGCCTGAGCTGAAGGTGCAAATGGCCCCGCCTTGATAAAACGCAATAAGAATGGTTCGCATTGTGATTAAAATCTCCGCTGAACTGAACTCTGGAACCGCTGCCATGGCCCTGACCCTCCCATCCAAACGCCTGATCCTGGCTGCACTGCTTGCCGGCGCCGCCTTGGGCTCGAGCGCGCAGGACAAGGTGCTGAACCTGTATTCGGCGCGCCACTACCAGACCGACGAGGCGCTGTACGCCAACTTCACCAAGGCCACCGGCATCAAGATCAACCGCATCGATGCCGACGACGCCGGCGTGGTGACGCGGCTGCAGGCCGAGGGCGCCTCCAGCCCGGCCGACGTGGTGCTGCTGGTCGATGCCGCGCGGCTGACCAAGGCCGAGGCCGACGGCCTGTTCCAGCCGGTCAACTCTGCCGTGCTGCAATCGCGCATCCCGGCCAACCTGCGCGATGCCAACGACGGCGGCGGCGCGCAGTGGTTCGGTTTCTCCACCCGTGCCCGGCTCATCGTCTACAACAAGGCCGCGGTGCAGCGCGCCGATGTCGACACCTATGAAGAGCTGGCCGACCCGAAGAACAAGGGGAAGGTGTGCACTCGCTCCGGTTCTCACCCTTACAACCTCACGCTCTTTGGCGCAATGCTGGCGCACCTGGGGCCGGCTGCCACCGAGGACTGGCTGAAGGGCGTGGTGGCCAACATGGCGCGAGCGCCGAAGGGGGGCGACACCGACCAGATCAGGGCCGTGGCCTCGGGCGAGTGCGCGATCGCGCTGACCAACAGCTACTACCTGGCGCGCATGATGCGTTCGACCAAGCCCGAGGACGTGGAGGCCATGTCCAAGGTGGCGGTGGTGTTCCCCAACCAGCAGAGCTGGGGCGCGCATGTCAATGTGGCCGGGGGTGCAGTGGCCAAGCATGCCAAGCACCGCGCCGAGGCGGTGGCCTTCCTGGAATACCTGGCCGGCGACGAGGCGCAGGGCTACTTCGCCAACGGCAACAACGAATGGCCGGCGGTGCCGACGGTGAAGATCAGCGGCAACCCGGCGCTGGAAGCCCTGGGCAGCTTCAAGGTGGACAACCTGCCGATCGCCCAGGCGGGCAAGAACCAGGCGCAGGTGCAGCAGATGCTCGACCGCGTGGGCTACAAGTAGCCCGCCGCAGTGCGCTCAGGGCGTGGCCGTTCTCATCCGGTACATGCCCCAGCCCTCCATCGACAGCACCGCCTCGTGCTGCTGGTTGAAGACCTCCCAGCGCGACTGCACCAGGCCCACGCCGGGGCGGCTGTTCATCGGCCGCGCGGCCAGCACCGTCAGGCGCATGCTCAATGTGTCGCTGGCGAAGACCGGTTTCAGCCAGCGCAGGTTGTCGATGCCGGGCGAGCCCAGGCTGGACGAATCGAGCACGTACTCGTCGCACATCATGCGCATGGCCATCGCGCAGGTGTGCCAGCCGCTGGCTGCCAGCCGGCCGAACAGCGACTGCGCGGCGGCCGCGTCGTCCAGGTGAAAGGGCTGCGGGTCGAAGTCGCGCGCGAATGCCAGCATGGCCTCGCGCGTGACCGGCATGGCGCCGAAATCGCGCACCGAGCCGACGACGAAATCTTCCCAGTGGTAGCGGATCGTGCGCTGCGGGGCAGGCTCGGGGGGTTTGGACATGGGCGCAGTTCCTCCAGTGGCGGCGGCCAGCATATCGCGGGCCCGCCGGCCGCCCCGTCGCCGGCGCAGCCGCCGCGACGCGCGAGAATGCGCACCTCATTTCGTCGAGCCTCGATCCACCATGACCTTCCTCATCCTCGGCCTGATCCTCTTCCTGGGCGTGCATTCGGTGCGCATCTTTGCCGAGGGCTGGCGCACGGCGCAGATCGCGCAGCGCGGCGAGGGCGCATGGAAGGGCCTGTATTCGGTGGCCTCGATCGTCGGCTTCGGGCTCATCATCTGGGGCTACGGCCTGGCGCGCGAGCAGCCGACCGTGCTGTGGCCGCCGCAGCTGTGGGCCCGGCACCTGGCTTCTCTGCTGATGCTGGCGGCCTTCATCCTGCTGGCCGCGGCCTACGTGCCGAAGAACGGCATCAAGGCCTGGGTGCACCACCCGATGGTGCTGGGCGTCAAGGTCTGGGCGCTGGCCCACCTGCTGGCCAACCACACGCTGGCCGACCTGCTGCTGTTCGGCAGCTTCCTGGTGTGGGCGGTGCTGGATTTTCGCGCCGCGCGGCAGCGCGACCGCGCGGGCCAGGTGAGCTACCCGGCGGGCACATTGGGCGGCACGCTCGGCGCGGTGGTCGGCGGCCTCGTGGCCTGGGCCGTGTTCGCCTTCTGGGCACACGGCTGGCTGTTCGGCGTGACGCCCTTCGGCCGTTGAAAGTCAGTCCGCCAGTACCGCCACCGCGTCGACCTCGACCTTGAATCCGCCGGGAAAGGCGGCCACCGGCACGATGGCGCGCGCCGGCTTGTGCGCGCCGAAGAACTCGGCATAGATCGGGTTGAACACCGGCCAGCCGTCGGGCTCGGCCAGGTAGACCGTGACCTTGGCCACCTGCTGCAGCGTGGCGCCGCCGGCTTCGAGCACGGCGCGCAGGTTGGCCAGGCACTGGCGCGTCTGCGTTTCCAGGTCGGCATGGGCCAGCGAGCTGCCATCCGGCGCGATGGCGATCTGGCCCGACACGAACAACAGGTTGCCGGCGCGGATGCCGGGGCTGTACGGGCCCTTGGCCGGCGCCGCGCCAGTAGCGGTGATGCTGCGCAGCGCGGTCATGCGTTGACGTTCACGACCAGCCGGCCGCGGACCTTGCCGGCCAGGATGTCGGCACCGGCGGCGATGGCGCCGGCCAGCGGGATTTCGTGCACCAGGCTGTCGAGCTTGGCCAGGTCCAGGTCCTGCGCCAGCCGTGCCCAGGCCTGCTCGCGCAGCGCCTTCGGTGCCATCACGCTGTCGATGCCGTAGAGGGTGACGCCGCGCAGGATGAAGGGTGCCACGCTGCCCGGGAAATCCATGCCCTGCGCCAGCCCGCAGGCCGCCACCGCGCCGCGGTACTTGGTGCCGGCGCAGGCATTGGCCAGCGTGTGGCTGCCCACCGAATCGACCACGCCGGCCCAGCGCTCCTTGGCCAGCGGCTTGCCGGGGGCGGACAGCTCGGCGCGGTCGATGACCTCGGCCGCACCCAGCGCCTTCAAGGCCTCGGCTTCATGGGTGCGACCGGTGGAGGCGATCACGCGAAAGCCCAGCTTGGACAGCAGCGCCACGGCCACGCTGCCCACGCCACCGTTGGCGCCGGTGACCAGGATGTCGCCGGAAGCCGGCGTCAGGCCGTGCCCTTGCAGCGCCATCACGCACAGCATCGCGGTGTACCCGGCCGTGCCGACGGCCATCGCCTGGCGCGTCGTCAGGCGCGACGGCAGCGCCACCAGCCAGTCGCCACGCACGCGCGCGCGCTGCGCCAGCCCGCCCGAGTGCGTCTCGCCCACGCCCCAGCCGTTGAGGACCACCTTGTCGCCAGGCTTCCAGGCGGCGTGGCTGCTGGATTCCACCGTGCCGGCGAAGTCGATGCCCGCGACCAGCGGGAACTTGCGCACCACCGGCGACTTGCCGGTGATGGCCAGGCCGTCCTTGTAGTTGATGGTGGAGTAGTCGACGCGCACCGTGACGTCGCCCTCGGGCAGGTTGTCGTCGTCGAGCTGCTTGATGCTGGCGCGGTAGCCGGTTTCGTCCTTGTCGATCACCAGGGCCTGGTACATGCCGTCTCCTTGAATGCGAAGCCGCAAAGTATGGCATCGCGGCTATGCTGTGCGCCGATGTCAACACCGAGGATCCGAAGCATGAAGACCCGCGCCGCCGTGGCCTGGAAAGTGAATCAGCCGCTGAGCATCGAAGAGGTGGAACTGGAAGGCCCGCGTGCCGGCGAGGTGCTGGTGGAAGTCAAGGCCACCGGCATCTGCCACACCGACCTGTACACGCTGTCGGGTGCCGACAGCGAGGGGCTGTTCCCGTCGATCCTGGGCCACGAAGGCGCCGGCATCGTGCTCGACGTGGGTACGGGGGTCACCTCCTTGAAGCCCGGCGACCATGTGATCCCGCTGTACACGCCTGAATGCCGGCAGTGCAAGAGCTGCCTGTCGCGCAAGACCAACCTGTGCACGGCGATCCGCGGCACGCAGGGCAAGGGCCTGATGCCGGATTCGACCAGCCGCTTCAGCAAGGACGGCAAGGCGCTGTTCCATTACATGGGCACCAGCACCTTCAGCAACCACATCGTCGTGCCCGAGATCGCGCTGGCCAAGATCCGCGAGGACGCGCCCTTCGACAAGGTCTGCTACATCGGCTGCGGCGTGACCACCGGCGTCGGTGCGGTGCTGTTCACCGCGCAGGTGGAGCCCGGTGCCAACGTGGTGGTGTTCGGGCTGGGCGGCATCGGCCTGAACGTGATCCAGGGCGCGAAGATGGTCGGCGCCGACAAGATCATCGGCATCGACCTGAACCCGCGCCGCGAAGCCATGGCGCGCAAGTTCGGCATGACCCACTTCGTCAACCCGAAAGAGCACGAGAACCTGGTCGACCACCTGGTGCAGCTGACCGGCGGCGGCGCCGACTACAGCTTCGAGTGCATCGGCAACACCACGACGATGCGCCAGGCGCTGGAATGCTGCCACCGCGGCTGGGGCAAGAGCGTGATCATCGGCGTGGCCGAGGCCGGCAAGGAGATCAGTACGCGGCCTTTCCAGCTGGTGACCGGCCGGGTGTGGATGGGCAGCGCCTTCGGCGGCGCGCGCGGCCGCACCGACGTGCCGAAGATCGTCGACTGGTACATGGACGGCAAGATCAACATCGACGACCTGATCACCCACCAGCTGCCGCTGGAGCGCATGAACGAGGGCTTCGAGCTGATGAAGCGCGGCGAGTCGATCCGGTCGGTGGTGGTGTACTGAGCAATGAGCACTTCAACCTCTTCCTTTCTCTCCTCGGCGGACGGCACCAAGGTCGTCACATACGCCTGGTCCGGCGTTGCCGGCACACCCGCTGGAGTGGTGCAGATCGCCCACGGGCTCGCTGAGCATGGTGAGCGCTATGACCGCTTTGCGAAGGCACTCAATGCAGCTGGGTTCCTGGTTCACGCCGTCGATCATCGTGGGCACGGGCGCACCGCCAATGGCCGGCTGGGTGACTTCGGCCCGGCCGGGTTCGCAGGGCTGATCGCCGACGTCGTGCAGTTCGGGGCAGCGCTGCGTGCGCAGCATGGTGGTCTGCCGCTGTTCCTGCTCGGGCACTCGATGGGTTCGTTTGCGGCGCAGGCGGCGATTCTCGATCACGCATCGACATGGTCGGGTGTGGTTTTGTCCGGATCGACCGCGCTGGACATGCTGGCCGCCGGCATGGCCAATGCACCGGCAGACGCGCCCAGCGGGCTGGAAGCGTTCAATGCTGGCTTCGAGCACCGCACCGGATACGAGTGGCTGTCGCGCGACGCTGCCGAGGTCGATGCCTACGTCGCCGATCCTTGGTGCGGGTGGGACATCCCGGACGACGTGATCCCGTCGCTGTTTGCGTCCGCGGCCCGGCTGGCCGAGCCAGCGCTGCTGGCGGGCATCCGCGGCGACCTGCCGATCCTGATCGCCTCTGGCGACGCCGACCCGCTCGCCGGTGGCGGCGCACTGGTCCAGCTGTTGGGGCAGCGCTACCGCGATGCCGGCATGGCTGATGTGAGCGTCACGCTGTACCCGGCCGCGCGCCACGAGATCCTGAACGAGACCAACCGCGGCGCGGTGACTGCCGACATCATTGCCTGGCTGCGCGCCCACGCGGCATAGGCGATGCTTGCTTCCTGCGGCGGAAACTGCATCACCGGCGGTGCACCGCGCGACGGTCCGATCTGGATCTAGCCCCAATACTGTTCACTTTGAACCCGCGCGCTTGATCTTGGGCTGGGTCGGCGCGGCGATGTTCAGAGTGTCTCCCCTGCTACGCAGTGGGAAG
>JAGTRL010000208.1 GCA_018261815.1 Pseudomonadota bacterium
CTGAACTCACGCACCTATGCACGCTGGATGCGCTGGAATGCGCGGCTCGGCCTGTCACGGCGCTGGGCCCGATGGCGCGGGCGCTTCACCGAATCGGTCATCCAGGACGTGGACATTCCGCTGGTGCACGCGGCCGCGTTCCTGCAATTCCTGTTGCGCGAGATCCAGATCCTGCCGGTGTGGGTCTGCCCGATCCGCGCTGCCGACGCGCAGCGCAGCTTCCCGCTGTATCCGCTGCAGGTGGACACCCCCTACGTGAACTTCGGCTTCTGGGACGTGATCGACTCACCCGTGCCGCAACCGCCGGGGTACTTCAACCGGCTGGTCGAACGCCAGGTGATGGAGCTGGGCGGCATCAAGTCGCTCTACTCCGACAGCTTCTTCAGCCGCGAGGAATTCGATCGCGCCTATGGCATGGACGCCTACGCCCGGCTGAAGGCAAGGTACGACCCGCAGCACCGGCTGCTGGACCTGTACGACAAGTGCGTGCTGCGAGCCTGACCTGCCTGCGGTCGAGCAGGATCAGGCCATGCTGCGGTCCAAACCCGAGTCCTCGGGTTTGTCGAGTTGATGTTCGAGCCCGTAGCGGATCAGTGCCGCGGTGTTGGGCAACTGCAGCTTGTCCTGGATGCGGGTCTTGTGGGTGCTCACGGTCTTCACCGACAGGTGCAGCGCCTCGGCGATTTCGGTCGGTCGCTGGCCGGCAACGATGCGCTGCAGCACCTCCAGTTCGCGGTCGGACAACTGCGCATGCCGTGGCGAGCGCGTCGCGCCGTTGAGCTGCCGCACCACGCTCTCGGCCAGGCTGGCCGTGATGTAGGCGCCACCGTCGGCCACCTTGCGCACCGCCGATACCAGCTCCGCCGAGGCGGTGTCCTTGGTGACATAGCCGTTGGCGCCGGCGCGAAAGGCGCGCAGCGCGTACTGTTCCTCGGCATGCATGCTCAGCACCAGCACCTTGACATGCGTGTACTCGGCGCGGATGCGCTTGATCAGTTCCAGCCCGCTCATGCCCGGCATCGACAGGTCGACGATGGCCAGTCCGATCGGTTGCCCTCGCAGGCATTCCAGGGCCTGGAAGCCGCTGCCGGCTTCGATGATCTGCCATTGGTCGGCCACCGCTTCGAGGATGCGCCGCAGGCCCTCGCGCACGATGGTGTGGTCGTCGACCAGCAGCAAGCCTGACCGGCGGGCGAGATCGCGTGTGCTCATTGAACGGGTCTCCGCGCTGTGCGCTGCGAAATGAGCGCATGGGAACGGCCCGGCGCACTCACTGGGGTACCTTCGGGCAGCGCGCTTCGGAATTCGCCCTTGGGGCGGCCCGGCGGGCTCATGACTTGTCCTTGCTGCGCCGGCGCGAGCGTTTCGCCGGCAGCTCACGCTCGGGCGGCGGCTGCGTCGCCGGGGCAGGCACCGGCGCCGAGCCCAGCGGCAGATGCACGGTGACACGGCCGCCGCCTTTCGGCGAACTGCCGATGTCCAGCCTGCCGCCGAGCATGAGCGCACGCTCGCGCATGCCCACCAGGCCGTACGAGCCCTCCCGGTAGATGGAGGCCTCGTCGAAGCCGATGCCGTTGTCCATCACGGTCAGCTGCAGCTCGCTGCCGATCTGTTGCACTTCGATGCACACCTGAGTGGCATGGGCGTGGCGGGTGATGTTCGTCAAGGCTTCCTGCACCATGCGGTACAGCGCGATATTGACTGCGTCGTCGAGGGCCGGGTCGGCCGCACGCAAGTGCAGCTTCACCGCCACGCCCATGCGCCGCGACCAGCTGTCGGCCAGCCACTCGATGGCCGCGTTCAGGCCCAGGTCGTCCAGCATCAGTGGCCGCAGCTCGGTGGCGATGCGCCGCACCGTGGCGACGGTGTCGTCCACCATCTCGATCATGGCGTCGATACGCCCGGCGCGCGTCGAGCCAGAGGTTTCGCCGCCGAGGCTGGACAGCTCCATCTTCAGCGCCGTCAGCCGTTGGCCGAGTTCGTCGTGCAGCTCGCGCGCGATGCGCCGGCGCTCGTCCTCGCGCGCCTGCACCATGCTGGCCGACAGTCGGCGCAGATCGCGCCTCGAGCGCTCCAACTCGCGGCTCTCGCGTGCCCGTTCGGTGATGTCGGTGATGACCATCTGCACCACGGTGCGCCCATGGTCCGGCAGGCTGGCGACGGCGATGACGACATCGCGCAGCCGTCCGTCGAGACGGGCAATGCGCTCGTGAAGGGTTGGCGGCAGCGCCTCGGCCTGCAGCGCCTGCGCCACCGTCTGGCGCACCGCTTCGCGAGATTCCGGCGCCAGCAGCTCGTAGATCGAGCGACCGATCAGTGCCTCGCGCTCGGCAGCGCCGAACAGCGCCGCGCAGGCGCGGTTGGCGAAGACGATGCGATCGCCGTCGGTGATCCAGGTGGCCACCGGCGCCAGCTCGAAGACGGCGCGCATGCGCCGGTTCAGCGCCTCGATCTGGTGCTGCAACTCCTGCTCGTGGCTCAGGTCGCGCAGCAGCGCGGTGAAGTAATGGATCGGGCCGGCCGGGCCGCTGACCGCCACGCGCGAGATCGAAGCCTCGGCGGGAAAGGTCTCACCGTTGGCGCGCAGCCCGGTGACCCGGCCAAGCTCGCCCATGCGTGCTTCGAGCGTGCCGGCGCGCGCGAACTCCGCCACGTGCCGGGTATGGGCCTCGCGTCGGTCGGCGGGAATGAAGCGCGACAGCGGGCTGCCCAAGGCCTCGATGGCGCTGCAGCCGAACATGCGCTGTGCGGCCGGGTTGATCATGACAATGCGCTGCTGCTCGTCCACGGTGACGATGGCCTCGGAAGCGGCATGCACCGCTCCGCCATGCACACGGTCCAGCGGCGTGGGCGGCGTCGTCAAGGAGGCTCTCCTGGGATCTGTGGCCGGCGCTGCAGCGCCGGCGTGCGCATGGTAGCCCCCGCAAGCCAGGGTCGGCAGCAAGCCCCGAGGCCGGGGCTTGCGCTGCATCAAGCCGTTCAGCCGATCGGCAGCCGCTTGGACGAGGTCTTGGACTTCTTCGGCAGGGTCAGCTCGAGGATGCCATCCTTGTACTTGGCCTCGGACTTGGCCTCGTCGACGTCGCAGGCCAGCGTGAAGCTGCGGCTGGCAAAACCATACTGCCGTTCCGAGCGCAGCACGCGGCCGTCCTTCTTCTCTTCCTTGTCCTTCTTCACCTCGGCGCTGAGGGTGACGCGGTTGCCCTCGATGCGCACGTCGATGTCGTCCTTGCCGACGCCTGGCACCTCGGCCTTCACGGTGTAGCTGGCGTCGTTCTCGTGCACGTCCAGCTTGATCTGGGGCGCGCGCTCGGCCAGTTCGGTGCGCCAGGGTCGCAGCATCTGGCGAAACATCTCGTCCATCGGCTCGATGCCGAAGGGATCGGTGACACGCAGTTCGTTCATCGTCTTGCTCCTGTCTGGGGTGTGAATTGGCGGCGCGATCTGGGCGAGCACGCCGTCGGCGCAGTCTGCGACGGCGGCTGCGTCGCACATTGAGTCAACGCAATGGCGCGAGGGCGCCGAAGTAGGAATTTTCCGAACAGGTGTTCGGATGTTTCCGATGCCTGGCGGAAGCGGCTGACAGCAAGTCCGCTGCGGCTCCGATAGCCAGGGCTGCGGGGCTGGGGCAAGCTTGAACCATCCCGCAAGCGAGATGCAACCGACAGGGAAATCGTCATGAGCCACATCGTTCAGCTGGTCCAGGATCGTGCGCGTGTTCAGCCTGCCATGGGCACGGCCGACATGGCCTGCGACCCGCGCACCGTCGTCGTGCAACTGCTGCGCTTGATGGGCGCGCAGGTCGACAGGCTGCAGGTCGTGCCATCGCTGCCGATCGCATGGCACCGGCTGCGTGCCGGCGAGACACTGCACCACGAAGGCGCGGTGGCCGACGCCATTCACTTCGTGCGCGCCGGCGCCTTCAAGATCTACCGCACCGCCGAAGACGGCTACGAGCAGGTGCTGGGCTTCGCGGTGCGTGGCGAGGTGCTGGGCTTCGAGGCCCTGGCCAACGGCACGCACCCCAGTGCCGCGATGGCGTTGGAGGAGTCGAGTGTCTACAGCCTGCCGCTGACCGAGTTCCAGTCGCTGGGCCAGCGCCTGCCGGAACTGGACCTGCTGGTGCACCGGGCGGTGAGCGGCGCCCTGATGCGCCGCGGCGAACTCGCGGAGATGATGGCGGCAGTGGCCGCCGAGGTGCGGCTCGCGCGCTTCCTGCTGCAGCTGTCGAGGCGCATGGGCGAATGCGGCGAGTCGCCGCGGCGCCTTCATCTGCGCATGAGCCGGCGCGACATTGCCAGCTACCTGGGCGTGGCCCACGAGACGGTGAGCCGCTCCTTCGGTGCCTTGGCACGCTGGGGCTGGCTGCGCGTGGACAACCGCGAAGTCGAGATTCTCGATCTGCCGGGTCTGAAGCAGTTTTCGCTGAATACGCGCCGTGCAGTCGACGAAGGCATCCACCTGCCGGCACCGCGGCCCGAATTGCGGCTGTGCGCGACCTGAGAAGCTGCAGGCGAACCCAGCGCAGCCGCGCTGGGTTCGTTCACAGCTGCTGAGTTCCGACGTCGGATCTTGATCGGATCGGTTTTTGCGGCAAGGCCTTTGGGTTAGGCTTGGGTTCCGGCAGCCGATGGCGGCCGAGATGTAGAGCCTCAGGAGCCCACCATGACGCAGCGTCCCAAGTCCGCCCTCGGCGCAGCCCGCCCGCCGGCTGCGCTGCCTGCAGACGACGAGCCGCTGGACACCAGCGACCTCGGCGAGCGCATCTTCTCCCGGCCCGACGGTTACTACTGGCTGGCGCTCGACGGCAAGCAGGAGATCGGCCCCTTCGACAGCTTTGCCGAAGCGATGGCCGACATGGATTCGGGCGATGCGGCCGGCTGGGCCCCTGGCGAGACGCTGGCCGAGGCCGAAAGCGAGATCGGCGTGGCCGACTGGATCGACGGCGACAGCGGCGCGCCGGCCGAGGGCCAGGCGCCGACGCACATCGAGCGCGAATGAGCGGCGGCTGAGCCGGGTTGCGCCGCGATGCGCCGTTTCGATGTCTGCAACGGCGACGCGGATGGCCTGTGTGCGGTGCTGCAGTGGCGGCTGGCCCATCCGGCGCAGGCGGCGCTGGTCACCGGGCTGAAGCGTGAGCTGGAGCTGCTGCACCAGGTGCCGGCCGAGGCCGGCGACGAGGTGCTGGTGTGCGACCTGTCGATGCAGCGCAACCATGCGGCGCTGCTGCGCCTGCTGGACGCTGGCGTGCAGGTGCGCTACGTCGACCATCACAAGGTGGATCAGGTGCCGCAGCATGCGGGGCTGCAGGCCTGCATCGACTTCGACCCCCGGGTGTGCACCAGCCTGCTGATGGACCGATTGCTGCAGGGGCGCTTTCGCGCCTGGGCGCTGGTCGGCGCCTATGGTGACAACCTCACGCGGGTGGCCGATGCGCTGGCGGCCGCGATGGGGCTGGGCGCGGCCGAGCGGCAGCAGCTGCGCCTGCTGGGCGAGGGCATCAACTACAACGCCTATGGTGACGAGGCGGGCGACCAGCACATCGCGCCGCAGCCGCTGTACCAGCGGCTGGCGCGACATGCCGATCCGCTGCAACTGTTGCGTGAGGACGATATCGGCAGTGAACTCGACGCCCTGCGCCGGGCCGATCTGCAGCAGGCGCTGGCGCAGCCGATCCACACCGCCGGCGCCACTGCACGCTGGATGTGCCTGCCCGATGCGGCCTGGAGCCGGCGGGTCATCGGCATCCTGGCCAACGAGCTGGCGTCGGCGGCCCCGAGCCAGGCCCATGCCGTGCTCAAGGCCGACCGGCAAGGCGGCTTCGTCGTCAGCCTGCGCTCACCGCAGGATGCTCCGGCGGGGGCGGACGAGTTCTGCCGCCGCTTCGGCGGTGGCGGGCGCGCCGGTGCGGCCGGCATCGACCACCTGCCGGCCTTGGCGCTGGAGCGTTTCCTCGCCGAGCTGGCCGCGGCACACTGGGGTGGCTGAGCCTGCGCTTCCGAGCGAGTTGGACGCGGCGCTGCAACGCCAGGTGGTGCTGGCGCTGCGCGACGCGCTCGGCGCGCAGCTGATCGAAACCCACATTTCCTACGTGTTGCTTGCCGGGGCCGATGCCTGGAAGATCAAGAAGGCGCTGAACCTGGGCTTTGCAGACTTCAGCACGCTGGCCTTGCGGCGACACTTCTGCGACGAGGAGCTGCGCTTGAACCGGCGCACCGCGCCGCAGTTGTATCTGGACGTGCGGCCCGTGACGGGCACGGCGCGGCAACCCGTCATCGACGGCCAGGGCCCGGCCATCGACTGGGTGCTGCACATGCGTGCTTTTGCGCAGGACGGCCTGTGGGACCACCTGGCTCGGCGCGGCGCACTGGGTGCCACGCAGGTCGATGCGCTGGTGGATGCGTTGTGCGATCTGCACCGCGTGGCGGCGGTGGCCGCCCCGGACAGCCACCATGGCCGGCCCGAGCATGTGCGCGCGCCGATGAGCGACAACCTGCGTGTGCTGGGTGGCTTGTGCCGCGAGGGTGACGATCGCGACGCCCTGCAGCGCCTGCGCCAATGGGAAGCGCAGGCCTTCGACAACCTGCGCGAAGTGTTTGCACGGCGACAGGCGGCCGGGCGCGTGCGCGAGGCCCACGGCGACCTGCATCTGGGCAACGTCACCCAGATCGACGGTCGCCCGGTGTTGTTCGACTGCCTGGAGTTCAACGCCGACCTGCGCTGGACCGATGTCTTCAGCGACGTGGCCTTCATGGCGATGGACCTGCGCTCGCATGGACTCGACGCCTTGTCGCACCGCTTCGTCAATGCCTATGTCGAGCTCAGCGGCGATGCCGAGGGCCTGCGCGTGCTGCGCTACTACCGCGTGCACCGTGCACTGGTGCGTGCCAAGGTGTCGGCGCTGCGTGCGGCACAGATCGACGCTGCGACGGACGTCGAGCGACAGGCCTTGCATCACTACCTGCAGGTGGCGCTGGAGGGCAGCCACCCGCCGCATCCGGTGCTGATGCTGACGCACGGCTTTTCGGGCAGCGGCAAGACAGTCGCCACGCAGGGGTTGCTCGAAGCCTGGGGCGCGATCCGCTTTCGTGCCGATGTCGAGCGCAAGCGGCTGTTCGGGCTGGACCCGCTGCAGCGCAGCGGCCCGGCGCGGCAGGCGCTGCTCTATTCCAGGCAGGCCAGCCAGGCGACGCAACAGCACTTGCGCGACCTGGCCACGCTGGCGCTGCAAAGCGGCTACAGCGTGATCCTCGACGCCACCTTCCTGGCGCGCGAGGCGCGCGACCGGGCTCGCGCGCTGGCGGCCAGCCTGGGTGTGGGCTTCGCGATCCTGCATTTCGAGGCCCGGCCCGACACGCTGCGTGAGCGGGTGCGTCAGCGCGCGTCGCGCCGCGACGATGCCTCGGACGCCGATCTGGCGGTGCTGGAATCGCAGTTGTCGAATGCCCAGCCGCTGCAGGACGACGAACGTCGGCATGTCGTGGTCGTGGACGCGGAACAATCGCTGGACGAGATGGTGGCGCCTGGAGCGTGGGGGCCGCTGCTTGAACGATTGGGCGCGAACTGAGGCCGACCGCCCAAGCCCACAAACACACGGCCTGCGAGCTGCCGCGCCCTAG
>JAGTRL010000209.1 GCA_018261815.1 Pseudomonadota bacterium
ACGCTCGATGCGGTGCAAGGTCTGGTCGCGGGTGGTCACCGCCTCGGCCGCGAACACCGGCGCGCCGAGCATGCGCTGCATCAGCAGGCTGCTGCGCGCAATGATGTCGCTCCAGTCGGCATCGCCGATGGCGCGCAGCGAATTGACCGCGTTGCTGACGCTCAGGTTGTCGGCCGCCTGGTCGGCCACCTGCTGCGCCTGCTGCGCGGCGGGGTCGGGCAAGACGCGCTCCAGCCATTCGTGCACAAGGGTCAGGTCGCCGGACTGCCGGCCGGACAGGCGCTGCGCCATCTGCGCCAGGAAGACCGCGCCCACGCCACGCCGCTCCAGCAGGGCCAGCAGCTGGTCCAGCGCGTGCAGCGAGAAGGTTTCGATGCGGTCACTGCACAGGTTGCCCACCTCGCGCGCCGCCTTGTGCGTGGCCACGCGCTCGGCCAGGCGGCGCAGGTTCTCGACCAGCACCACGCGCACGGTGGTGGGCAGGGCCCACATCTCGCCGAGGTTCAGCTCGCGGGTCTCCTGGTAGGCGGCCAGGAAGTGCAGCAGCAGGTCTTCGTCGAAGGCGCCGTCGGTGTGGGCCACGAAGGCCCAGGCCACGCCGTAGACGCGCGGCAGGCCGGCCAGCGGCTCGTCCAGAAGCATCGGCAACGCGCGGAAGTAGTTGCGCGGCAGGCCGTCGCGGATTTCCTTGAGTTGCGCTTCGATCAGGTGGAAGTTGTCGAGCAGCCATTCGGCCGCGGGACTGATGTCGTAGCCGGTGGCCGCCTGCAGCCCGAGATAGTGGTGGGCCTGGCGCAGGACGCGGATGTTGTCCTTGAGCCGCGGAAAGAAGGTGGCGGCACCGATGCGTGCGCGCGCCGCGCGGTGGGTCTCGCCCAGGCTGCGTCCATGTTGCGCGAAGCGCTGTGGCCCGAAGATCTCGGAGCGGATTGGCGGCTGCACCGGCCTGTGGCCGCTGTCGAGAATGGCACACAGCGCCTGCGGCGCATCGGGCAGCAGGCGCAACAGCTCGGCTTGGGCCATCGGCTACAGCAGCAGCGCCAGCAGCAGGATCGGCAGGCTCAGCAAGGCCAGGGTGGTGACGAGCCGAGTGCTGACGAAGCCGTTCATCGATTCGGCAGCGCAACGCAACCGCGCCCAACGCCCGGATCGGGCCGAGCAGTGTTGAAGGTGCTCACCCAGATCGGACAGCTCCATCGGCGAGGTATCGGCCGCTTCGCCGAACGACGCGGTACTCCAGAGGGGAGTGGCCATCACATCGGTCTTCATGCGCTACTCCGACCGCACCAGCCCAAGGGCTGGCGCGGAATGTCAAGGGATCGGCGGGGCGCGCGAGCGCCCCTGCGTCAACGGGTCCAGGCCACTGGAACCTGGAGGACCGATCCTAGGCGGGGCGTCCGGCGCTGTCTGTCGGACGGCATGCCGTTTCGCCGTGGCGCTTGTGTTCGATATCGCACACAAGCAAGGGCCCTGGTTGCCTAAAATGTCGGTGAATTTCCAAGCAGCCCGTGTCCGGGCGCACCGGTCTGCAACGAATGCCTGCGACACTCCTGACGACTCCGGCCGCCGACCCCAGGACCAACCAGCTGCTGGCCGCGCTGCCACTGGCCGAATGGCAACGTTGGCAGCCGCAGCTCGAGGCAGTGGAACTGCCGCTCGGCCAGGTGCTGTACGAATCCGGCAGCACGCTCGGGCACGTGTACTTCCCGACCACGGCCATCGTGTCGCTGTTGTACGTGATGCAGAACGGCGCGTCCGCCGAGATCGCGGTGGTCGGCCGCGAGGGCATCGTCGGTGTGGCCCTGTTCATGGGCGGCGAGTCCACGCCCAGTCGGGCGGTGGTGCAAAGCGCCGGGCACGGCTTCAGGCTGAATGCCAAGGCCGTGAAACGGGAGTTCGAAGCGTCACCGGCGGTGATGCACCTGCTGCTGCGCTACACGCAGGCGCTGATCACGCAGATGGCGCAGACGGCGGTGTGCAACCGGCATCACTCGCTGGACGAGCAGTTGTGCAGATGGCTGCTGCTGAGCCTGGACCGGCTGTCCGGCAGCGAGCTGCACATGACGCAGGAGCTGATCGCCAACATGCTGGGGGTGCGCCGCGAAGGCGTCACCGAAGCGGCGCTGAAGCTGCAGAAGGCCGGGCTGATCCAATACTCGCGCGGTCGCATCCTGGTGCTCGACCGTCCAGGCCTGGAGCAGCGCAGCTGCGAGTGTTATGCGGTGGTGAAGAAGGAGTACGACCGGCTGCTGCCGCCCACGCCGGCGGTCTGAAGACCCCCGCGCCATCCCGGTGTAGGACAGCCCTCACAGCGTGGGGCGGTCGCCGCCGATGGCCGCCTCGGCGGTCCGCGCTGATCATGCAAGCTCAATGGATTCCATGGGCAGGGCATGAACAACCACATGGCGCATGACGCCAGCTCGCCGCCCAACCAGTTGCTGGCCGAGTTGCACGCCGACGAAGGGCAGCGCTGGGCACCGCAGTTGCAGTGGGTGCCCCTGTGTGCCGGGCAGGTGCTGTGCGAATCGGGGGACACACCGGACTTCGTGCACTTCCCGACCAGCGCGGTGGTCTCGCTGATGTCCAGCACGCGAGACGGCGGTTCGGCGGAGCTGGCGGTGGTCGGCCACGACGGCATGATCGGCATCGCCGTCTTCATGGGTGGCAATGCCATGCCCTGTGCGGCCGTGGTCCAGACCGGCGGCCTGGCCCTGCGGCTGCGCGCGCCGACGCTGAAGTCCCTGCTGCAATGCTCCGTGCCGACCTTGCAGGTGCTGTTGCGCTATGCCCAGGCGCTGACGGCACAGGTGGCCCAGACGGCGCTGTGCAACCGCTACCACACGATCGACCAGCAACTGAGTCGCCGGCTCTTGCTCGGCTTCGATCGTTCGGCCGACGACGTCCTGTCGATGACCCATGAGGACGCCGCCCGCCTGCTGGGGGTGCGCCGCGAAGGCATCAGCGCAGCGGCACAAAGGCTTCAGCAAGGTGGTGTGATCCACTATCAGCGCGGCCGCATTCGCATGCTCGACCGCGCCCGGCTGGAGCAGCGCGCCTGCGAGTGTTATGCCTCGGTGGCGAAGGAGCACGCGCGCTTGCTGCCGCGCCGCGAGGCGCTGGCGGCCTGAACGTCGCTATGTGCGCCGGCAGACAGTCGGCCCGGGTCCTAAGGCGCAGACTCTCAGCATGGCCACGGCCTCCAACCACTTGATCGAACTGCTGCCACGGCCGGCGCGCCGCCGCCTTCTGGCGCTGTGCGAACCAGTCGACCTGGTTCTGTCGCAGACACTGTGCGAGCCCGGCACACCGACGCAGCATGTGTACTTCCCGACCGAGGGCTTCATCTCGCTGCTGGCCTTGAACGATGGCCATGCCGCGCTGGAAGTGGGCATGGTCGGCCGCGAAGGCATGCTGGGGGTGCAACTGGTGCTGGATGTGGAAACCGTGCCCTTGCGCGCGCTGGTGCAGGGCCTGGGCCAAGCCTGGCGCATCGGCCGGGCGCCGTTTCGCATCGAGCTGGCGCGCAGCCCCGCCCTGCAGCGCGTGTTGCAGCGCTACGTGTATGTGCTGATGGCCCAACTGGCGGCGGCCGCGGGTTGCCTGCGCTTCCACCTGATCGGCCCGCGCCTGGCACGGTGGCTGCTGATGAGCCAGGACCGCGCGCAGGTCGACAGCTTTCGCGTGACGCATGAGTTCTTGGCCTACATGCTCGGCGTGCGCCGCGTTGGCGTCACCGGGGCGGCCGGCGCCTTGCAGCGCGCCGGGCTGATCGAATACCGGCGCGGCCAGCTCACCGTGCTCGACCGTCCGGGCCTGAAGGCCGCCGCGTGCAGTTGTTATGCCGCCGACCAGCACGTCTACCGGCAGTTGCTCGGTTGACGCAGGCGCCGCAAACCGAACTCACACGACGGCACCGAACAAGGCTCCCACCCCGGCGGTGATCGCCATCGCCAGCGCGCCCCAGAAGGCGACGCGCCAGGCCCCGGCCAGCATGCCGGCCCCGCCTGCGCGCGCCGCCGTGCCGCCAAGCACAGCCAGGAACAACAACGACGTGAGCGATACCGCGCCAGCCAGCATAGGCGCCGGCGACAGTGCCGCCACGGCCAGCGGCAGTGCCGCCCCGACCGCGAAGCTGGCGGCCGAGGCCAGTGCCGCCTGCACCGGCCGCGCACTCATCGTGGTGGAGATGCCAAGCTCGTCGCGGGCATGTGCGCCCAAAGCATCGTGGGCCATCAGCTGGCTGGCAACCTGCTGGGCCAGGACCGGATCGAGCCCGCGCGTGATGTAGATCGCCGTCAGCTCGCGCTCCTCGGCCGCCGGGTTGGCCTGCAGTTCGGCACGCTCGCGCGACAGGTCGGCGTTCTCGGTGTCGGCCTGCGAATGCACCGACACATACTCGCCGGCCGCCATCGACATCGCCCCAGCCGCCAAGCCGGCCACGCCGGTGAGCAGGATGTCGGCATGGCTGGCCCCGGCCGCCGCGACACCGAGCACCAAGCTGGCGGTGGAGACGATACCGTCATTGGCGCCGAGCACGGCGGCGCGCAGCCAGCCGATTCGATCGGTGCGGTGGCGTTCGGCATGGCGCCGCAGGCTGGGCATGTTCTTGTTCCTTCGTGTTGGATCGGCGCAGCCTGCGCGCGCAGGTTGTCGCGCGGGCCCTCTGTGGCGTCCGAGCATACGCGCCGCCTGCCGCCGCTGGATTCCATGTCCCGACACGGCTGCGGTCATGAGCCAAAGTCGCGTCCCTGTGTTCGCCAGCGCACAGACCCCGGTGCTGCTTGCGGCTAGCCTGTGGCCGGTACCGAAGGGTCCACCGCGACCTGGGCGCCAAGGAGTTCACCATGAGCCTGTCCACCATTCTGCTGATCGTCCTGATCCTCTTGCTTGTCGGCACCCTGCCCACCTGGGGCCACAGCCGCAGTTGGGGCTACGGGCCCAGCGGTGTGTTGGGGCTGGTGGTGGTGGTGCTCGTCGTGCTGCTGCTGATGGGCCGCATATGAGGCCGACAGTCGATGGATGAGATCAAACTTTCGAGCGTCGCGCCGACGGGTACGCGCGTGAGGACGAACACGGACCCGCTGGGTCAGCGGACCAGGATTTCGCCGCGGTGGATGCCCGTGGCAGAGCCTGGGCTGAATAACAACCTGGCGGCCTTCGGCACGATCCTGATCTTGATGGTGGTGCTCGACCTGATCTGGCTGCGCATCATTGCCTGGCCTTTGTATGCGCAGGGTCTGGCGCACTTGATGGCCGACAGCCCGAACCTGCCGGTGGCCGCACTGTTCTACGCGGTCTATGCCCTGGGACTCCTGATCTTTGCGGTGGCGCCGCCGGGGTTGAAACGCAACCCACCGGGCCTGGCACGAGCGGCGAAGTCCGGTGCGCTGTTCGGCCTCTTCGCCTATGCCACCTACGATCTGACGAACCTGTCCACGCTGAAGGATTGGCCGCCCATGCTGTCGATCATCGACATTGCATGGGGCACGGCGCTCAGCGCTGTCTGCGCGGCGGTTGGCAAGCGCGCCTGGGACCGCTACGCCACGACCTGAGTCCCCGTCCAAGCCCTGGTGATGCGCAGCGCCAGGCAATGTGCGCCATCGAACAGACATCAGCGTGCCGGCGCCGCAAGCTTGATCGATCCGCTGCAGCGGTGTCCGATGGACGGCGCCGCTGGATTTTCTAGTCACTCGCCTAGGGTTCCTCATGCCACGCAAAGCCAGCAGACGCCCGGTTCTCCCGAAGAGCCTGGTCCAGCAGAAAGCGGACTTCACCTCCGAAGGCGCACCACCACCGGGCCAGGTGGCTGGCCTGATCCTGCCCAAGGCGGCCGCGCCGGCGCCGCGCCATGCTGCGTCGCGCACGCCAGCCCACATTCCAGGTGCGCACCGCCGTGCGCCCACCGGCCGCAAGCCTTGACGAGGCTCGCCGCATGAGCCGCCAGCCTCGAGCGGCCCAACAACGCGACATCGATGCGCTGGACCTGCTGTCGCGCGAGCATCAGGGCATCAGGCGGCACTTTCGCGACTATGAACTGCTTGTTTCCAGCGGTGGCGACGCCGAGCAGAAAGCCGCCGTGGTTGGCCGCATCTGCGATGCCTGCTGTGTGCATCTGCAGGTGAAGGACGAACTGCTGTACCCGGCCGCACGCTCGGTGCTGGGCAGCGACCCGCTGCTGGCCCATCTGCGTTGCGACCACGCAGGCAGCCGGGAGCTGATCGCCCGGCTCGACGAGATGGAGCCGCTGGATGCCGATTTCGATGTCTGCGTCGCGCGGCTTGCGGCCTGCCTTCTGCCGCACCTCGATGCCGAGCGCCAGGAGCTCTTTCCGCGGCTGCGCTGCTCGACGCTCGCCCTGGGAGGCCTGGGCCTGCAGATCGCAGCGCGCCGCCGGGCGCTGCAGGCCGATATCACCCGCCAGAGCATCCCGGCGACGATGCGCTGGGCCACGGCCCGGCTGGCGGCATGAGGGTCCGATTCAGCGCGCGCTGCCGTCCAGCCAACTCGCGCAGCCCGGTGCCATGCCCGGCAGCATGATCCTGAACTGGATTGCCGAACTCGTGCCGTTCAAGCTGCCGCCGTGGTCGCCGGTGGCCACCACGCCCGTGCAAGCGCCAGCGCCGAAGGGCCAGCCCACGGACGATTGGAATGTCCTGCTGCGGGCCGTCGAGAACCGGCTGCAGCGCAGCGTGGCGGAACCGGCGGACGATACGCGCAGCCAGGTGCTGGATTGCGTGGCCGCACTCGAGCACCTGCAAGGGGCGCTGCAGCAGGAGGTCGGAAGGCGCCATCGTCTGGAGGTCGCGCTGCTCGAAGCGCAGAGTGCACTGGCACGGACACTGGCCCAGCTTCAGCGCACGCAGGCCGGTGAACGCCTGGCGCTCCATCTGGCCACCCACGACCCGCTGACGACCTTGCCGAACCGCAGCAGTTTTCGCGAACGGCTCGACCGGGCCTTGTCGCCGGACACATCGCAGCGGCAGGCGCTGGCAGTGATGTACATCGACCTGGACGGCTTCAAGCCGATCAACGACCGGCACGGCCACGGCATCGGTGACGAGGTGCTGCGCATTGTGGCGCTGCGCCTGTTCCACGCCGTACGCGCCAAGGACATGGTCAGCCGCCTGGGCGGCGACGAGTTCGCCTGCCTGGTGGCCGACTGGCAGGACAGGGAGCAGCTGTCACGGCTGGCCTGCAAGGTGTTCAACGCCATCGCGGCGCCGATGAGCGTGGGCAGTGTCCGCGTGACGGTATTGCCCAGCATCGGCATCGCCATGTACCCCACCCACGGCCGCGACCCCGAGCAGCTGCTGCACGGCGCCGATGCGGCGATGTACCGCGCCAAACGCGGCAAATCCGGCTACGCGTTCTGCGAAAGCCGGATCGGCGTCTGACGCGGCCGCGCCGGCCGCATGCCGGGGCTCAGCCGCGGCGGTGTGACCTGCCCAGGAGGGCCAGCAAGCCCATCAGTGCCGCCCCGGTGGCCGCGGCGATCAGCAAGGACTTGACCGGTTCTTCGCGCACGTAGCTGCGCGTGCCGTCGGCGACGCGATGGGCACTCTCGCTCAGCTGGTGGCTGCGGTCGCGCACGGCGTCCACGCCCTGATGGGC
>JAGTRL010000210.1 GCA_018261815.1 Pseudomonadota bacterium
ATCGAGTCGGCCGTCCAGCAGGTGCTCGCCAGCGGATTGCGCACGCCGGACATCTGGTCCGAAGGCACGCACAAGGTGGGAACGCGCGAAATGGGCGACGCCGTCGTGGCCGCGCTGACCACCAAAACCACCATTAGCAAGAGCTAGCAAGCTCGGTCTCGTTTCGCCCTTTCTGTGTCCGGCGAACCGAGCCGGGCAACAGAAACTTTCACCAATCCAAGGGGCGATTCAAATGGTCAAGCAGGTTCTCACGGGTCTCGTCGGCTGGCGCGGCATGGTCGGCTCGGTGCTGCTGGAGCGCATGCGCGCGGAAGGCGACTTCGCGCTGATCGAGCCGGTGTTCTTCTCCACCAGCAATGCCGGCGGCGCTGCGCCAGCCGAGGCGAAGAACGAGAGCAAGCTCTGCGACGCCTACGACATCGCCGCGCTGAAGCGCTGCGAGATCGTCATCACCGCGCAGGGCGGCGAATACACCAAGAAGGTCTACCCGGAGCTGCGCGCGGCCGGCTGGAAGGGCTACTGGATCGACGCGGCGAAGACGCTGCGCATGCAGGACGACGCGGTCATCATCCTCGACCCGGTCAACCTCAACGTCATCCAGGACGCGCTGAAGCGCGGCGTGCGCGACTACATCGGCGGCAACTGCACGGTGAGCTGCATGCTGATGGGCGTGGGCGCGCTGTTCAAGGCCGACCTGGTCGAGTGGATGACATGCACCACCTACCAAGCCGCATCCGGCGGCGGCGCGCAGCACATGCGCGAGCTGCTGACGCAGTACGGCACGCTGAATGCATCGGTGCGCGCGCTGCTCGACGACCCGGCCTCGGCCATCCTGGAGATCGACCGGCGGGTGGCCGAGACCCAGCGCGGCCTGTCCGGCGAGCAGATTGCCAACTTCGGCGTGCCGCTGGGCGGCAGCCTGATCCCCTGGATCGATGCCGACCGCGGCGACGGCACCAGCCTGGAAGAGTGGAAGGGCGGCGCCGAGACCAACAAGATCCTCGGCCGCGGCCCGGGCTTCGGCGGCGCGGCCACGCCGATCGATTCGATCTGCGTGCGTGTCGGCGCCATGCGCTGCCACAGCCAGGCGCTGACCCTCAAGCTGAAGCAGGACGTGCCGTTGGTCGACATCGAAAACCTCATTGCCCACGACAATGCCTGGGTCAAGCTGGTGCCGAACACCCGTGAGGCCAGCGTGCGCCAGCTTACGCCGGTGGCCGTGACCGGCACGATGGACATCCCGGTCGGGCGGCTGCGCAAGCTGGCCATGGGCCCGCAGTACCTGGGTGCCTTCACCATCGGCGACCAGCTACTGTGGGGTGCGGCCGAACCGCTGCGACGCATGCTTCGCATCCTGCTCGAGGGCTGAGAGAGCGTTGCCGGCAGCCCACAAGTTGCGACAAAGGCCCGAAACAGGCCGGTTTGGCCCTGAACATCAGCATTTGCATGAGCAGATGAGCCTATATGCTTGTCGGCAATGTGATTTAGCTCGCGCCTGCGCTGCAGGTTCGGGCTCGTGGTCTGGCCGAAGTGGCCGATGTTGGTGGGTGATGGAGACTTGGCTCCAACGCGCATCTTGGGGAGACGCTTTGAAATACCGCAAGTTGAATGCAGGGCGCTTCGCGCTGAGCGGGTTGGCCATTGCCACGGCCTGCCTGTGGGGCCTGAATGCCCAGGCGCTGGGCCTGGGCCGGCTTACCGTGCAGTCGGCGCTGGGCGAGCCGCTGCGCGCGGAAATCGACGTCACCAGCCTGACGCCCGAGGAGGCCGGCACGCTGACGTTGCGCGTGGCCTCGCCCGACGCCTACCGTGCCGCCGGCGTCGACTACAACGCGGTGTTGCCCGGCACCCGGGTGCAGCTGATGAAGCGGCAGGACGGTCGCTCCTACCTGCGCGTGACCAGCGATCGCGCCGTGGTCGAACCCTTCGTCGACGTGATCCTGGAAATGAACTGGGCCAGCGGCCGCCTGGTGCGTGAATACACATTGCTGCTCGACCCACCGAGCACGCCGCGCAACATGGCTGCCGCGCCGGCGCCCAGCGTGGCGCCGGCCATCTCTGCGGCCCCGGCGCCCGCACCGGTTCAACCGGCGCCGCGAGTGGTCCAAGCCGTACCTTCGCCCAGCGATGCCGGTACTGCGCCAAGTCCCGAACGCCGCGCTGCGCCGAAGCCAGAGACGCCAGCGCCTGCAGCGAAGGCTGCGGCGGCCCCCGCACCGGCCGCTGCCGCGGCTGGCGATCAGTATCGCGTGCGCCCGGGCGATTCGCTCAGCCGCATCGCCAAGACCGTGCAGCCGCAAAGCGTGTCACTGGACCAGATGCTGGTGGCCCTGTTCCGCGGCAATCCGAACGCCTTCGTCGACAACAACATGAACCGGCTGAAGGCCGGCGAGGTACTGACCATACCGTCGGCCGAGACGGCGCAGCAGGTCAACGGCCCAGAGGCACGCGAGGTGATCCGAGCGCAAAGCGCCGACTTCGCCGCCTACCGGCAACAACTCGCTTCGGGCGTGACGACACAGAAGACCGAGGAGCCCGCGCGCCAAGCCAAGGGCAGTGTGCAGGCCTCGGTGCAGGACAGCAAGCAGGCCGCGGCGCCGGCGCCGGACAAGCTGACACTGAGCCAGGGGGCGGTCAAGGCCTCGGCTCCGGAAGCCGCCGTGTCCAAGGAGACCGAAAAGAAGGATGCCGCGACTCGAGTGGCCGAGTTGTCCCGCAATGTCGCGGAACTGAAGCAACTCCAGGGCGAGGCCGCCAGTTCGGCTGCGCCGACGCCTGCGGTCACCGCGACTGCGCCAGCCGCTGCCGCAGCTTCCGCGCCTGTCGTGGCCACCGTGCCGGTGGCACCCGTGGTTGCCGCGTCGGCCCCTTCCGTCGTGGCTGCTGCACCGGCGGTGCAGCCGGCGTCCCCGCCCAAGGCGGCGCAGCCTGCTGCGCCGGTCGAAGAACCCAGTCTGCTGGATTCACTGCTCGAGAACCCGATGGTGCTGCCCGGCGCCGGCGTGCTGGTGGCGTTGCTTGCCGGCTTCGGCGCCTACCGGCTGCGCGGCCGCTTGCGCAAGAGCGAGCGCGAAACCTCGTTCCTGGAAAGCCGGCTGCAACCGGATTCATTCTTCGGCGCCAGTGGCGGCCAGCGCATCGACACCCACGATGCACCCAGCGCCACCTCGTCGGCATCGTCGATGAGCTACTCGCTCAGTCAGCTCGATGCCATCGGCGACGTCGATCCGGTGGCCGAGGCCGACGTCTACCTGGCCTACGGCCGCGATCTCCAGGCCGAAGAGATCCTCAAGGAGGCGATGCGTGCCAATCCGGATCGTCTGGCGGTGCGCAGCAAGCTGCTCGAGGTTTATGCCAAGCGGCGCGACACCAAGGGCTTCGAGTTGCTGGCGGGTCAGCTGTATGCGCTGACCGGGGCCGACAACGAGGAATGGCACAAGGCCCAGGCGCTGGGTCGGCAGATCGATGCCGACAATCCGCTCTACGCGCCGGGCGGCCAGCCCGACATGCTGGTGCGCGAAGGCGGCCGGTTGGTCGAGCCGCTGGATGCCACCACGATGCCGCAATCGGTGCAGGCCAAGGCGCCCGTCGGTCCGATCACCGAGCCGGGCTCGCTGGACGTGACCCCGAACCTGGACATGGAGCTCGACCTCAATCTGGCCGGCAGTGCCAGCAGCGACTCAGCGCCCAGCGCCTTGGAGGTGACGCGTCCGTTCACGACCGGCGCGGCCATAGCCGACGACTCGCCGTTCTCCATCGATCTGCCGGGCCTGGACAAATCGCAGTCTCCGACGACCGCGTCCGCGCCGGCTGCCGCCGCCGGCAGTCTGGACTTCGACCTGGGCGAGCTGACGCTGGACGACGACAGGGTCGGCGTGTCCTCGCGGCCGGCGCCGCTCGGTGCCGACGACGACTTCGCGGCCTCGCTGCCGTCCTTCGAACTGAGCGACGCCGACGCGGACCCGTTGGCGCGCAAGCTGGAGCTGGCGGAAGAGTTCCGCCAGATCGGCGATATGGAAGGCGCGCGCGACCTGCTCGAGGAAGTGCTTGCCAGCGCCGAGGGTTCGCTGAAGTCCAAGGCCCAGGGCATGCTCGACAGCCTGAGCTGAGACCAGTGTTCTGGCCACGAAGGGCCCCTTGTGGGGCCCTTCTCGCTTTCAGTGCGGCGAATCGCCCGTGCCACACAATGCACGCATGCCCGACCCGCAATCGCAGCGCCTGGCGCTCGGACTGAGCTATCGCGGCACGCTTTACCACGGCTGGCAGTCGCAGCCCGATGGCCGCACGCTGCAGGACCGTGTCGAAGCCGCACTTGCCGAGTTCGCCGCCACGGCCGTCACCACCGTCTGTGCCGGCCGCACCGACACCGGCGTGCACGCGCTCAACCAGGTGCTGCATTTCGACGCGCCGGTGCAGCGCGAGGCCTTCTCCTGGGTACGCGGCACCAACCGTTACCTCGACCGCGACATCGCCCTGCAGTGGTGCCAGCCCGTGACGCCCGACTTTCACGCTCGGCGCTCGGCGCAGGGGCGGCGCTATTGCTACCTGCTGCTGCAGTCGGCGGTGCGGCCGGGGCTGGAACATGGCCTGTGCGGCTGGAGCTTCAAGCCGCTGGACGGCGACGCGATGCGCGCTGCCGCAGCCCTGCTGATTGGCGAGCACGACTTCAGCTCCTTTCGAGCGGCCGAATGCCAGGCCCTGTCGCCCGTGAAGACGATGCGCGGCATCCGCATCCAGCAGCGCGGCGCCTATTGGCGCTTCGACTTCGATGCCAGCGCCTTCCTGCACCACATGGTACGCAACCTGATGGGCTGTCTGCTGGCGGTGGGTGAAGGCCGCCACAGCCCCGGCTGGATGGCCGAGGTGCTGGCGGCACGCAGCCGCGACGCCGCTGCGCCGACCTTCGCGCCCGACGGCCTGTATTTTGTCGGCCCGTACTACGATGCCCGGCATGCGATCCCCGAACACACACCGGCCATGGATTGGCTGCCCTGAACCATGCGCACCCGCATCAAGGTCTGCGGCCTGACGCGCGAGGCCGATGTCGACGCCGCGGTGCAAGCCGGTGCCGATGCCATCGGCTTCGTGCTCTACGACAAGAGCCCGCGTCATGTCGACCCGGCGCGCGCTGCCGCGCTGGCGCGCCGGCTGCCGCCCTTCGTCACGCCGGTGCTGCTGTTGGTCAATGCCACGCCGGCGTTGCTGCAGATGGCGCTGGCGGCAGTGCCGCAGGCGCTGCTGCAGTTCCACGGCGATGAGAGCCCGGCGCAGTGCGAGGCGCCGGGACGGCCCTACCTGCGCGCCGCGCGCATGGCGCCCGGCTTCGATTTGTTAGACTTTGGGTTTCGCTTCCGCAGCGCTCAAGCCCTGCTGCTCGACGCCCATGTCGACGGCTACGGCGGTGGTGGAAAGGTTTTCGATTGGTCACTCATTCCTCCAAGCGTGCCCCTTCCGGTCGTTTTGTCTGGTGGGTTGAATGCTGCCAACGTGATCGAAGGGGTGCTTCGCGTCCGGCCCTGGGCCGTTGACGTGAGTTCCGGCGTGGAAAGTGCCAAGGGCATCAAGGATGCCCGGGCGATGCGCCGGTTTTGCGATGCGGTGCGTGAGGCCGATGCCCGCGCCACCGCCACCCCCTGAGGAATCTCACCCGCCATGTTGAACTACCAACAACCCGATGCGAGCGGGCATTTCGGGCCCTACGGCGGCAGCTTCGTCGCCGAGACGCTGGTCCACGCGCTGGACGAGCTGAAGGCAGCCTACGCGCACTACCGCAACGAGCCTGAGTTCCAGGCCGAGTTCCGCCATGAGCTCAAGCACTTCGTCGGCCGGCCCAGTCCGGTGTACCACGCGGCGCGCACAAGCCGCGAACTGGGCGGCGCCCAGATCTACCTGAAGCGCGAGGACCTCAACCACACCGGCGCGCACAAGATCAACAACACCATCGGCCAGGCGCTGCTGGCACGGCGCATGGGCAAGCCGCGCGTCATCGCCGAAACCGGCGCCGGCCAGCATGGCGTGGCCACTGCGACGATCTGCGCGCGCTATGGCATGGAATGCGTGGTCTACATGGGTAGCGAGGACATGAAGCGCCAGTCGCCCAACGTCTACCGCATGCACCTGCTCGGCGCGAAGGTGGTGCCGGTGGAGTCCGGCAGCAGGACGCTGAAGGACGCGCTGAACGAGGCGCTGCGCGACTGGGTGACCAACGTCGAAAGCACCTTCTACATCATCGGCACCGTGGCCGGCCCGGCACCGTACCCGGAGATGGTGCGCGATTTCCAGAGCGTCATCGGCGAGGAATGCCTGACGCAGATGCCCGAACTGATCCGGCGCCAGCCCGATGCGGTGATCGCCTGCGTCGGTGGCGGCAGCAATGCGATGGGCATCTTCTACCCCTACATCAAGCACGAGGGCGTGCGCCTGATCGGCGTCGAGGCCGCGGGCCTGGGCCTGGCCACCGGCAAGCATGCGGCCTCGATTTCGGCCGGCTCGCCCGGCGTGCTGCACGGCAACCGCACCTACCTGCTGCAGGACGACAACGGCCAGATCATCGAGACGCATTCGGTCTCGGCCGGCCTGGACTATCCCGGCGTGGGCCCGGAGCATGCCTATCTGCACGACATCGGCCGGGCCGAATACGTCAGCGTCACCGACGACGAGGCGTTGGCGGCCTTCCACCACCTTTGCCGCCATGAAGGCATCATCCCGGCACTGGAATCGAGCCATGCGGTGGCCTACGCGATGAAGCTGGCGCCGACGCTGCGTCCCGACCAGCACCTGCTGGTCAACCTGTCCGGCCGCGGCGACAAGGACATCGGCACCGTCGCCGATCTGTCCGGCGCCGAGTTCTACTGCCGGCCATCGTGCCAGGGCCAGTCGGTCAAGGGCGCCGCCACCATCGAGGTGAGGCGATGAGCCGGATTGCGGGCACGCTGGATGCGTTGCTGTCGCGCGGCCGCAAGGCGCTGATTCCCTATGTCACTGTCGGCGACCCCTATGTCGATGCCACGCCGGAGATCATGCACGGCCTGGTGCGCGGCGGCGCCGACATCATCGAGCTGGGCGTTCCGTTTTCCGACCCGATGGCGGACGGCCCGGTGATCCAGAAGGCGTCCGAGCGTGCGCTGTCGCGCGGCATCGGGCTGCCGCAGGTGCTGGACGCGGTGCGCAGCTTCCGCCGCCAGGATGGGGACACACCGGTGGTGCTGATGGGCTATGCCAACCCGGTCGAGCGCTACGACCAGCGTCATGGTGCAGGAGCCTTCATCGCCGACGCGGCCGAGGCCGGTGTCGACGGCGTGCTGGTGGTGGACTACCCGCCGGAGGAATGCGAGGCCTTCGCCGCCAACCTGCGCGCGCACGGCCTGGACCCGATCTTCCTGCTGGCGCCGACCTCCACCGACGCGCGCATCCGTCAGGTCGGCCGGCTGGCCAGCGGCTACGTGTACTACGTGTCGTTGAAGGGCGTCACCGGCGCAGGCCACCTGGACACCGCCGGGGTGGCGGCCATGGTGCCACGTATCCGCGCCCAGGTGACGGTGCCGGTGGGCGTGGGCTTCG
>JAGTRL010000211.1 GCA_018261815.1 Pseudomonadota bacterium
GCCAGGTGCTTGTTGAGCGCGCCCACCGGCGGGCTGATCGACATGTCGTTGTCGTTCAGCACCACCAGCATGTCGGCCAGCACGCCGGCATGGGCGACGCCAGCGTTGTTCAACGCCTCGAAGGCCATGCCGGCGCTCATCGCGCCGTCGCCAATGACAGCCACGGTGCGTCGGTCTTCGCCCTTCAGCTTGGCGGCCAGCGCCATGCCCAGCGCCGCCGAGATCGAGGTCGACGAATGCCCGGTGCCGAAGGTGTCGTACTCGCTCTCGTCGCGGCGCGGGAAGCCGCTGACGCCACCCAGCTGACGCAGGCTGTGCATGCGCTCGCGCCTGCCGGTCAGCACCTTGTGCGGATAGGTCTGGTGGCCCACGTCCCAGACCAACCGGTCGTAGGGCGTGTCATACACATGGTGCAGCGCCACCGTCAGTTCCACCGTGCCCAGGTTGCTGCCCAGGTGGCCGCCGGTCTCGCTGACGCTCTTGAGCACGAAGTCGCGCAGCTCGACGGCCAGCGTCTTGAGTTCGGCCCGCGACATGCGTCTCAGCGCGGCGGGGCTGTCGACGGTTGCGAGCAGGCTGGTGTTGGTCTTCATGAGCGTGTCGTTTTCTTCTCAGTTATCGCGTTCGACCACCATGTCGGCCAACTGCGACAGCGTCGCCGTGCCGGCCAGGCCGCTGCGACGCAGCGCGTCCTGCGCGCGGTCGCGCAAGTCGGCGGCCTGGCGGCGTGCCGCCTCCAGGCCGAGCACCGACACATAGGTCGGCTTGTTGGCATGCAGGTCCTTGCCGGCGGTCTTGCCCAGGGTGTGCGATTCCTGCGTGACGTCGAGGATGTCATCCACCACCTGGAAGGCCAGGCCCAGCGCTGCGCCGTAGTCGGACAAAGCATCCCAGGCCCGGGGCTCGCAGCGGCCGCAGGCCGCGCCCATCAGCACGCTGGCCTGCAGCAACGCGCCGGTCTTGCGCCGGTGCATGTCGCGCAGCGCGCGTTCGTCCAGCGGCATGCCGATGCTGGCCAGGTCGATGGCCTGGCCGCCGGCCATGCCGGCATGGCCGGCTGACCGCGCCAGAAGTGCGCACAGCCGCGCCTGCAAGGCGGGATCGACGCCGGCCTCGGGCGTCAGCACCTCGAAGGCCAGCGCCTGCATCGCGTCGCCCGCGAGCATGGCCTGGGCTTCGCCATAGCGCACATGCACCGTCGGCTTGCCACGGCGCAGCACGTCGTTGTCCATGCAGGGCATGTCATCGTGGATCAGCGAGTAGGCGTGGATCAACTCCACCGACACGGCGGCACGCAGCGCGGCCTCACGCGAGCCGCCCACCTCCTGGCAGGCGGCCAGCACCAGCAGCGGGCGCAAGCGCTTGCCGCCATCGAGCACGCCATAGCGCATGGCCTCGCCCAGGCCCGCCGGAGCATCGGCCGGCACCCAGACCTCGAGTGCGGATTCGACGACGCGCAACTCTGCCTGCATCCAGGCCTCAAAGTCGACGGCATCGTCCTTGGACGCCACATGCAACAGGCCCGGCATCAGCTCATTGAGGCTCATGCGGATGTCCAGGGCTTCAGCTGCCCGTCCTCCAGAATCTTGACCTGGTCCTCGACCACTTGCAGCCGCGCACGGCACTGCTGCAGCAGCTCGGCGCCGCGCTTGTAGCTGGCCAGCAGCTGGTCCAGTGGCATCTTGCCGCCTTCCATGGCCTGCACCAGTGCTTCGAGTTCAGCCAGCGCCTGCTCGTAAGTGGCGGGTTGGAGCGCTGCGGCGGGGGAACTGCGGGACATGGTGGGCGTCAAAGGGCGATCGGCAATTTTAGACGCCCACGCCAGGATGGGCAGATTTGTCCGCGTGTCGCTTGTCCGCATCGGCCCGGATAACCAAGGCGCACCGTACTTTTACCGGGGCAGCTCCAGCGTCGCTGGGTAGAATCCCGGCCTCGTTTGCAGCCCCCGCGGGGGCTGCTGGCGCATCAAACCCATCCGCGGGGCCACCGGGTGGGGGGTTGACATTCCCAATCATGGAGATCCTCCGGATCATGTCGGACCTGAGCATCAGTCTCGCAGCTCTCGAGCGCAGCCGCACTCAACTTTCCGCAGCAAGCTATTTCCACGAGGACGTGTTCAGCGACGAACGCGCATTGATCTTCGACCCCGGGCCGCGCTATGCGGGCCATGAACTGTGGGCCAACGGCGCAGGCGACTTCCGTACCCTCCCGCATGAAGGCGAGGGCCGCGCACTGGTGCGCGACGCGCAGGGCCTGCGGCTGGTGTCCAACGTGTGCCGCCACCGCCAGGCACTGATGCTGCGCGGGCGCGGGCAGACGCGCGAACACATCGTCTGCCCGATCCACCGCTGGACCTACAGCCTCGACGGCCAGCTGGTCGGCGCGCCGCATTTCGAAGCCGACCCGTGCCTGCACCTGAATTCCTACCCGGTGCACCGCTGGCAGGGCCTGCTCTTCGACGACCGCGGGCGCGACGTGCGTGCGGCGCTGCGCGAGTGCAGTGTCACCGCCGCGCTGGACTTCAGCGGCCACGTGCTCGACCGGGTGGAGATGCACGAGTGCGACTACAACTGGAAGACCTTCATCGAGGTCTACCTGGAGGACTACCACGTCGGCCCCTTCCATCCGGGGCTGGGCGGCTTCGTCACCTGCGACGACCTGCAATGGGAGTTCGGCGAGCACCACTCGGTGCAGACCGTCGGCCTGCAGCAAGCGCTGACGCGGCCGGGCTCGGCCACCTACCGCCGCTGGCACGAGGCCCTGCTGGCCTACAACGGCGGCGCCATGCCGGCGCACGGCGCGATCTGGCTGACGCTGTACCCCAACATCATGGTCGAGTGGTACCCGCATGTGCTGGTGGTGTCCACGCTTCACCCGCGCGGGCCGCGCAAGACGCTCAACATGGTGGAGTTCTACTACCCCGAGGAGATCGTCGCCTTCGAGCGCGAATTCGTCGACAGCCAGCAGGCGGCCTACATGGAGACCTGCGTCGAGGACGACGAGATCGCGCTGCGCATGGACGCCGGTCGCCAGGCCCTGCTGGCGCGCGGGGACGACGAGTACGGCCCCTACCAGAGCCCGATGGAAGACGGCATGCAGCACTTCCATGAGTGGTACCGGCGCGAGATGGCACGGCGCTGAACACGCCGCCCGCGCGCCTGTGGGCGCCGTTGCTGATGCTCGGCGCGTCGTTGCTGTTCGCGACGATGGGCGTGTGCGTCAAGCTCGCCTCGGAGCTGTACCCGGCCGGCGAGATCGTGTTCTACCGCGGCCTGGTGGGCATGCTCATCTCCTGGCTGGTGTCGCGGGCGCAGCGCGTCAGCCTGCGCACCACCGTGCCGGCAATGCACTTCTGGCGCAGCCTGTGCGGCGTGCTGGCGCTCGGCCTGTGGTTCTACGCCATCGGCGGGCTGCCGCTGGCCACCGCCGTGACGCTGAACTACATGTCCTCGGTGTGGATGGCGCTGTTCCTGCTGGGCGGGGCGGTGCTGCTGGGTTCGGCCCAGGTCGACGGCCGGCTCTTCGCCGCGGTGCTGGTGGGCTTCGGCGGCGTCGCGCTGGTGCTGCGGCCCACGCTGGCGCCGCATCAGCTGTGGCACGGCCTGGCCGGCCTGCTTTCGGGCATGGTCGCCGCGATGGCCTACCTGCAGGTCACCGCGCTGGGCCGGCGCGGCGAGCCGGAGACGCGCATCGTCTTCTACTTCGCGCTGGGCGGCGTGCTCGCCGGCGCGGCGTCGATGCTGTGGACCGGCTTCAGCCGGCACAGCCTGGAGGGCGCGGTGCTGCTGCTGGCCGTGGGCCTGCTGGCCACCGCGGCGCAGCTCATGATCACGCGCGCCTTCGCCATCGGTTCGACACTGTCGAATGCCGGGCTGCAATACTCCGGCATCCTGTTCGCCGCGCTCTACGGCGTGCTGCTGTTCGGCGAGCGCTTGTCGTGGATGGCGGTGGCCGGCATGCTGCTGATCGTTGCAGCCGGCCTGGCGTCCACCCTCCTCGCCAGCGCCAGCGGCGCCGCCAAACCCCCTTCGGAAAGTTGACATGACGATCCATCGCACCCTGATCTCTGCTGCCGAACTGCAGGCGCTGTGCCGCAGCGGCGCACCCTGCGTGCTGCTCGACTGCGGCTTCGACCTGGCCGACCCCGCGGCCGGCGAACGCGCCTACGCCGCAGGGCACCTGCCGGGCGCGCAATACGTGCACCTGGACCGTGAGCTGTCCGGCGCCAAGTCCGGGCGCAACGGCCGCCATCCGCTGCCCGAGCGCCAAGCGCTGGCCGAGCGCGCGGGCGGCTGGGGCATCGCCCCGGGCGTGCAGGTGGTGTGCTACGACGCGCAGGGCCTGCACTATGCGGCGCGCGCTTGGTGGCTGCTGCGCTGGCTGGGCCACGCCGCCGTGGCCGTACTGGACGGCGGCGTCGCTGCCTGGACGGCCGCCGGCGGCACGCTCGTCCACGAGATCGCGCCGGCGCAAGCCCGGCCGCCCTACCCGGCGCTGCCGCCGGCCATGCCGACGCTGCAGGTCGACGAACTGCTAGCCCAGCTGGGATGGCACGTGGTGCTCGACGCGCGCGCGGGTGAACGTTTCCGTGGCGAGGTGGAGCCGCTGGATCCGGTGGCCGGGCACATCCCCGGTGCGCTGAACCGCTTCTTCAAGGACAACCTGCAGCCGGACGGCCGCTTCAAGCCGGCTGCCGCACTGCGTGCCGAGTTCGAGTCGCTGCAGGCGGCACCGGCCCAGCTGGTGCATCAGTGCGGCTCGGGCGTGACCGCCTGTCACAACCTGTTGGCGATGGAACATGCCGGGCTGGCAGGCTCGGCGCTGTACCCAGGGTCGTGGAGCGAATGGTGCGCCGACCCGGCGCGGCCGGTGGCTCGTGGCTGAGTGCCGGCACCGCGGGCGCGATTGACGGAGATCAACCGTCGATCCGGCCCAATAATGAACCATGGGATGCAATGGCAGTCCCATGAGCGCTGAAACCCAACAAGGAGTGGAGCATGTACAAGCGAATCCTCATCTCGACCGATGGTTCCGAGATCAGCCAGAAGGCAGTCGAGTCCGCTGTCGACTTGGCCAAAGCCGCGGGCGCGGAGCTGTTTGCGATCAGCGTCAAGGAGCCCTTCCCTTACAGTGCCATCTCCGAGATGCAGCCGGTGCCGCCACAGGAATTCTTCGACGCGCAGGAGCGCATTGCCAGCGAGCGCGTCAAGGCGGTGGCCAGCGTGGCCGGCAATGCTGGCGTCACCTGCCACGCGCACACGGTCGAGGCGCTGCACCCGTGGGAGGCCATCCTCGACCACGCCAAGACGCAGAACTGCGACTTGGTCGTCATGGCCTCGCACGGCCGCCGTGGCCTGTCGGCGCTGCTGCTGGGCAGCGAAACGCAGAAGGTGCTGACGCACTCCAGCATCCCGGTGCTGGTCATCAAGTAGCCTGCGCTGGCCGAGCCTGGCCGGAACGGGCCCGGCCCTCAATGGGCGTGCAGCAGCCGCATCGCGACCATCACCACGCTCAGCCCGCCGGCCAGCCAGGCCAGTTGCGATGCGGTTTCGCGCCAGGGCAGGCGGCGCTGCAGTTGCGGCAGCAGGTCGGCTACGGCCACGTAGATGAAGCTGCTCGACGCCGCCACCAGCAGGTACGGGAACAGGTCCTCCCACGGGCCGACGACAAAGTAGCCTATGACGCCGCCGACCACGGCGGCCAGGCCTGACAGCGCGTTGAACAGCAGCGCCTTGCGGCGCGAGAAACCGGCGTTGATCAACACGATGTAGTCGCCCACCTCCTGCGGGATCTCGTGCGCCACGATGGCCAGCGCAGTCACCAGACCCAGGTTCGGGTCGGTCAGGAAGGCGGCGGCGATGATGATGCCGTCGCAGAAGTTGTGAATGCTGTCGCCGACCAACACGCTCCAGCCGCCTCGGCCCGCCTGGTCGGCGTCGAACTGGTGATGGTGGTGGTGGCCATCGCCCTCGTGGTGGTGGGTGTGGCGATACAGCTCGGCCTTTTCCAGCAGGAAGAAGAACAGCAGCCCACCGAGAAGCGTGAGAAACAGTTCGTGCGCGCCGACATGGCTCTCGAAGGCCTCGGGCAGCACGTGCAGCAAGGCCGTGCCCAGCAGCACCCCCGCGGACAGGCTGACCAGGTTGTGCACCAGGCGGCTGAGCACGCCCACCGTCAGGCTGGCGGCGATCAACACAGAAAGAAGGCCACCCGCGAGGGTGGCCAGCACGATGTACGTCAGCGTCATGAAGGCTCTTGAAACACCCACCGCCGCGGTGGGTACTTCAGCACCTTAGCAGCCCTGTCAAGCCACGCCGTGGCTCTTGAACCAATCCAGCGCCAGCGTCCAGCCCTCCTCGGCGTCCGCCTTGCGGTAGCTGGGCCGGTAGTCGGCATGGAAGGCATGCGGCGCCCCCGGGAAGACCACGAACTTCGAGCGCCGCGCCGCCGGACTGCCGGTGGCCAGCGCTTCCTGCATGGCAGCCACCGAGGCGAGCGGAATGCCAGGGTCCTGCCCGCCGTAGAGCCCCAGCACCGGTGCCTTGAGCGAGCCGACCAGGTCGATGGCGCGCTTCGGGTTGACCGGGCTGATGTCCCCCAGCAGCCGACCGTACCAGGCCACCCCGGCCTTCAGTGCCGGGCTGTGCGCGGCGTACAGCCAGACGATGCGACCACCCCAGCAGAAGCCGGTGATACCGAGGCGCTGCGCGGCCGCGCCCTGCTGCGCGGCCCAGGCCACGGTGGCATCCAGGTCGCCAATGACCTGCGTGTCGGAAGTCTTCGACACCACCTCGGCGATCAGCTTGGATATCTCACCATAGGACTGCGCGTCGCCCTGGCGAACGAACAGCTCCGGCGCGACGGCGAAATAGCCCTGCTTGGCAAAACGCCTTGCCACATCGGCAATGTGCTCATGCACGCCGAAGATCTCGCTGATCACCAGCACCACCGGCGCGTTGCGCTTGTTCAGTGGCGCGGCGCGATAGGCCGGCATCTTGAAGTTGCCGACCGGGATGCTCACCTCGCCGGCCAGCAGCCCAGTGGTGTCGGTCTTGATGGTGGTCTGTGCCACCACCGGCAGCACCGCCGCGGCAAAGCCGCTGCCCACCGAGGTGCGCATGAAGTCGCGGCGGCTGAATTCGCGGTGGGGGACGAGACAGTCGAGTTCTTCCTGCAGCATGCCTTATATGGACGCCTCCCGTGTGGCAAGCGAGTTCTTGAAGTTCTGACTTGGCGGTAATGACTGCGGTCTTATATCCGGCCTGTGGATGCAGTCCGGGCCAAGCCCGCTGCTGGCCTTGATGGTCGTTCGCGGGGTCGGTGCTCATCTCCGGTTTGGACTTCGCACGAAGCTGTCCTGACAGGCATTCAGCTTTACCCGACCCGCGGTCCGACCGCTTCACCATCACTTCATCGACTCGACTCACGCACTCTTTGCGGCTTCCACTCCTTCAGTTTCGGTTGATCTACGCTGCAGCCGCTTGCGCGGTGCAGCCCTTGGGCGGAGTGCTCTTCCACTCCCGTTGGTACTCCCG
>JAGTRL010000212.1 GCA_018261815.1 Pseudomonadota bacterium
TGGGGCGCGTTCTTCTTCACCGTGGCGGTGTCCTTCGCTGGCGGGCTGCTGGTGCAGCGCATCATCCTGAAACCGATCGAGAAGGCGCCGGTGATGACCAACGTCATCGTCTTCATCGGCCTGCTGCTGATCTTCAACGCCTTCTCGGGCTGGTTCTTCGACCACACCATCAAGTCCTTCGACAGCCCCTTCCCCAAGGACTCGGCGCTGACCACCAAGTACTTCACCGCGCACCAGGTCGGCTCGGCCGGCGTGCTGGTGGTGGTGCTGCTGGCCCTGTTCGCGTTCTTCAAGTTCACCCCTGTCGGCCTGGCCATGCGCGCGGCCGCGCAGAACCCCGATTCGGCGCGGCTGGTGGGCATCCGCGTGTCGTGGATGCTGGGGCTGGGCTGGGGCCTGGCGGCGGCCATCGGCGCCATCGCCGGCATGATGGTCGCGCCGATCGTGTTCCTCGACCCGAACATGATGGCCGGCATCCTGCTGTACGGCTTTGCCGCGGCACTGCTCGGCGGCATCGACAACCCGCTGGGCGCGGTCATCGGCGGCTTCATCGTCGGCGTGCTCGAGAACCTGCTCGGCGCCTACGTCATCGGCACCGAGCTGAAGCTGACCGTCGCGCTGGTGCTGATCGTGGCCACGCTGACGCTCAAACCCGCCGGTCTGTTCGGCAAGAAAGTGGTGGTGCGCGTATGAGCAGCCAGGTCGATCGCAAGTGGGTCTGGATCGGCGGCATCGTTCTCGCCGTGGGGCTGCTGATACTGCCTTTCCTGTTCAAGAATTACCGCGTCTTCCAGTTCAACCTGGTGCTGGTGTACGCGGTGGCCATCCTCGGGCTGAACATCCTGACCGGCTTCAACGGCCAGTTCTCGCTGGGCCATGGCGCGTTCTATGCCTTCGGCGCCTACACCGCGGCCATCTTGATGACCAACTTCGGCGTGCCCTACTGGGCCACCTTGCCGGTCGCCTTCGTGTTCTGTTTCGTCTTCGGCTTCCTGGTCGGCTTCCCGGCCTTGCGGCTGGCCGGGCACTTCCTGGCATTGGCCACCTTCGCCCTGGCCCTGGCCGTGCCGCAGCTGCTCAAGTACAAGAAGATCGAGGGCTTGACCGGCGGCGTGCAGGGCATCGTGCTGAGCAAGCCGGAGCCGCCCTTCAGCTTCACGCTGTTCGACCAGCCGCTGTCGGCCGACCGCTGGCTCTACTTCTTCACGCTGTTCGTCACGGCGCTGATGTTCCTGTTTGCCTGGAACCTGCTGCGTGGGCGTGTCGGGCGCGCGCTGGTGGCCATCCGCGACCATCCCATTGCCGCCACGGCCATGGGCATCAACCTGCCGGTGTTCAAGTCGCTGACCTTCGGCACCTCGGCCGGCTTTACCGGCCTGGCCGGTGCGCTGGGCGCCATCGTCGTGGCCTTCGTGTCGCCGGACAGCTTTACCGTCACCTTGTCGATCTTCCTGCTGGTCGGCGTGGTGGTGGGCGGGCTGGCTTCGATTCCGGGCGCGATCTTTGGCGGCATCTTCATCCAGTACGTGCCGAACATCGCCGACGAGATCTCGAAGTCGGCGCCGGCCGCCATCTACGGCGTGCTGCTGATCGGCCTGATGTACCTGATGCCGACCGGCGTGATGGGTGGGCTGCAGCGCCTGTGGGCGAAGCTGCGCGCTCGTCCGGCGGCCTGAGCATGCCCCTCGCGGCGCATTTCATCGACGCGTTTCTTTGAACCAAGGAGATACTGAAACATGACTCTCAAGCCCCTCAACCTGGCCCTCGCCGCCATCACCTCGCTGGCCCTCGCCGGTTCGGCGCTGGCCCAGAAGAAATACGACTCAGGTGCCAATGACAAGGAAATCGTCATCGGCGCGATCCACCCCTACTCGGGCCCGGCTTCGGCCTATGGCGCCATCGGCAAGGCGATCGGCGCCTACTTCGAGAAGGTGAACGCCGAAGGCGGCATCAACGGCCGCAAGATCAAGTTCATCCCGCTGGACGACGGCTACAACCCGGCCAAGACGGTGGAACAGGCGCGCAAGCTGGTCGAGCAGGAAGAGGCGTTGATCGTGTTCAACCCGCTGGGTACGCCGCCGAACACCGCGATCCACAAGTACATGAACGACAAGAAGGTGCCGCAGCTGTTCGTGGCCACCGGTGCCACCAAGTGGGGCGACCCGAAGAACTTTCCCTGGACCATGGGCTGGCAGCCCAACTACCAGAGTGAAGCCAAGGTCTTCGCCGCGCACATCCTGGAGACCAAGCCGAACGCGAAGATCGCCGTGCTGTACCAGAACGACGACTACGGCAAGGACTACCTGAAGGGCTTCGAGGACGGCCTGGGCGACAAGGCCAAGTCGATGATCGTCAGCAAGCTCACCTACGAGGTCACCGACCCGACGGTGGACAGCCAGATGGTCTCGCTCAAGTCCTCGGGCGCCGATACCTTCTTCAACATCACCACGCCCAAGTTCGCGGCGCAGGCGATCAAGAAGGCGGCGGAGATCGGCTGGAAACCGACCCACTACCTGAACAGCGTGTCGGCCTCGGTCGGCTCGGTGATGACGCCGGCCGGCCCGGAGAACGGCATCGGCATCTACACCGCCAGCTACATCAAGGACCCGACCGACCCGCAGTTCCAGAAGGGCAAGGACTGGGACGACTACGTGGCCTGGTTCAAGCAGTACAACTCCAGCGGCAACATCAACGACGTCAACGCCACCTACGGCTACACCGTCGCGCAGGGCTTGGTGCAGGTGCTCAAACAGGCCGGCGACAACCTGACGCGCGAGAACGTCATGAAACAGGCCGCCAGCCTGGACATGACACTGCCCAGGCTGCTGCCCGGCGTGAACGTCAAGACCGCCGCCGACGACTTCTTCCCGATCGAGCGCGAACAGCTGGCCAAGTTCGACGGCAAGACTTGGGTGCTGTTCGGCAAGGTTTACGGCCGCTGACCCTCCGTGACCCACGACAGACGGCAGCCCGCGGGCTGCCGTTTTTCGTTGCGGCGGGCCGGGGGGACCGCGGGTTCACCCCGTCCACCATCCGACAGCCCGCACGTTATCTTGTGCACCTTCCCACACAAGGAGACTCTGGACCATGAAGCTGAAGACTCTCAAGCTCGCCGCGGCGGGCCTGGCCTCGCTGGCCTTGGCCAGCTCCGCGATGGCGCAGAAGAAATACGACCCGGGCGCCACCGACAAGGAAATCAAACTCGGCCACATCAACCCGTATTCGGGACCGGCCTCGGCCTACGGAGCGATCGGCAAAGCCATCGGCGCTTACTTCGACAAGGTCAACGCCGACGGCGGTGTCAATGGCCGCAAGATCAACTTCATCTCCTTGGACGACGGCTACAACCCGGCTAAGACGGTGGAGCAGGCGCGCAAGCTGGTCGAGCAGGAGGAAGTGCTGTTCCTCTTCCAGACCCTGGGCACGCCGCCGAATTCGGCCATCCACAAGTACATGAACGACAAGAAGGTGCCGCAGCTGTTCGTGGCCACCGGCGCCACCAAGTGGGGCGACCCGAAGGGTTTCCCCTGGACCATGGGTTGGCAGCCGAACTACCAGTCCGAAGCCAAGATCTACGCGGCGCATATTCTGGAGACCAAACCCAACGCGAAGATCGCCGTGCTCTACCAGAACGACGACTACGGCAAGGACTACCTGAAGGGCTTCGAGGACGGCCTGGGCGACAAGGCCAAGACGATGATCGTGTCCAAGGTCAGCTACGAGGTCACCGACCCCACGGTGGACAGCCAGATCGTCAGCCTCAAGGCCTCGGGCGCCGACACTTTCTTCAACATCACCACGCCGAAGTTCGCGGCGCAGGCCATCAAGAAGGCCGGCGAGATCGGCTGGAAGCCGACGCAATACCTGAACAGCGTTTCGAACGCAGTGGGCACGGTGCTGATCCCCGGCGGTGTCGAGAACTCCATCGGCATCATCTCGGCCGGCTACATCAAGGACCCGACCGACCCGCAGTTCCAGAAGGGCAAGGAGTGGGACGACTTCGTGGCCTTCATGAAGAAGTACCACCCGACGGGCGCGATGAACGACAACTTCAACGTCTACGGCTACACCGTCGCGCAGAACGTCGTTCATGTGCTGCAGAGGGCCGGCGACAACCTGACGCGCGAGAACATCATGAAGCAGGCCGCCAGCATGGACCTGGCGCTGCCGATGCTGCTGCCGGGCGTGAACGTCAAGACCGCGCCGGACGATTTCTTCCCCATCGAACGCGAGCAGCTGATGAAGTTCGACGGCAAGACGTGGCAGCTCTTCGGCAAGGTCTACGGCCGCTGAAGGTTTCGCCCGATGCACCAACGGCACCCTCGCGGTGCCGTTTTTTCTTGGCCCTGCGATGACCTTGACCGTGATTCACGAGGACGAGGCGCTGCTTGCCATAGACAAGCCGGCCGGGATGCTGGCCGTGTCCGGGCGTGGCGAGGACAAACAGGACTGCCTGGCGACGCGGGTGCAGTCACGCTGGCCGGACGCGCGGGTGGTGCACCGGCTGGACATGGCCACCTCCGGCCTGATGCTGTTTGCACGCGGCGCCGAGTGGCAGCGCCGTTTGAGCCAGGACTTCGCGACGCGCCGCATCGAGAAGCACTATGTCGCCATGGTCGACGGCCGCATGCCATGTGCGCAGGGCTGCATCGAGCTGCCGCTGGCCGCCGACTGGCCACGCCGGCCGCTGCAGAAGGTGGATGCGGCGCAAGGCAAGCCCTCGCGCACCGACTGGCAGGTGATCGGATTCGACGAGCGGCTGCAGGCCTCACGTCTGGCCCTGCGGCCGCTGACCGGCCGCACCCACCAGCTGCGCGTGCATCTGCTGGCCATCGGCCACCCGATCCTGGGCGATGCGCTGTATGCCCCGCCGGAGCTGCAGGCGCGGGCCCCGCGGTTGCTGCTGCATGCCAGCGAACTGCGGCTGACCCATCCGATGAGCGGCAAAGCACTGCAGCTGCGCTGCGTACCACCCTTCTGACAGAATGAAACTCACCGAGAGGAACATCATGAGCGACGCCCTGACCCTGACCGAAATCCACCCATCCGGCTATGCCGTGCTGACACTCAACCGGCCGACCGCGCTGAACGCGTTGTCGCGCGCCCTGATGGCCGAGCTCAGCGAAGCCATCGACGCGCTGCAGGCCGACCCGGCCGTGCGCGTGCTGATCCTCACCGGCGCGGGCAAGGCCTTCTGCGCCGGGCTGGACCTGAAGGAGCTGGGCAGCGGCCAGGCGGCGGTGGGCGGCCGCGAAGGCGCGGTCAACGCCAACGATCCGGTCAGCGCGCTGCAGCGCTTCCGCGGCCCGGTGATCGGTGCGATCAACGGCGCGGCGGTCACCGGCGGCTTCGAGCTGGCGCTGGCCTGCGACGTGCTGCTGGCCAGCCCGCAGGCGCGCTTTGCAGACACCCATGCGCGCGTGGGCATCGCCCCGGGCTGGGGCCTGTCGCAGAAGCTCAGCCGCGCCATCGGCATCTACCGCGCCCGCGAGGTCTCTCTCACCAGCAACTGGGTCAGCGCCGAACAAGCGGCGGCCTGGGGTTTCGTCAATCGCGTCGTGCCTGCCGAAGGCCTGCTCGAGGCGGCGCGCGCGCTGGCCGGCGACATGCTCAGCTGCGTGCCGGAGATGCTGCTGCGCTACAAGTCGATCATCGACGACGGCTTCGCCCTGCCCTTTGGCGAGGGCATGGCGCTGGAGCAGGCACGCAGCCGGGAGTTCAATGCCAGCGTCGGCGCCGCCGCGGTCGAGGCACGGCGCGAGGCGGTACGGGCGCGCAACCGCGGCGACTGAACTACGCGCCGTCGCGCAGCAGCGCGGCGTAGCGCGCCAGGTCGACATTGCCACCGCTGACGATGACGCCGACGCGCGCGCCGCGCAGGTCGATCGCCCCTTCGAGCAGTGCCGCCGCGCCCAGGCAGCCGGTGGGCTCGACCACCAGCTTCATGCGCGCGGCGAAGAAGCGCATCGTCTCCACCAACTGCGCGTCGCTGACGGTCAGCACGCCCTGCACCAGCGCCTGGATCACCGGGAAGGTCAGCTGGCCGCTGGACTGCGTCTGTGCGCCGTCGGCGATGGTGCGCGGCGTTTCGATGCGCAAGATCTCGCCGCGCTGCAGGCTCAGCTGCGTGTCGTTGCCGGCCTCGGGCTCGACGCCGTAGACTTTCACATCGGGCAGCAGGTGCCTGGCCGCCACCGCGCAGCCGGCAATCAGGCCGCCACCGCCGACGCACACCAGCAACGCGTCCAGCGGCCCGGCGTCCTCGATCAGCTCCAGCGCGGCCGTGCCCTGCCCGGCCATGACGTGCGGGTGGTCGAAGGGCGGGATCATCGTCATGCCGCGTTCATCGGCCAGGCGCCGGCACAAGGCCTCGCGGTCTTCGGTGTAGCGGTCGAAGAGCACCACTTCGCTGCCGGCCATGCCTTGCTGGTAGCCGCGCGTGGCGTCGAGCTTGCTTTGCGGCGCATCCTGCGGCATGACGATGACCGAGGGCATACCCAGCAGGCGCGCCGACAGCGCCACCGCCTGCGCATGGTTGCCGGATGAAAACGCGATCGCCCCGGCGCGCTTCTGCTCGGGCGTGAACTGGCTCAGTGCGTTGTAGGCACCGCGGAACTTGAAGGCGCCCATGCGCTGCAGGTTCTCGCACTTGAAGAACACGCTCGCGCCGGTACGCTCGTCGGCGCTGCGCGAGCGCATCACCGGTGTGCGGTGGGCCACACCCGCAAGACGCTGTGCGGCCTGGCGTACGTCCTGGAATTCGATGGCCAGTGTCATGGAACCAGCATAGCTCAGGCGGCGTCCTGGAATCCGCGGGCGCGGTAGGTCAGTACCAGCGTATCGCGCTGCGCCGGCCGGCTCGGGTCCTGCGGCTGGATCGGCGTGGTCTCGTGGATCACACGCTCGTCGTCGAGCAGCAGCACGCTCCAGGGCTCAGTCAGCGTGAAGCGCAGCCCGTGCGGCCCGCGTGCGTCGAAGACCCGCGTCTCACCGCCCTTGACGTTGCGCCGCGCCACCAGGATCACCGCCACCATGTCGACGCCGTCGCGGTGCGCGCCTTCGGGCGTCGGCCGGCCGATGCCTTCGCTGCCGGTTTCGATGCGGAAGGTGTGCGCCTCGACGAACCAGGGCTGCACCCCGCGCAGCGCGCTGGCGCAGCGGCCCAGCCCCGCCAGAAGCCTGGCCCAGCACGCGTCGCTCACGAGCCTTTCAGGCAGCGGCTCGAACCAGCGTTCGATGCCGCCATGCAGCGCGTTGTATTCCACCGGCTGCCAGTGCGCGCGTGGCGGAACGGAAGAAAGCTGCATGCCATCGACGATGAAGCTGCCGTGGAGGCGGCGCCGGTAACGGCCGCCATCGCGAAGGTGTGCATCGAAAGGCAGGGCATCCCAAAAACGGTCCCAAGCATGAAGTTGCTGCGACGCAACATCACTCAAACGCGTCAATGACGCCGCATCGAGCACGGCATATCCTGCACTTCGCAACTGCATGTCCAAGTCGGGCAAGGC
>JAGTRL010000213.1 GCA_018261815.1 Pseudomonadota bacterium
GCCGCGCTACAGGTCTTCGGACCCCAGCAGCATCTCGGAGATGCCCTTGCCTGCCTGCACCATCGGCCAGACGTTCTCGGTCGGGTCGGTGCGGATGTCGAGGAACACCGTGCGATCCTTCAGCCGCAGGGCCTCGCGCAAAGCCGCCTCCACGTCGCCCGGCTTCTCGACGAGCAGGCCAACGTGCCCGTAGGCCTCGGCCAGCTTGACGAAATCGGGCAGCGCGTCCATATAGCTGTGCGAATAGCGGCCGCCGTAGTCAAGTTGCTGCCACTGCCGCACCATGCCCAGGTAGCGGTTGTTCAACGAGACGATCTTCACCGGTGTGTCGTACTGCTTGCAGGTCGACAGCTCCTGCAGGCACATCTGGATCGAGCCTTCGCCGGTGATACAGAACACGTCGGCCTCCGGTTTGGCCAGCTTGATGCCCATCGCGTAGGGCAGGCCCACGCCCATCGTGCCCAGGCCACCCGAGTTGATCCAGCGGCGCGGTTCGTCGAAGCCGTAGTACTGCGCGGCCCACATCTGGTGCTGGCCGACGTCGGAGGTGATGTAGGTGTCGCGGTCCTTGGTCAGTTCCCAGAGCTTCTTCACCACGAACTGCGGCTTGATGACTTCGCTGCTGTTCTTGAAGCTCAGGCACTCGCGCTTGCGCCAATCGCCGATCTGCTTCCACCAATCCGACAGTGCCCCGGCATCGGGTCGGCTCTGCGCTTCGGTGATCTGGCTGATCAGTTCCTGCAGCACGTCCTTGACGTCGCCGACGATCGGAATGTCGACGCGCACGCGCTTGGAGATCGACGACGGGTCGATGTCCACATGAATGATCTTGCGCTCCACCGATGCAAAGTGCTTCGGGTTGCCGATGACGCGATCGTCGAAGCGCGCACCCACGGCCAGCAGCACGTCGCAGTTTTGCATGGTCATGTTGGCTTCATAGGTGCCGTGCATGCCCAGCATGCCCAGGAAGCGCGGGTCGCTGGCCGGCATTGCGCCCAGGCCCATCAGCGTGTTGGTACAGGGGAAGCCGAGCAGGTCGACCAACTGGCGCAGTTCGTTCGACGCATTGCCCAGGATGACGCCACCGCCGGTGTAGATGTAGGGGCGCTTGGCAGCCAGCAGCAGTTGCACCGCCTTGCGGATCTGGCCGCCGTGGCCCTTCTTCACCGGGTTGTATGAGCGCATCTCGACGCGCTCGGGGTAGTGGAAGGCTGTAACCTTCAGCGACACGTCCTTCGGGATGTCGACCACCACCGGGCCGGGCCGGCCGGTGCGGGCGATGTGGAAGGCCTTCTTCAGCGTCGTCGCCAACTCGCGCACGTCCTTCACCAGGAAGTTGTGCTTGACGATGGGACGCGTGATGCCCACCGTGTCACATTCCTGGAACGCGTCCAGGCCGATCGCCGGTGTGGGCACCTGCCCGGTGATGATGACCATCGGGATCGAATCCATGTAGGCCGTCGCGATCCCGGTCACGGCATTGGTCACGCCCGGGCCGGAGGTAACCAGCGCGACACCGACCTCGCCGGTAGCACGTGCATAGCCGTCGGCGGCATGCACCGCAGCCTGCTCGTGGCGTACCAGGATGTGCTGGATCGATTCCTGCTTGTACAGGGCATCGTAGATGTACAGCACCGCACCGCCGGGGTAGCCCCAGAGGTACTTGACCTGTTCAGCCTGAAGGCAGCGGACGAGGATGTCCGAGCCGTTCAGCTCTTGCGGTGTATGGGAGGGGGCTTGCGCCGACGCGGCGCGTTTGACTTCCGCGGGGGAGATATCCATTTCAGAACCTTTGCGATTTTCTCTGACGAAAAACCATTGGTGCCCCTCCTCTCGCCCTCGTGAGGCGGAATCGGACAGCTGCTTGACCGGATCTCCGATGCCCGGGTCGGACCATCGGGCTTCCGGCAGTGGAGCTCATTGTGCGAAACGTCATTATGCCACCGGCCCGCTGGCGGTCCGCCGACGGGGCGCACGGTGTGATAATCGCGCCGCTCCGGAGTGGGGCACCCGGGACCCGCAAATCCCTTGGCCAACGACAAAGAACTGTCCGATTTCCTCAAGAGTGCCGAGAAGCGGGCCTTCAAACGCACGGCCTATGCCGTCCGTGACGAGGACGCTGCCTTGGATATCGTGCAGGATTCGATGATCCGGCTGGCCGAGAAGTATGCCGACCGCCCGGTGGCGGAGTTGCCGTTGATCTTCGGCCGCATCCTGTCGAACGCCACGATGGACTGGTTCCGGCGCCAGAAGGTGCGGCAGGCAGCCGTTCAGAACTTCTCGGAGCTGGGCTCCGATGCGGAAGACGGCGATTTCGACCTGCTCGAGTCACTGGAAGCGGTCGACGGCAGTTGGGCTTCTCAGGGCCCACCCGATCGACTGTCACGGGAGCAGACGCTGGCGATCATTGACGCCGAAGTATCCGCACTGCCGGCACGTCAACGCGAGGCCTTCCTGCTGCGTTACTGGGAAGAACTGGATACTGCGGAAACTGCACTGGTGATGGGCTGCTCTGAGGGCAGTGTGAAAACACACTGCTCCCGGGCAGTGCATGCATTGGCGAAAGCACTTGCCGCCAAGGGATTGAAGCCATGAACGGACCGACTCGAAGCCGCCGGGTGGATCACGACGCCCTACAGGCGCGTTTCGCGCTGCGCGTCGCCTCGCGCCTGAGCGAGCAGTCCGAGAAGCTCCCCCACGACCTGTCGGAGCGTCTGCGCGTGGCGCGAGAGCAGGCGGTGGCCCGCGCCCGCCAGTTGCGCCTGACTCAGCCGGCGACGGCGACGGCGACGGCGACGGCCTTCCAGGTATCTCAGGGTAGCGTCGCCCTGGGGCAACCGCCGTCCGGGTGGCTACGCCTGGCCTCGGTGCTTCCGCTGATGCTGCTGGTACTGGGCTTGGTCATGATCCAGCACCTGCACGACCAAGCCGAAATCCACGCCGCGGCCGAAGTCGACGCCGCGCTGCTGGCCGATGACCTGCCGCCCGAAGCCTACGGAGATCCCGGCTTCGTCATCTTCCTGAAGCAACCCGAACAGTGACCGTCCGCCGCCTCGCCCGATCACGCCTGTTGTCTGGTGTCGCCTCGGCCCTGCTGGTGGGCTGTCTTGCCCTGGGCAGTGCCACACAGGCCCAGACTCCGTCGAGCCCCCAGTCGGCGGCCAACGCCAGCGGCCCGACCTGGACCGCACTGACGCCGGCCCAGCAGTCGGCGCTGGCGCCGCTCAGGAAGGACTGGCAGACCATCGACGCGCCGCGCAAACAGAAGTGGCTCGAAATCGCTGCCCGCCTGCCGTCGCTTCAGCCCGAAGAGCGCAAGCGCATACAGGACCGCATGACCGAATGGGCGCGCATGACGCCCGACGAGCGCGGTCGCGCCCGGCTTCAGTTCCAGGAGGCGCGCCAGATCAGCCCGCAGGAACGGCAGGCCCGTTGGGACGCCTATCTGGCGCTGCCAGCCGACGAGCGGCGCGCCCTGGCCAACAGCGCCAAGAGCGTGCCGAAGGCCGGCTCCGCCAGCGCCCGCACACCGGCCGACGGATCGACCAAGGCGGCCGCAATGGCGTCGGTGCAAAAGAACAACATCGTCACGGCGCCGTCGCCGGCGGCCGCGGCCAAGACCGTCACCCCTACCGTGGTGCAGGCCAAGCCGGGGGCCAGTACCACGCTGATCTCGAAGACCGCCTCACCGCCGCCGCACGCCCAGGTCGGGCAGCCGAAGATCGCGGTCGGCCAGGACAAGGTCAACCGCAGCACGTTGCTGCCCAAGGCCGGGCCCCAGAGCGCCACAGCGGCCGCCTCGGCGGCGCAATGACAGCTGAAGCCAGCGCGGCGCCGGCCCCGGCGCCTGGCCTGAGGCGTCGCCTCGCCGCCTTCGTCTACGAAGGTGTGCTGCTGTTCGGCGTGCTGACGATCGCGGCTCTCGCCTATGGCCTGGCCACGCAGCAGCGGCATGCGCTGGTCGGCATGCACGGATTGCAGCTGTTCCTGTTCCTGGTGCTCGGCCTGTACTTCACCTGGTTCTGGTCACACGGCGGGCAGACCGTGGCGATGAAGACCTGGCATGTGCGGCTGCTGTCAAAGGATGGACAGCCAGTCAGTACGGCCCGCGCCTGGATCCGCTATGTGCTGAGCTGGCTGTGGTTCTTGCCGGCGCTGGCAGGCATCTACATGGGCGGCCTGAGAAGCGGCGGTGCCATCAGCCTGGCCCTGCTGGTGGGTGTTCTGGTGTACGCGTTGATCTCGCGCTTCAACCGACGCCGGCAGTTTTTGCACGACCTGATCAGCCGCACCGAGCTGGTGTACTGGCCGACGGTCAAACGCAAGCCAAAGTGACGGCCATGCACAATGGCTCGACCAGCCCCAGCCGGGCTGACAGCCACCTGCCTCATGCCCGACGCGCTGCCTTTGATGACCTGCCCACTTTCAATCTGCGTGTACTGCGGATCGCGGCCGGGTCGCACACCTGCGCATGCCGCTGCGGCCCGTGACACCGGCACGTTGATCGGTCGCCTGGGTTGGCAGCTGGTCTACGGTGGTGGTCGCGCCGGGCTGATGGGTGAGGTGGCCGACGCCGCGCTCGCTGCCGGTGGCCGCGTGGTCGGTGTCATCCCGCAATCGCTGATGGAACGCGAGCTCGGCCACGGCGGCTTGAGCGAGCTGCATGTCGTCGAAACCATGCACGAGCGCAAGCGCCTGATGGCCGAGCGTAGCGACGTCTTCCTGGCCCTGCCCGGCGGCATCGGCACATTGGAAGAGCTGTTTGAGGTCTGGACCTGGCGCCAGTTAGGCTACCACGACAAGCCGGTGGGCCTGCTCAACACCGAGGGCTACTACGACAAGCTGCTGGCCTTCGTCGCCGACATGGCCGACAACGGCTTCGTGCAGCCAGCGCAACGCTCCTTGCTGCAGGTCGAAGCGCAGCCGCAGCCGTTGCTGCAACGCCTGGAGCAACTGGCCGCCCGCGCGACCGCGCCGGACGACTACTCGCGGACCTGAGGTCCTAGACCGCAGCCTCGTCGGTCTCGCCGGTGCGGATGCGAACCACCTGCTCCACCGGCGTGACGAAGATCTTTCCGTCGCCAATCTTGCCGGTCTTGGCCGCGCGCACGATGGCTTCGATGCAGCGTTCGACGTCGGCATCCTTGACCACCACCTCGACCTTCATCTTTGGCAGGAAGTCGACCACGTACTCGGCGCCGCGGTACAGCTCGGTGTGGCCCTTTTGGCGACCGAAGCCCTTGACCTCGGTGACGGTCAGGCCCGACACGCCGACATCGGCCAGGGCCTCGCGGACCTCTTCCAGCTTGAACGGCTTGATGATGGCAGTGATCTGTTTCATGGTCCGACCTCGGGAGAGCATTGCACTGCCGCGATTTAAGCATGGATCAACGCGGCTTTGGCACGCGACCGACCCTTGTCGGACGCGACAGGCGCCGATGAACCGAAAGCGTTCGCCGCGCACCGGATGCGCGGCACCAAGAGTGTGCCGCCAGCGCGTTCGTGGCGCATGCGCACACGACAACGAGGTCGCCCGCTTGCCCCTAAGATCCGCCGGGCACAACCAACACGCATGAGTCCAGCCCCGACCCGCGCCGACACCCTCGCCCACCTGCACGACGACCCGTCGCAGCTGGATCCCGTGGCGTGGAACGCCCTGCTCGACGCGCAGGCCGCGCCGACGCCCTTCATGCGCCACGAGTACCTGCTGGCGCTGCATGCATCGGGCAGCGCGGTGCCGCAGACCGGATGGGTCAACCAGCTGCTGTGCCTGCGGCGCGGCGACGAGTTGGTCGGTGCTTGCGCGCTGTACCTGAAGAGCCACTCCTACGGCGAGTACGTGTTCGACTGGGCCTGGGCCGACGCCTACCAGCGCCACGGCCTGCGCTACTACCCCAAGCTGCTGAGCGCGGTGCCCTTCACGCCGGTGCCGGGCAGCCGCTTGCTGGCTCGCGATGCCGCCTCACGACGGCTGTTGCTGCGCTCGCTGCAGCAGATCTGTACCCACAGCGGGCTGTCGTCGGCGCACCTGCTGTTCATGGACGATGCCGACCGCCAGGCCGCCGCCGACGAGGGCTGGATGCTGCGCCAGACGGTGCAGTTCCACTGGCTCAACCGAGAGCCTGCGGGCTACGCCGACTTCGACGAGTTCCTGTCCAGCCTGCAGCGCGACAAGCGCAAGAAGATCGCGCAGGAACGCCGCCGCGTGGCCGAAGCCGGCGTGCAGTTCACGGTGCATGCCGGCGAACAGATCGACAGCGAGTTGTGGGACTTCTTCCACCACTGCTACACGCTGACATATGCAGCGCACCATTCCACGCCCTACCTGACGCGCGACTTCTTCATCCGCATGCAACAGACGATGGCACGGCACTGGGTGATGTTCGTCGCACATCGCGACGGCCGGCGCGTGGCCTGCTCGCTGCTGGCCATCGACCCCGATCGGCGCCATGCCTATGGGCGCTATTGGGGCTGCACCGAGTACGTGCCCTGCCTGCACTTCGAGGCCTGCTACTACCAGCCGCTGAGCTGGTGCATTGCGCAGGGTTACGCACGCTTTGAAGGCGGCGCGCAGGGCGAACACAAGATGGCTCGCGGCTTGCTGCCGGTGCTGACCCATTCGGCCCACTGGCTCAGCCACGCCGGCTTTGCCGATGCGGTGGCCCGCCACCTGGAGCGCGAAGGCACCGGCATCGAGGCCTATGTGGACGAACTGCGCGAACGCAACCCGTTCCGCGCCGAACCAGCGCCTTGAGACGCGGCTATTTTTTTTCTTGTAGCGCGAGCCAGTTGGCCATGCCCGAGGTGACTTCGGCGCGGGCGCTGTCCGGGCCTTCCCAGCCCTTGACCTTGACCCACTTTCCCGGCTCCAGGTCCTTGTAGTGCTCGAAGAAATGCTGGATGGTCTTCAAGCGCAGCGGGTTCAGGTCCTCGGGCTTCTTCCACTGGGAGTAGATCGACAGGATGCGGTCGATCGGCACCGCCAGCAGCTTGTTGTCGCCGCCGGCCTCGTCGTCCATCGTCAACATGCCCAGCGGCCGGCAGGTCACCACCACGCCCGGAATCAGCGGCACTGGCGTCACCACCAGCACGTCCACCGGATCGCCATCGTCGGCCAGCGTGTTCGGGATGTAGCCGTAGTTGCACGGGTAGTGCATCGACGTGCTCATGAAGCGGTCGACGAAGAGCGCGCCCGTCTCGTGATCGACCTCGTACTTGATCGGGTCGGCATTCATCGGAATTTCGATGATCACGTTGAACTCGTCCGGCGCCTTCGCGCCCGGGCTGACGTTGTGCAGGCTCATCTCGGGACTTTCGTTGCTGAATGCTGTGGATTCTACGAACCGCCCTTGCGACGCCCTGACAGCGCACGACATCGGTGCACCGCAGGAAAACACTCAGCCGGACGCTTCGCGTTTTCCCGTAGTATGCGCCCCGCGATCCGCCCCCCCGCCTCGGCTGAGCCCGGCCGCTTCGGTGGGAGAGAGA
>JAGTRL010000214.1 GCA_018261815.1 Pseudomonadota bacterium
TCCATCTTCTCGCAGTAGTCGTAGACGTCCTCGAACAGCGGGTCGAACTCATTCACCGCATCGATCGAATAGGCCTGGCGCGAGGTCTCGGCACGGCCGCTGCGGCCGACCGGCGGCTTCAGCGGCATGTCCGGGTCGGTGTTGCGGGCGACCAGATAGAACTCGAGTTCCGGCGCCACCACCGGGTTCCAGCCCTCGGCCTCGAACAGGCCGCAGATGCGCCTCAGTACCGAGCGCGGCGCAAAAGGCACCAGGGCGCCATGCTTGTCATAGCAATCGTGGATGACCTGCGCCGTCGGGTCGGTGGCCCAGGGCACGATGCGCACCGTGGTCGGGTCGGCCTGCAGGTGCATGTCCCGGTCGGTCGGGCTGATGACGTCGTAGTACGGCCCCTCCTCGGGGAACTCGCCGGTCACGCCCATGGCCACCACGGCCTCCGGCAGGCGCATGCCGCGGTCTTCGGTGAACTTCTCGCGCGGCAGGATCTTGCCGCGCGCCACCCCGGTGAGGTCGGGCACCAGGCATTCGATCTCGGTCACGCGGTGCGTGTTGAGCCACTGTTCGAGCTCGCTGAACGTGAAGTACTTTCTTTCAACCATGGGACACCTGAGCTGTTTTCCTGCGCAGCGGCTGTTTTGCGGGCGCCACCGACGAACCCTTCGTCTGCCGTGGGGCCCACACTAGGGCAGCGGTTCGCGGTACTGCTGCCGATAGGCCTGGCAAGCCTGGCCGAAGGCGCGCGCCAGCTGCACCGAGACGGGGTTGCTGCTCGCCTGCCATTCGGGATGCCATTGCACGCACAGATTGAAGCCCGCTGCCTTGGGGTAGGAAAACGCTTCGATGAGCCCGTCCGGGGCTTGGGCTTCGACACGCAAGTCCTGCGCCAGTCGGTTCACGCCCTGGCCGTGGACTGAGTTCACCTCGAAGCGCGTGCGGTCCAGGATCCTTGGCAGCACGCCGCCGGGAAGGACCTCGACTTCGTGCGCCAGGCCGTACTGCGCTTCAGCGTTGCCGTTGGGATCCGCTCGGTGGTCGGCATAGCCCGGCACATCCTGGACCGCCTGGTGCAGCGAGCCGCCCAACGCGACATTGGTTTCCTGCGTGCCGCGGCAGATGGCAAACAGCGGCAGACCGCGCTCCAGCACCTTGGGGATGAAGGGCAGGGTCCATTGGTCGCGTTCCAGGTCCAGCGGCAGATCGGGGTTGTGCACACCTTCGTCGAAGTGGCGCGGGTGCACGTTGGACGGCGAGCCGGTGAGCAGCACGCCGTCGGCCAGGTCGAGCAGCGCATCGACCTCGCTGTCCAGCGCGTTCGGCACCACCAGCGGCAGGCAGCCGGCAAGGCGCACGAAGTCGACGTACTTCTTGCCGGCGATGTGGAAGGGGTGGTGGCCGAGCTGCCGGTTGCAAGCCGGTACCAGCACGACGGGCAGCTTGGAACTCATGCGACGAGGTCCCTCATGCGGTACCAGGCCATGCCCAGCACCAGCGCCGGCGTGCGCAGCAGCCGCCCGCCCGGGAAGGGCCGGTGCCTCAGGCGCGCGAAGGTGTCGAAGCGGCTGGCATCGCCGGCCATGGCCTCGGCCACCAGCTTGCCCGCCAGCCCGGTGAGGGCCAGGCCATGGCCGGAGAAGCCTTGCAGGTAGTACACATTCGCAGCATAGCCGCCCGCGGCGGGCAGCCGGCCGAAGTCGGGTGCGCGGTTCATCGAGATGTCGACGAATCCGCCCCAGGCGTATTCCACCGTGGCCGATGCCAGCTGCGGGAAGGTGGCCACCATGCGCTGGCGGATGCTCTCGGCCAGGTTCATCGGCGTGACCGTGCTGTAGCTGACGCGGCCGCCGTAGAGCATGCGCTGGTCGTTGGTGGTGCGGAAGTAGTCGAGCACGAAATTGGTGTCGCACACCGCCGCGCGCGACGGGATCAGGCTGTCGGCCAGGGCATCGTCGAGTTTTTCGGTGCAGGCGATATAGGTGCCCACCGGCATGATGCGCGACTGCAGTGCCGGCGCCACGCCTTGCAGGTAGACGTTGCCCGCCAGCAGCACGTGGCGGGCCTGCAGTTCGCCCCGCGCCGTGCGCAGCCGCACCATCGGCCCCGGTTGCAGCGATATCACCGGTGTGTGTTCATGCAGCGTCACGCCCGCAGCCGCGGCTGCACGCCCCAGGCCCAGCGTGTACTTGAGCGGATGCAGATGGCCCGAGCGCACATCGAACACGCCGCTGTGGAAACGCTCGCTGGCGATCCATTGGGCCATCTGCGCCGGCGGAATGTGCTGCTGCACGTAGCCATAGACTTGCTCCATGCGCTCGGCCCAGTCCTGCAGTTCGCGGCCCTTGCGTGCGTTGGTGGCCAGGCCCAGGTAGCCGGCGCGCCAGTCGCAGTCGATGGCGTGGCGGTCGATGCGTTGCCGCAGCAGATCCAGGGCCTCGATCGACATGTCCCAGACGCGCCGGGCCTCGTCCAGGCCGAGTTGGGCTTCGATCGTGGACTGGTCGCAGGCCAGGCCATGGATCGCCTGGCCGCCGTTGCGCCCGCTGGCGCCCCAGCCGAGTTCGCGTGCTTCGAGCAGCGTGACCGAGAAGCCGCGCTCCGCCAGTTCCAGCGCGGCCGACAAGCCCGCCAGACCACCACCCACCACCGCCACGTCACAGCTTTGCGCGCCCTGCAGCGGCGGGTGGGAATGCTGGCGCTCGGCCGTGGCCGCGTAGTAGGAGTTGCGGGTCAGTTCGCGATCGGCGCTCAGCAGGTCCATGGGTTCGTTATGCGCTAGGCAAGCCCTCGTGCGAAGTGGGTCGATGCACGCTCGGTCAGGCGGCGCGCTGAATCGCCCCGCGCAGCGTGTCGACGATCTGGTCGATCTGCTCGCGCTCGATGATCAGCGGCGGCGAGATGGCGACGATGTCGCCCGTGGTGCGCAGCATCACGCCCTTGTCGTAGCAGTCAAGGAAGACGTTGAAGGCGCGCTTGGTCGGCTCGCCGGCCACCGGCGCCAGTTCGACCGCCCCGACCAGCCCGAAATTGCGGATGTCGATGACGTTGGGCAGGCCCTTCAGCGAATGAACCGCCTCGGCGAAGTAGCCCTGCAGCTGGCCGGCGCGCGTCAGCAGGCCTTCGTCGGCATAGGTCTCCAGCGTGGCCAGCCCGGCGGCGCAGGCCAGCGGATGCGACGAGTAGGTGTAGCCGTGCGGGAACTCGATCAGGTGCTCGGGGCCGGTCATGAACACGTCGTGGATGGCCTGCTTGGCCAGCACCGCGCCCATCGGCACGCAGCCGTTGGTGATGCCCTTGGCCAGCGTCATCAGGTCCGGCGTCACGCCGAAGGTGGTGGCGGCAAAGGGCGTGCCAGTACGGCCGAAGCCGCAGATGACTTCGTCGAAGATCAGCAGGATGCCGTGCTTGTCGCAGATCTCGCGCAGCCGCTGCAGGTAACCCTTGGGCGGGATCAGCACACCGGTGGAGCCGGCGATCGGCTCGACGATGACCGCGGCAATGGTCGAGGCGTCGTGCAGCGCGACCAGGCGTTCCAGGTCGTCCGCCAGTTCGGCGCCATGCTCGGGCTGACCGACGCTGAAGGCGTTGCGCTCCAGGTCGTGCGTGTGGCGGATGTGGTCCACGCCGGCCAGCAGGGTGCCGAACATCTTGCGGTTGCCGACCATGCCACCCACCGAGATGCCACCGAAGTTGACGCCGTGGTAGCCGCGCTCGCGACCGATCAACCGGGTACGCGTGCCTTCGCCGCGGGCGCGGTGGTAAGCGATGGCCATCTTCAGCGCGGTTTCCACCGACTCGGAGCCCGAATTGGTGAAGAAGACCTTGTTCATTCCGGGCGGCGCGATCTTCGCCACCTTGTCGGCCAGCTCGAAGGCCTTGGGGTGCGCCATCTGGAAGGGCGGTGCGAAATCCAGCTCGGCGGCCTGATCCTGGATCGCCTTGACGATCTTCGGCCGCGCATGGCCGGCGTTCACGCACCACAGGCCGGCGACGCCGTCGAGGATCTGCCGCCCCTTGTCGTCCCAGTAGTGCATATCCGCGGAGCGGGTCAGCAGGCGCGGCGCCTTCTTGAACTGGCGGCTCGCGGTGAAGGGCATCCAGAATGCGTCGAGATCGGGTTTCATGGCGGAATCCTCGGGGAGTAGCACAGCGGGCGCGGTCGATTCGAGCCCCGAACCACCGCAGGTTGCAGTCTAAACACTGCGGCCTGCAATGTGCTGGCGCAATGGCAGGTGCCGGCCAGCGATGCCGCAATATCATGCGGCGTCCAGACCTTCCGGTGGCATCTCATGCGAAATCCGACTGCGCTGGCGCAACTCGATTCGATCGACTGCGCCATTCTCGAAGCCCTGCAGCGCGACGGGCGCCTGTCCAACGTGGAGCTGGCGCAGCAGGTTCACCTGTCGCCGTCGGCCTGCCTGCGCCGCGTCAAGCAGTTGGAGGAATCCGGCGTCATCGCCCAGTACGTGGCGTTGCTGAACCCCAAGGCGGTGGGCCGCCACGGCACCAGCTTCACGATCATCAACCTGGAGAGCATGAACAACCACCAGCTCGAAGCCTTCGAGCAGGCGGTGCGCGATGCGCCCGAGATCCTGGACTGCTTCTACGTGGCCGGCTCCAACGACTACCTGCTGCGCTTCGCCTACCGCGATGCCGAGGACCTGGAGCGCTTCCATACCGAGGTGCTGATGCGCCTGCCCGGCGTGGCGCGGTCGAACTCGATGCTGGTGCTGCGCACGGTGAAGAAGACCACCGCGCTGGCGCTGTAGGTCGTCAAGGGGCGCGCCAGGCGCCGCGCGCGATGCAGCCGCACAGGTAGGTCCAGACGAAGCGCGCGGCGGCATAGCTGCTGAGTTCAGCATGGTCGTAGGGGGGGGACACTTCCACGCAGTCCATGCCGACGAAGGGCAGCCCGGCCAGCTCTTCCAGCACGGTGAACACCTGGTTGGTCGTCAGGCCACCCGGCTCCGGCGTGCCGGTGCCCGGGGCGAAAGCCGGGTCGAGCGCGTCGATGTCCAGGCTCAGGTACAGCGGCGGGTTGCCGTGCTGCGCCAGCCGCTCGCGCAGGGTGTGCAGCACGGGTGCCAACTGGGCCGCGCTTTCCAGGCCGCGCAGGCTTCGTGCGTCGAAGATCAGACCCCCTTGCGCGCGCACGTACTCGCGTGCCTCGCGCACCCCGGCCGAGCGGATGCCCACCTGCATGAAACATTCGTTGATCACCATGCCTTCGCGCATGGCTTCGTAGACCCAGGTGCCGTGGCCACTGGGCTCACCGCAGTGGTCGCTCCAGGTGTCGCAATGCGCGTCGAAGTGGATCACCGCCAGCGGCCGTCCCAGCCAGCGGCAATAGCTGCGCAGCAGCGGCAACGTGATCGAATGGTCGCCGCCCAGCCAGGCCATGTGGTGCCTGCGGATCAGCGCGTCCACCAGCGCCGGCATGGCCGCGCGCATGCCCTCCAGGCTGGTGTTGGGCAGCGGCAGGTCGCCTGTGTCGGCCAGCACCCCCTCCGGCGTGACGTCGAACAACGGATGCACGCCGTCGCACAGCATGTGGCTGGCCTGGCGGATGGCGCGCGGCCCGAAGCGTGCGCCGGGCCGGTTGGTGGTGGACCCGTCCCAGGCAATGCCGGCCACGGCGTAAGGCTCGCTGCCGGTGGCCGCGGGCACCTTCAGGAAGCGGTTGTCGGACTGGTAGGCGAAAGCGGTCATCGTCGAATGCGGCAGCCGGGGTTGGCGGATCATAAGGACCGCGTGCGACATGCCGCCCCACCCCTTCGAAGACCTGGCGATGAAACCCATACTGGTCCTGCAGCACCTGAGCAGCGATGGTCCGGCCTACCTGGCCACCTGGTTGCAGCGCCACGAACTGTCGTTCGAAGTGCGCAACACCGAGGTGGGGGAAGCCTGTCCCGAGCACATGGACGCCTACTCCGCGCTGGCCATCCTGGGCGGCGAGATGAGCGCCAACGACCCCTTGCCTTCGTTGCGCCGGGCCGAGTTGCTGATCCTGGACGCGATGGCGCGCGGACGTCCCGTCATCGGCCATTGCCTGGGCGGGCAGCTGATGGCGCGCGCGCTCGATGCACGCGTCGGCCCTTCGCCGGCGCCTGAAGTCGGCTGGCACCGCATGAGCCTGCACGACCACCCGTGCGCCCGCGACTGGTTCGGCGAGGGCGACATCGGCCCGGTGTTCCAGTGGCACGAAGAAGCCTTCGAACTGCCCCCTGGGGCCACGCCTTTGGCCGGCAGCGACGCCTGCACCCACCAGGCCTTTGCCATCGGCCCGCATCTGGCGATGCAGTTCCATGTCGAAGTGGACGAGGAAAAGCTGCGCCGCTGGTCGATGCTGGATTCCGCGGCCTACCGTTCGCTGCAGCAGCGGCATGCCACCGTGCACAGCGGGGCGGCGATGCGCGAAGCCATGGCCCTGCACCTGCCGGTGCAGCAGGCGCTGGCGGATCGCATCTACGCGCGCTGGCTGGACGGCGTGATCAGCCGCGCCGGCTGAGCCGCTTTCGTATCGCGCTCAACGTATGCCGCATTGTGGAATGATGCCGCGCTGCACTGCAGCATGAGTTTTCATGGCGCTCATGCGCATTCCGTATCGCGGAACAGGCGATCTAACCTATTGATTCTAAACAGCAAGAATCTTGGTCTTATATAAGACACAAGTCTTCACAGCGACCTCGCTTGGCTTTAGGCTTGCGCCTGTATTTCGTCACTCGAACCACAGCACTTCAAGGAGCCTCGTATGAGCCAGCCCACCCGTGAACAACAAGCCGCCGCCCTCGAGAAGGATTGGGCGACCAACCCGCGCTGGAAGGGCATCAAGCGCAACTACACCGCCGCAGACGTGATTCGTCTGCGCGGCAGTCTGCAGATCGAGCACACGCTGGCCAAGCGCGGCGCCGAGAAGCTGTGGACGCTGTGCAATACCGAGCCCTTCGTCAACACGCTCGGCGCGCTCACCGGCAACCAGGCCATGCAGCAGGTCAAGGCCGGCCTGAAGGCCATCTACCTGTCGGGCTGGCAAGTGGCGGGTGACGCCAACAGCAACGGCGAGATGTACCCCGACCAGTCGCTGTATGCGGTGGACTCGGTGCCCAAGGTCGTCAAGCGCATCAACAACACCTTCCAGCGTGCCGACCAGATCCAGTGGTCCGAAGGCAAGAACGACATCGACTTCTTCGCGCCGATCGTGGCCGACGCCGAAGCCGGCTTCGGCGGCGTGCTCAATGCCTTCGAGCTGATGAAGTCGATGATCGAAGCCGGTGCCGCAGGCGTGCACTTCGAGGACCAACTGGCCTCGGTGAAAAAGTGCGGCCACATGGGCGGCAAGGTGCTGGTGCCCACGCGTGAAGCGGTGGCCAAGCTGACCGCGGCGCGCCTGGCGGCCGACGTGATGGGCGTGCCGACGATCCTGCTGGCGCGCACCGACGCCGAAGCGGCCGACCTGGTG
>JAGTRL010000215.1 GCA_018261815.1 Pseudomonadota bacterium
AGTGGGCGGATCGGCCGGTCGATCAGGCGGCAGGTCAGGATCTCCAGTTCACTGGGGCGGCCTTCGCGCTTGAAGAAGCTGCCGGGGATCTTGCCGGCGGCGTAGGTCTTCTCGGTGTAGTCCACCGTCAGCGGGAAGAAGTCCTGGCCCGGCTTGGCGGTCTTGGACGCCACCACGGTGGCCAGCACCACGGTGTCGTCGATGTTGACGATGACGGCGCCGCTGGACTGGCGTGCCACCTCGCCGGTTTCCAGCGTGACGGTATGCGGGCCCCACTGGAAGGTCTTGGTGACCTTGTTGAAGATGCTCATAGCGGTACTCCTATAAGGGTTCGGCACACTTGCGGTGGTGCCCTTGACCAGGAGCGGCCTTCTCTTGGCGGCATGCCATTCCAGCGAGGCCCGCGCCGTGGCGTCGATGGAATGACAAGCGGATGCCCTTCAAGTGCCCTGCTCCGACACGGCCCGCAGCGCAGCGTGCGCGCGGGCCGTCGTCCTTCATCGCGGACTTACTTGCGCAGGCCGAGCTTGGCAATCAGCGCGGTGTAGCGGTCGGGCGCCTTTTCCTTCAGGTAGGACAGCAGGCGCTTGCGCTGGTTGACCATCTTCAGCAAGCCGCGGCGGCCGTGGTGGTCGTGCACGTGCAGCTTGAAGTGCGGCGTGAGTTCGTTGATGCGTGCGGTGAGCAACGCCACCTGCACTTCAGGCGAACCGGTGTCCGCAGCGCTGCGCGCATTGGACTGGATGATTTCTGCGACTTGCGCGCTGGCCATGGTCATGAGATTTCCTTGGGTTGGGAAACCGCCTGTCCAGGCCACGACTGGGAGTTCGTGCGGCGCTGCGACGGTTTCCGGTGCGACTTGCGAATACAGGTGAAACCGACCCGTACCGTGCTGTGATCTCTCCCTTGCGGGGAAGACGTGGGATTATAGGCCAAGGGCGCGGGCCAGGCGCTGCACGCCGGCATCCAGCCGCCGCGGGTCGTGTGAGGCAAAGCACCAGCGCAGCCAGCCCTCGCCTTCCGCCCCAAAGGCCACCCCAGGGGCCAGGCCCAGGCCGTGGTGCTCGACCAGACGCTTGGCAAAGGCCAGCGAGTCGTCCTGCCCCTGCACGCGGAAGAAGGCGTACATGCCGCCGGGCGGGCTGGCCACCTCCACGCCGGGCAGCGCCGCCAGCTGGGGGATGAGTCGGTCTCGGCAACCGCGCAGGCGCGCGACCAGCGCCGGCACGAAATCCGCCGCCATCTGCAGTGCCGCCAGGCCGCCGCGCTGCACGAATACCGGTGCGCAGGAGGTGTTGAACTCGATCAGCTTGCCGATGGCGTCGAGGTGGCCACGCGGCAGCACCAGCCAACCCAGGCGCCAGCCGGTCATCAGGAAGCTCTTGGAAAAGCTGTGCGCCACCACCAGCCGGTCCTCATCGCCGGCGATGTCCAGGAAGCTGGGGGCCGCCGATCCCATGCCGAAATGCAGGCGTTCGTAGACCTCGTCGGCGACGATCCAGGTGCCGGTGCGACGGCAATGCGCCAGGATGGCCTGCTGCTCGTCGCGTGTCAGTGTCCAGCCCGTGGGGTTGTTCGGCGCGTTGATCAACAGCACGCGCGTGACCGGCGTCACCGCCGCGCGCAGGCTGTCCAGGTCCAGCGACCAGCGACCCTGCATCGGGCGCAGCGCGATGCGACGCACCCGGGCTCCCATGATCTCGGCCTGTGCCGTCAGGTTGGGCCATAGCGGCACCACCGCGGCCACCTCGTCGCCGGCCCCGGCCAGCAGCTGCATGGCCAGCATCAGCGCGTTGACGCCGGACGACGTGACGGCAATGCGCTCCGCATCCACAGGGCCGTGCAGCGACGTGCAGTATTCGGCCAGGGCCTGGCGCAGCTCGGGCAGGCCCAGGTTGTGGGAATAGAAGGTCTCGCCGCTGCGCAGCGAGCGCGCGGCGGCATCGCGCACCGCCTCGGGCGTGACTTCGTCGCTTTCGCCGAACCAGAAGGCCAGCACGTCGTCACGGCCCATGGCGGCGTTGGCCACCTCGCGGATCTTCGATCCAGGCAGGCGGGCAATGGTCTCGCGCATGGTGTGTTCTTGGTGTGAGGGCCGGCCGCGAATGTTGGCTTGACGCAGCACAAGATGCCCCGGACTTGAAAAGCAAGGCTGCGCGTCCATCTGCACAGCATGGGTAGCGGCGCTGTTGCGCCGACACCAGTAACCATTGTAGGAGTGACCATGTTTCTAGTTCCCCTGAGCCGCAACGCATCCGAACTGGCGCGCAGCTTCGATCGCCTCTTCGATGACGGCTTTGATCAGTTCTTCGCCCCGGCCGCGCAAGCCGACAAGCTGCGCAGCCCGGCGCTGGACGTGTCGGAGTCCGAGCGTGCCTACACCGTCAAGCTGGACCTGCCCGGCGTGGCCAAGGAAGACGTGAAGATCGCCATCGACGGCCGGCGCGTCAGCGTCGAGGCGCAGACCCGCAAGGAAGAAGAGAAGAAGGAAGGCGATCGCGTCGTCTACCGCGAGCGCTCGCTGGCCAGCTTTGCGCGCAACTTCAGTGTGGCGGCCGACATCGACCAGGCCGAGTCCAGCGCCAAGCTGGAGCACGGCGTCCTCACGTTGACGCTCACCAAGCGCGGCACCCCGGCCGCGGCGTGCATCACCGTCAACTGATCTGCGCCAGGTCCCAGCGCGGCCGTACGTCGAAGGCGCCCGAACGTTCGCCTTCGCCCAGGCCGCGCTGCCAGCGCATCGCGGCGGCCAGCGCGATCATCGCGCCGTTGTCCGTGCACAGCGCCGGCTCCGGATAGTGCACGCGCGCGCCGATGCGGCGGCAGTCCTCGTCCAGCCGCTGGCGCAGGCTGGCATTGGCGCCGACGCCGCCGGCCACCACCAGCCGGGACAGGCCGCTGGCCTGAAGGGCGCGCAGCGACTTCGCACACAGCACGTCGATGATGGCGGCCTGCACGCTGGCCGCCATGTCGGCACGTTGTGCATCGCTGCGCGGGGCGCCCAACTGGGCCAGGCGCACTGCCACCGCGGTCTTCAACCCGGCAAAGGAGAAGTCCAGGTTCGGCTTGTGCAGCAGCGGCCGTGGCAGCACAAAGGCGTCGGCGCGCCCTTGCCTGGCCAGCGCGGACAGCGCCGGGCCGCCCGGATAGCCCAGCCCCAGCAGCTTGGCGCTCTTGTCGAAGGCCTCGCCGGCGGCATCGTCGATGGTCTCGCCAAGCAGCGCGTAACACCCCACGGCATCGACGCGCATCAGCTGCGTGTGGCCGCCGGAAACGAGCAGCGCAATGAAGGGGAACTGCGGCGGGTCGGCCGACAGGAACGGCGACAGCAGGTGCCCTTCCAGGTGGTGCACGCCCAGGGTCGGCCGGCCCAGCGCCTCGGCCAGGGCCACGGCCACGCCGGCACCGACCAGCAACGCGCCGGCCAAGCCGGGCCCGCGGGTGTAGGCCACCAGGTCGATGTCCCGCAGGCTGCAGCCGGCGTCCGCCAGCACCTGCCGCGTCAGCGGCAGCACGCGGCGAATGTGGTCACGCGAGGCCAGTTCGGGCACCACGCCGCCGTAGGCTTGGTGCATGTCGACCTGGCTGTGCAGCGCCTGTGCGAGCAGCTGCGGCACGCCTTCTCCTGCCGCGTCGACCAGCGCCACGCCGGTTTCATCGCAGGAGCTTTCGATGCCCAGCACCTTCATCGGCGGCTCAGTGGTTCTCGCGCGCGTGGTTGATGGTGTACTTGGGCAGCTCGATGGTCACGTCCTGCTGCGACAGGATCGCCTGGCACGACAACCGCGAGGTCGGCGTCAGACCCCAGGCGCGGTCGAGCAGGTCTTCTTCGGATTCATCCATCTCGCCGAGCGAGTCGAAGCCCTCGCGCACGATGACGTGGCAGGTGGTGCAGGCACAGCTCATCTCGCAGGCATGCTCGATGGCGATGCCGTTTTCGAGCAGCGCCTCGCAGACCGAGGTGCCCGGCTCGGCCTCGATATCGTCGCCCATCGGACAGAGCTCGGCGTGCGGCAGGATGCGGATGTGCGGCATGGTTCAGACGTCTTCGATGCTGCGCCCGGCCAGCGCCTGGCGGATGCCGCGGTTCATGCGCGCGGCGGCGAATTCCTCGGTGCCCGTGGCCAGGGCCTCGGCCGCGGCGTTGATGGCGTCGTGGTCCTGGCCAGCCGACAGTTCGCGCAGCTGCTGCATCAGCGCGCCGATGCTGCGGCGGTCGGCGTCGGACAACAGCTCGCCGTCGGCATCCAGCGCCGACTGCGTGGCCAGCAGCAGCCGGTCGGCATCGACTTTGGCCTCGCGCAGCGCGCGCAGCTGCATGTCGTCCTGCGCATGGGCGAAGCCGTCGCGCAGCATCTGCGCCACCTGGTCGTCGCCCAGGCCGTAGCTGGGCTTGACCACCACGCTGGCCTGCACCCCGCTGCCGGTCTCCAGGGCAGAGACGCTGAGCAAGCCATCGGCATCGACCTGGAAGCTGACGCGGATGCGGGCCACGCCGGCTGCCATCGGCGGAATGCCGCGCAACTCGAAGCGCGCCAGCGAGCGGCAATCGGCCACCAGCTCGCGCTCGCCCTGCACCACGTGGATGGCCATCGCGGTCTGACCGTCCTGGTAGGTGGTGAACTCCTGCGCCTTGGCCACGGGGATGGTGGTATTGCGCTCGACGATGCGCTCGACCAGGCCGCCCATGGTCTCGATGCCCAGTGACAACGGGATCACGTCGAGCAGCAGCAGCTGGCCGTCCTTGGCATTGCCGGCCAGCGCGTGGGCCTGAATCGCCGCGCCCAGGGCCACCACCTCGTCCGGATTGACATCGGTGAGCACGCGCACGTGCCCCTGTTCACCGAAGAACTCGCCCACCGCGCGGCGCACCGCCGGCATGCGCGTGGCGCCACCGACCATGACCACGCCGAGCACGTCGCTGCGCTGTACGCGCGCATCGCGCAGCACCTTGCGCAGCGCAGCCAGCGTGCGTTCGAGCAGCGGCCGCGTCAGGGTCTCGAGCTGCTCGCGCGACACGTCGATGCGCAGGTCGCCGCCATCCAGCGGGCAATGCAGCGTGGCATGGGCATGGTCGGTGAGCGCTTCACGCGTGCGACGCGCGGCCATCTGCAATGCGCCCTTGTCCTGCGGGCTGACGGCTTGACGGCCCGACTGCTGCAGCGCCCAGGCGGCCAGCAGGTGATCGAAGTCATCGCCGCCCAAGGCAGCGTCGCCGCCAGTGGCCGCCACCTCGAACACGCCCTTGGTCAGACGCAGCAGCGACACGTCGAAGGTGCCGCCGCCCAGGTCATACACGGCATACAGGCCTTCGCTGCCGTGGTCCAGGCCGTAGGCCACGGCCGCGGCGGTGGGCTCGTTGATCAGGCGCAGCACCTCCAGCCCGGCCAGCTGCGCGGCGTCCTTTGTCGCCTGGCGCTGCGCATCGTCGAAGTAGGCCGGCACGGTGATCACCGCGCCGAAGAGTTCGTCGTCGAAACTGTCCTCGGCACGCTGGCGCAGCGTGGCCAGGATCTCGGCCGACACCTCGACCGCGGTCTTCGGGCCCTGGCGCGTGCGCACCGCCACCATGCCAGGCTGATCGACGAACTCGTAGGGCAGATGCGCGGCGCCCTTCAGGTCCGCCAGGCGGCGACCCATGAAGCGCTTGGCCGAGGCAATGGTATGGGCCGCATCCTCGGCCTGATGGGCCCGCGCGTCGAAGCCGACCTGACGGCGCTGGCTTTCCATATAGCGCACCACCGACGGCAGCAGCACGCGGCCCTGCGTGTCGGGCAGGCATTCAGCCACGCCGTGGCGCACCGCCGCCACCAGCGAATGGGTGGTGCCGAGGTCGATGCCCACCGCGATGCGACGCTGGTGCGGGTCGCTCGCCTGGCCGGGTTCGGAGATCTGCAGCAGCGCCATGTCAGCGGGAAACGGGAGTCATTGTTCCAGGGTGTCCAGACGTTGCTCGATGTCCTGGCGAAACCGCGCCACGAACATCAGCGCACGCACCTGCGCCGCTGCGGCGGCCACATCGTTGCGAGCGTCGATCAGTTCCTGCAGCCGGCCGAGCAGCGAGCGCTCGTGCTGTTCCACCTGGTCGGCAAGCGAGCGCACCGCCTCGCTGTCGCCGGCCTCGTCGAGCCCCTCGCGCCAGGCCATCTGCTGCATCAGAAATTCGCGCGGCATGGCCGTGTTGCGTTCAGCATCGATCGGCGCGCCGCGCCGCTCGCACAGATAAGCGGCACGCTTCAGCGGGTCCTTCAGGCGCTGGTAGGCCTGGTTCACCCGCACCGACCACTGCATCGCGATGCGCTGCGCCGCTGCGCCCTGCGCGGTAAAGCGGTCCGGGTGCACTGAACTCTGCAGTTCGCGCCAGCGCTGGTCCAGCTGCGCGCCGTCGAGCGCAAAGCGCTCGGCCAGACCGAACAGCGTGAAATCGTCGTCGTCGATGTTCATCGGCCCAGGCGCTTCTCGTAGAACAGCGACAGCCCGTTGTCCGGATAGCCGCCGAAGGCCGCGCGGCGCCGGTAGCCGGCCCGCTCGTAAAGGCCCACCGCCTGGGTCTGCGCAGCACCGGTTTCCAACAGCGACAGGCCCACTCCTTCGTCAGTCAGCTGCTGCTCCAGCCGCGCCAGCAAGGCGGCACCAATGCCACTGCCGCGCGCCGCCGGTTCGACCATCATGCGCTTGATCTCGCCGTAGGCCTCACCGCCCGTCGCGGCCTCGCCGGGCAAACGGCGCACGGCGCCGCAGCCGACCAGGCGGCCTTGCTGCCGCGCCACCAGAAAGACGACCTGCGGCGCCAACAACTCGTCGACGCTGAGGATGTGGTTGTGCTGCGGCTCGTACAGGCCACCGAGGTAGTCATTCAGTTCGCGCAGCAGCGTGCGCACTTGTGGCTGGTCCGGGCTTTCGCGGCGGATGTCGAGCATTTCGCGGGTGTGCAGGGACTGGGCCATGGCCGGGGCACGGAGGCGCGGCATCGCGCTCGGGTTCATGGCGCGGCGCGGCGGCCGAGCCGGGGTACGGGGGGTGCGGGGCTCAGACGCGGAACGACTCACCGCAACCGCAGCGGTCCTTCTCGCGCGGGTTGTGGAACTTGAAGCCCTCGTTGAGGCCCTCGCGCACGAAATCCAGCTCGGTTCCATCCAGGTAGGGAAAGCTCTTCGGATCGACCAGCACTTTGACTCCATGGCCTTCGAAAACCATGTCCTCAGGCGCCACCTCGTCGGCGTATTCCAGCTTGTAGGCCAGGCCCGAGCAGCCGGTGGTCTTGACGCCCAGGCGCACGCCCACGCCCTTGCCGCGCTTGCTGATGTAGCGCGACACGTGGCGGGCCGCGGCTTCGGTCAGAGTCACCGGCATGTCAGTGCGCCTGTTCGGTCTCGCCCTGGCCGTGTTTGGCCTTGTAGTCCTGCACCGCCGC
>JAGTRL010000216.1 GCA_018261815.1 Pseudomonadota bacterium
TTGACCATCTTGCCGAACTCGGTGGGCTTGCCGGCTTTGCCTTTGCGGATGATCTCGGTGTGCGGCTCGAACAGGCTGACGATCTTGCCGGGCGAATGGCCTTGCTTTGCGCGACATCGGTGACGAGGTTCTGCCTGGCCCTGCGCCGCCAGGCCGACATCCCTGCTCCGGCGAGGCAGAGGATGGGCAAGATGTACTGGCCGACGCCAGCCAGCGTCTTCCATAGGGTCTGCGTGACCATCGCGCCCACTTGGCCCGGCTGGGTGGTGGCAACCACCTGCTGAGATGCGACGCTGTGCAGCAGCAGGTAGCTCGCCAATGCCAGGACGACGCCGACCCACCACGGCAGCATCGCCACGAGGTCCATGATGTCCTCGGCGGGACTGGTCCTTCCGCGTCTTGCCATGTCTTGTTCTCTCCCTTGCTCAGGTCAGCTTGTACCAGCCATTCTGAGTTGACCTCGCACGGACAGGCCTGTGCGGCACGATGTCGTTCAAGCGGCGTCAATGAACTTGTTTCGGTCCCTGGCGCTCGATCGCATCAAAGAGATCGACAAGCAGCATCGTCGTCGAGAGGTCCGCGAGGCCATACCGGCTGCAGATGGCCGGCACGACCCACGCGTCCCACGCCGAGTGAAGTGCTTGCAAGCTCTGGGTTGTGTCAGCGATGTCCTCTGGCAGGCCGCAGCTGGCGAAGTCGCTGAGACGGATTTCGTCGGTGACGATGCACTTGCCGTAGTCCATGCCCAGGACAGCGCGAAAGAACTCAATCGCCGTGCGCTCGAAATCGTCGATGCGCTCCTGCGCGGCGATCACCACCTTCTTCATGGCGACGATGTCAGCGCCCAGCCGCCCGGAAGGCCTTGCGGAACTCGCGACCGGAACGATTGCGAAACTGCGGCTTGACCACGACGGCGCCCTCGAAGACCCGCTCCAACCACGCGGCCGCGTTCTGGTCGTCTTCGATGTCGCGGATCGCTGCCGCGATCTCACGAGTCGAACGACCGCCGAGCTCTTCGAAGAGCGCGTCGCATCCGGGCTTGTACAGAGGCTCGAAAACGTCGTCAGCGGACACGAAGTCGACCGTCCCGGCATCGACCTCGGCAACCTGGCGCTTGAGGTCTTCCGACACCTCCACCTGCTCTTGCGGCCCACCGTGAAATGACAGTTCCCACACCAGGCCGTGGATGACCTGGCCCAGCGTCACGTCGGCGCATCTGGCGCGCCGAATCTCGCTCATGTAGGCCTTGGCCGTGGCGTCTTCCTCGGTGATCCGAACCTCGTCCTTCACCCGGACCGGCAACGACAGCAGTTCGCGCAGTGGCGTCAGCGAAACCGACCATTCGATGCGTTCGCCCTTCTTCCTTCGTTCTTCCGGCAGGTCTTCCGCCAATTCGTGGCCGATGCCGTGCAAGTGCAGGCGTTGCATGCCGGAGTACTCGTTCGTGCTCGTGTCCAGCCCCCATTCCTGATACAGCTCGAGGACCTCGATGCCTTCAAGCGCAGCCTGCTGACTGGCAGACGGCTCGGCGGCCCCCTTGCGCGCCTCCGCGCAGAGTTCTTCGGCGAAGTCCCGGCGGTAGAACTTCTGCAGCAGCGGGCTGGCCTCCATCAGCCGGAAGATGTCGGCCAACGTGGTCTCGGCGTGGACGGTGACGAGCTCGAACAGATGCTCGTGGGCGCGGCCGGTGACGTCGACCTCCTTCAGTCGGCTGCCGGTGTCTTCGGTCTCCGGTCGAAAGGCTCGCATGACCAGTTGGGGGCCGGGGCGCAGGATCAGGTGCTGCATCGTGTTGGCATTTTCGCAGCGCGTACTGGATTGGGACTCGTCGCACCCCCTGGCCTTAACTGAGTCACACCCTTCGCACGTCACCGTCCGGTGGCCGAGGCGGCATAAACCCCTACGGTGCGCAGCCGAAGTTCTCGCGAGCGCTGGCCTATGCATGTCGGTGGTCGTGCGCAGTTGGAGAAGAACCAGGGCGCGAGCACTGAAGTTGCATTTGCACTGTAAGTATTGACTTTAGCAGTCTTTCCACAACACAATGTAGACATGAAGGCGACCGCCGCGGCAACCGCCACCACCCACGAGCAGCAGGTGCTGCGGCTCGCACGCGCGCGAACACTGCTGCGCGCGCGAGACGTGACGCAGCAGGGGCTGCCAACCATCGCCCTGACGCGCCTAGTGCAGGCCGGCAAACTCGAACGCGTGGCGCGCGGCCTCTATGGCCTGCCCGGCGCGGAGATCAGCGAGCACCGCTCGCTGGCGGAAGTCTCGGCACGCGTGCCCAGGGGCGTGGTCTGCCTGCTGTCCGCGCTGCGCGTCCACGAGATCGGCACGCAGGCCCCTTTCGAGGTCTGGATTGCGATCCCGCAGCACATGGTGACCCCCCGACTGGACCAGCCCGCGATCCGTGTCGTGCGCATGGGCAACGTTGCTCTGGCCGAGGGCGTCGAACGCCTGCACATCGACGGCGTCGAGGTGCCGGTCTTCAACGCTGCCCGGACCGTCGTCGACTGCTTCAGGTTCCGCAACAAGATCGGCCTGGACGTAGCGCTCGAGGCGCTGCGCGATGGCTGGAGCCAGCGCAAATTCACGCTGGACGACCTGTGGCGCCACGCCACGACCGGCCGCGTGGCCAACGTGATGCGCCCCTACATCGAGGCCATCACGGCATGACCGTCAACCGCGCCGCCTCAATTCGAGCCAGGCTCAAGCATCTCACCGACACCTCGAAGCAAGACTTCAACCTGACCCTGACCCAGTACGGCCTGGAACGTCTGCTGTACCGGCTGTCGATCTCGGAGCACGCACCGAACTTTCTGCTCAAGGGCGCGCTACTGTTCCAACTCTGGTACGGCCAACCGCACCGGCCGACACGCGACGCCGATCTGCTGGGCTTCGGCCCCGATGACGTGCCTACGCTCGTTGGCGTCTTCCGATCCGTCGGCGGCATCGCGGTGGACGACGGCATCGTGTTCGACCTCGAGTCAACCGCAGGCACCCCTATTCGCAAGGACGCCGGCTACGGCGGCGTGCGCATCAATCTGCGCGCCTCGCTCGACGGTGCCCGCGTGTCCCTGCAGATCGACATCGGCTTCGGCGATGCGGTCACGCCGGCGCCGCAGCCCATCGCCTACCCGACCCTGCTGCCCGACGTCCCCGCGCCGACGCTACGCGCCTACCCCAAGGCCACGGCCGTCGCCGAAAAACTGCATGCCGTGACAGTGCTGGGCATGACCAACACCCGCATGAAGGACTTCTTCGACCTCGCCCTGCTGCTGCGCGACGCCACACTCGACGATGCGGAGCTGCAGCGCGCCCTCGAAGCGACCTTCGCCCGCCGACAGACCGCCATGCCCAGCGCCACGCCCATCGGCCTGAGCGATGCATTTGCCGATGACGCGACGAAGCAAATGCAGTGGCGAGCATTCCTGAAGAAGAACAAGCTGGAGCTGACGGAACTGCGCGATGTGGTCACGGCCATCCGCGAGCGCGCAATGCGGTTCGGGTTCACGGGCACGTAGGCGGCTCAGCGCATCGGCCATGCTCAAACTGCTCTTCGACTTCACCGACCTGCAGGCCGTGAACGCATGGCAGGCCATCGACGATCGCGTCATGGGCGGCATCTCGCAGAGCCGCCTGAAACACGACCCGGCCAGTCATGCCGTCTTCGAAGGTGAAGTCTCCCTGGAGCAGAACGGTGGCTTCGCCTCGGTCCGATCCAAACCTGGCGACAGTGGGCATCCAGGCGCTCATGCCTGCCTGCTCGAACTGCGCGGCGACAACAAGCAGCTCAAGCTCAGCCTGCTGACCGACGACGGCTTCGACGGCGTCAACTACCAGGCCACCTTCACGCCCGCAGGAAGCGCTTGGCAGACGCTGCGCTTACCGCTGGCCGAGTTCCGCGCCAGTTTCCGCGGGCGCGAAGTTCCCGGCGCACCGCCGCTCGACCCCGCCCGCATCCGCCAAGTCGGCCTGATGATCGTCGCGCGCCAGGCAGGCCCCTTCGCGCTCGACATCAGGCGGATCAGCCTCTCCTGATCCGCGCCGGTGGGCGAAGAGAGAAGAAGGGGCAGGCCCGACGTCCGAGTGAGGCGGCTCACGCCGAGGTACGGGCGGCAATCTCTTCCCAGACAGCCTCAGTCTCGATCACTTCAATGAAGCGCTCGACGCGAAAGCCCTCAGGGTACAGCCTCAGGTGGCTCCTGTCGGAAGAAGCACTCCGGCAGCATCGCCTGCTCCAGCATCTCGATGCCCATTGCATCGACACCGCGCTCGGTGAAGAACTCTCGCCAGCCGCGCACGACGGCCAACATGCCGTCGATCAGCGACCGCGCCTCTTCTTTGCCCAGACCAAAGGCCTCGCACTGCGACAGCAGGTTGTAGAGGCTGGCGGCACGGCCGAATCGGCCGACCTCCAGCGCCAGGTCCCGGCGTTCGACGGACACCATCGCCACCGGCAGGATGTCGTAGGCCGGGCTCAAGCGCCAGCCGGCGGTGGTGTGCAACAGCGCGTGGTTGCGGGGGTGGTCGTCGTTGTTGGTGACCATCGCATTGAAGACCATGCGCCGGTACAGCTCGCGACGATCCTCGGCGGGTTTGACCGACCAGCGGCGAAGTTCGTCGGCGAGCAGCGGATAGGACCAGCGCTCACGCCCGAGGTAGCCGTCCTCGGCGTCGAGCACCGTCAGCCCCGACACAAGGCCGTGGCGCACGTACGTCTTGCCTTGGGGGTTCCACTCGCGATCGAAGCGTCCCAGCATGAGCACGTCGCTTGTTCCGACGCGTTCGAGGCGGGCCTGGCAGACCCGAAGCCCAGCCGCTCGCGCCAGTCCGAGCGTGGCGTACTCGATGCGCTGCACGTTGTGCCGGTCCCCCCGCTCGGGCAGTTTCGCGAGCCAGATTCTTTGCTCGTCCTCGACCGTGACCTTGGGTCTGGCGCCGCCCATGCTGGTGCCGGGTTCGAGCGATTCAAGCACCTCGTGCGGCAGGCGGCCGTCTTCCTCCAGCCCGTGCGCCGCGTCGATCAGCGCTGCGAGCTGATGCGTGCGGTTGAAGGGTCGCCAGGGTGCCGGCCCGGGTGTCAACGTCCGCGGGCTGCGCCCGAAGCTGAGGTTGCCGGCGCCATCGTCGGGGCCGTTCAAGAGGTACTCGATCTCCTGGATGTCGGCTTCCTGGCGTTGCAGCTTGGCCTCGATCACGCGGCGCCCCCAAGCGTCTGGGCTGGCGTCGCGCACGGCGCCGGGAATGCCTTTCAGCTTCGTGAACCGCATCGGTCGTGTCGACAGCGGCAGGTGGTACGGATCGAGTGCCACGACGGCCGGCCGTTCCAGGTAGCGCCGGCCATAGGTGAACGTACCCTCGTACGCACCGGCGCCGATGCTGCGCACCTTCAGCGACGCGCAGGGCACCGTCTCCACGGTGCCCGGGAGCTGGACGTACACGTAGCAGAACTGTTCATCGGCGGCCATGATCAGAAGTCGTTGTCGACGGCGGCGGACCGCCGCGCACGGAGGGGCCGGCGCGCCGCTTCGAGGATACGGCCATGCTCGTCGGCGTCAGGTTCGGCCAGGGCGGCCGCCGTGCCGAGCAGCCCGAGCTTCCACAGCACCGTGAAGACGGTGCCCAGGGCGCTGGCGGTGCCACCCTTCTCCAGGGCATAGAGCGTCTTGCGGGTGATGCCGCAGGCCTGCGCGAGTTCTTCCTGGCTCATGCGCCGGCGAACGCGCGCCACGCGGATGTTCTGGCCGAGTTGCTGTGCTGCTGCCGTGACCTCCAGCGGAGGCGCCGTCAAGGTTGGCATTTCGATGCCCGTAATCTGTTTTTGCGGGTATCAGAGTACACATTGTGAACCTTAGTGTCAATGCTCATGATCCAATAACGATCCCATGGATACTCGTAAACTGCCACATTGGGTATCACATGACCCATACCAAACATGACCAAGCACCGCCAGACCTTTCCGACCTTGCCCCGCTGCCGGCCCATCTCACTCCACCTTCGTGTCGGTTGCTTGCGCGCCGGGCAAGGCGTGCATTCGGTCCATGCCGCCTCACGCGACTTCTCGACACGCGCTACCTGACTAGCCACATGGACAAACGTCGCTGATTTGGATAGTATTCTGGACAAATGAACGCACCGGACAGCACTGCCGTGCTCGAACGCCAACTGCTGCTTCAGCTGGGCGACCGGCTCAAACGTCTGCGCAAGTCGCAGGGCCTGGGAACGGTCGAGATGGCCAAGCGCGCTGGCATCTCCCGCACGACGCTCGGCTCTGTAGAAGCCGGAGACCCGGGGCCGTCCATCGGGACCTACCTTCGCGTGATGTCGTTGCTTGGCGTCAGCGGAGAACTGGCTTTGCTGGCGGGTGATGCCTTGCAGCCAGCGCCTGCGGGAAGTGCCGCCGCTCGCTCCAGGCGGGCACGGCCCATCGTGCAGGTGACGGTGTCGACCGACGAGTCCCTTCACCAGGTTCAGGATCTTCAGAGTCTGGCGCTGCATGAAGAGGCCGTAAGGCTGGTTCGCGTCGATCCTGCGCTGCTGCTGCAGGCCCAAGCGACGCTGGAGCGCTGGCTTGGCACCGGCAGCTCCCGCTCATCGGGTCTATGGCATGAGTGGCAAGAGATCCTGCGCCAAGGTAAGTGGCGCAAGGTCCTGGGCCGGACGCGACGTGCACAGGAGCTCCGCCAAGCCTCTCCGCTTACTGCAGTGCTCCCCGCGCAAGTGCGCCAAGGCGTGCTGGACCAAGTGGGCCAGTTGCGCAAGGGGCTCGTGCTCGGCGACCCCAAGATCGAGACGCCGGCATGAACCGGGAGGAACTCGAGCACATCATCCGCGCGAGCGCCGACGTCACGGATCAGTACGAGTTCATCATCGTCAGCAGTCAATCGATCCTGGGCCCCGTACCGAATCCGCCGGAGGTCTTCACGATGTCTGCCGAAGCGGACATCTATCCGCTTCAGGCGCCTGAGCTCGCCGAGAAGATCGAAGGTGCGATCGGCGAAGGCTCGCAGTTCCACCAGACCTTTGGCTACTACGCGCAAGGTGCGGGCCCCAACACTGCAGTGCTCCCGCGCGGCTGGATGAGCCGCTTGCACCGGGTCCAGACCGCAGCCACCAACCACCGTGTCGGCTACTGCCTTGACCTGCTCGACCTGTTCATGTCCAAGGCCGTCGCGGGACGGGAGAAGGACCGCGAGTTCTGCATGGCAATGCTCGCCCACGGCTATGTGAAGCCCGTCGAGGTGCTGGGCCTGGTGGAGGCCATGCCGATTGAAGAACAAGGGCAGCGTCGCCTTCGATCGGCCATCCGTCGATGGCTCAAGGTCGTGCGAGAGCGCGGTCACCAACTTCCGGAGGATTGAGTTCCAGGC